>JAIRPU010000106.1 GCA_031256815.1 Spirochaetaceae bacterium
CCACGCGGCCGCCTGCGGCGGCTACCACGCGGCCTAAGGCGGCGGGCGCGCTTCGCGCGGCTTTATCGCCAGCTGCGGGCCAGGCGGGCAGGCCGCGGACACCGTCGGTCACACCGCAGACGCGGTGTGGCTGCGCACGGCCTGCTAAACCGCGCACGGTTTAGCAGGCTCCCACCCCACGCCCGCCGCCACCCCACGCGGCCGCCTGCGGCGGCTACCACGCGGCCGAAGGCGGCGGCCGCTGCCGCATCCTCCACCCCATGCCGGAGGCAAAAATGCGCCCAAAACAGAAACTGAATTTTTTATTGACAGACACCGGTTAAGGTGTTAGAATTTATAAACTAACAGCAGGAAATCGTTAGCGCAAACGATTTCCAAAAGGTTAAGAGGTAAAACAAATATTATGGGTATTATAGAAAAGCTAAGGCTGGACGGTAAAAAAACTTTTGTTACGGGCGGCGCGCGCGGCATTGGGTTTAGTATTGGCTCTGCGCTTGCAGAGGCGGGCGCGGATGTTGCCATAGTCGATATGGACGAAGCGCAGGCAAAAAGCGCTGCGGAAACAATCGCGCGGCAAACCGGACGCAAAGCCATTGCGATTCGCGCCGATGTAACCAAAAAAGCCGATGTTGACGCAATGACGGCGGCGGTTTTATCAGCTTTTGGGCGTATCGACGCCGCGTTTTGCAACGCCGGTATTTGCATGAACATTCCGGCGGAAGAGATGAGCCTGGAAGACTGGGAAAAAGTTATCCGCATTAATTTAACAGGCGTGTTTCTTAGCGCCCAGGCTGCCGGAAAAGTTATGATAAAACAGGGCGGCGGTTCGATAATTACAACGGCTTCCATGTCTGCGCACATTGTAAATGTGCCTCAGCCGCAGTGTTCATATAACGCTTCAAAGGCGGGAGTTATTCAGCTTACAAAGTCGCTCGCCGTAGAATGGGCGCTAAAAAATGTGCGCGTAAATTCGATAAGCCCCGGCTATATCGGCACCGATTTAACGCTTTCTTCACCCACGCTAAAGCCGCTTATAGAAAAGTGGAACGCTATGGCTCCATTAAAACGCTTGGGCAAACCGGAGGAATTGCAGGCAATAGCGGTATATCTTGCGGGAGATGCAAGCGCGTTTACAACAGGCAGCGATTTTGTAATAGACGGCGCGTTTACCTGCATATAACAACGATGTTCTGACCTAAAAAGGCTTAACATAAAATTTAAAATTTTGGAGGAGAAAATGAAAAAATTTTTGGTTTTGGCGTGCGCCGCGGCGCTCGTCATTGGATTCGGTTCGTGCGGTAAAAAATCCAAGTATAGCATAGGGTTTACCGTGCAGGATTTAAGCAACCCTACCTGGGGCGGCACCGCCAAAGAGCTTGACAGGCTTGTTACAGAGGACGGAGGCGAATTTACTTATATGGACACAAAAAATCCAAATGAGCAGATTAAGCAGGTAGAAAATCTTATTTCCAAGGGTGTTGACGCGATTATAATTCATGTAACAGACCCGTATTCGCTTGAAAATGTACTTGGAGAGGCGCGAAAAGCCGGAATTAAGGTTTACAGCTGGGATACAGACATCGAAAATTCCGATGTAAACTGGCTTATTAGCAACTACGAACTTGGCTGTGTAATCGGCGAACAGGCGGCCCAATGGATAAATGAAAAGCTGGACGGTAACGCTGAATACGCGGTGCTTAACTACGATACGGAAGCGATTCTTCTTGAACGCGGTAACGGCATACGCGATACCATGGCAAAACTTGCGCCAAACGCAAAGAAAGTCGCCGACCAGAGCGCAATTAACGCGCGCGAAGGGCAGTCTGCAACCGAAACAATTTTACAGGCGAATCCCAATCTTAAAGTTATAGCCTGTATAGGCGGCGGCGGCGCTGTGGGCGCAAACAACGCGGTTAAAGCCGCCGGTAAACTTACGCCGGACTTTGGCGTGTTTGCCGCTGACGCTACAGACCTTGAAATTGAAGCGATAGAAAACGACGAAGCGGTTCGTATGTCCGTTATGATTTCTGGCAGCCCGAAAGCCAATGCAAGAATTATTTTTGGACTGGTAAAGCAGCTGCTTGCTGGCGAAAAATTGGACAAAAAAATTATGCGCGAACTTATTCCTATTACAAAAGAAAATACAGATTTAACACGGCAGTAAAATTCAAGGGGAGTGCATACTCCCCTGTCTGCCTAAAGGAGAACGGCGCAAATGCAGGATCAATACATTCTCAAACTTGAAAATATTACAAAAACATATCCAGGGGTAGTTGCTTTAAATGATGTATCGCTGGATATAAAGCGTGGTGAAGTTCATGCCCTGGTTGGCGAAAATGGCGCGGGTAAATCTACATTAATAAAAACCTGTTCGGGCGCGATAGAGCCGGACAGCGGCAACATTATTATAAACGGCAAAAGTTTTAAAAAAATGACGCCCAAGCTTTCTGAATCAAATGGAATTGCGGTAATTTATCAGGAATTTAATTTGGTAGACGGACTCTCTGTTGCCGAAAATATTTTTTTGGGAAAGGCGCTTCGCAGAAACGCAATTTGCATTGACCGTAAGTCGATGGAAGAAAAAGCGGCGGAAATTTTTAAATCTCTTGATATTAAAATTAATCCGCGGACAAATGTTCGTAATTTAACCGTAGGGTATCAACAGCTTGTTGAAATTGCAAAAGCGGTTTCGGAAAACGCGCAAATTCTTATTATGGATGAACCTTCCGCGCCGCTTACAAATGCGGAAACAGGAAAGCTTTTTGAAATGGTCGATAAACTCAAGGCTTCCGGAGTTACAATCATTTATATTTCTCACAGACTGGATGAAATTTTCAGGCTTTCTGACCGCATAACAATTATGCGCGATGGAAATAAAATAGAAACGGTAGAGACAAAAAAAACCGATGTTGAATATCTGGTAACATCCATGGTTGGGCGCAAGCTTACCGAAACTTATCCGCACCGCGATACGCCGGTTAAAGACGAAGTTCTGCTTGAAGCGAAGGGGCTTTGTGGCAACGGACTGCGCAATATTTCGTTTAAAGTCCGGCGTGGAGAAGTGCTTGGATTTGCCGGGCTTATTGGCGCGGGGCGCACTGAGCTTGCCGAATTAATTTTTGGCGCTGCCACCCGCGAAAAAGGCGAAATCTTTTTTAAGGGAAAGCCGGTCGCGCCGCGGACTCCGCAGCAGGCGATAGATGCAGGAATTGCGCTTGTTCCGGAAGACCGCAAAAGACAGGGCGCTCTTTTGGATATAGACATAAAAGGAAATATCAGCATGGCTATATTAAGGCGAATTTCGCATTTTTTTGTTGTAAACAAGCAAAGAGAAAATCGAATTGCAGAAGATTATAAAAACAGCATAAAAATAAAGACACCCAATCTTTTGCAAAAAATTAAAAATCTTTCCGGCGGGAATCAGCAAAAAGTAATTATAGCAAAATGGCTTGCAACAGAACCTGAGCTTATTATTCTTGATGAACCTACACGCGGAATAGACGTTGGCGCAAAGCATGAAATATACAAGCTCATTAATGAACTTGTAGAAAGCGGTAAAACAATTTTAATGATTTCTTCTGAAATGGAAGAGCTTATGGGTATGTCTGACCGTATTATTGTTCTTGCGGAAGGAAGCATTACCGGTGAAATTGCGCGCTCAGATTTTAATCAGGAACTTATAATGAGTTATGCTTCAAAAACAGAAAAGGAGAAAGCGGCATGAGTGAAAAAACAATTGTTAAAAAATATGATGTAAAAACTATTCTTAAAGAATACGGAATTTATCTTGCGTTAATTATTCTTGTTATATTCTTTAGTTCGGTAACCGGCGGCAAGTTTCAGCGTCCGCAAAACATTTTAAATGTAATGCGGCAAATTTCCATGCTTGGCATAGCGTCTGTTGGAATGGCATTTGTGCTGCTTTTGGGCGGAATTGACCTTTCCATTGGCTCCAATATTACGCTTGTAAACATAGTCGCGTCATGGCTTATGGTAAACGCCGGTTTTAATCCGGTAATTGCCTGTTTTGTTGCGCTTGTTATGAGTATTGCAGTTGGTTTTGGCAACGGATGGATTATTGCCAATATCAAAATGCCGCCGCTCATTGTAACGCTGGCCTCAATGACTATACTGGAAGGCATAGCCTATATGATTTGTAACGGGGTTCCTATTTTTGGCTTTCCAAAATGGTTTGAAGTTATTGGGCAGGGTTATGCCGGGCCAATTCCAATTCCTGTAATTATAATGATTGTAATTCTTGCGATTGGCGCGTTCATTCTTAACGAAACTTATTTTGGCCGTTATTTTTACGCAGTTGGCGGAAACGAAGAAGCATCGGCGCTTTCCGGAATAAACGTTAAGCGGGTAAAGTATCTTGCCTATACCCTGTCCGGTTTTTTTGCCGGTATTGCCGGTATTGTTATGCTTTCGCGTACAATGTCCGGTCAGGCGCTTGCAGGTAAAGGCTTTGAATTTGATGTGCTTACGGCGGTTGTACTTGGCGGCGTTAGTATTAACGGCGGTTCCGGACGTATTTCCAATGTGGTTGCCGGTATTCTGATTTTGGGCGTTTTAAGCAACGGCATGGTTTTGATGGATTTATCGCAGTATACGCAAATGGTTTTAAAAGGCGCGGTACTTATGGCGGCGGTTGGTTTTGACTGCCTGCAAAAAGCAAAAAAGAGTAAACACAGTTAAGCTGCCGGGCTCAACAATTTATTTTAAGGCAAATGGCAGAAGAACACAAAAACCCGACGATGAAAGACGTGGCAGATGCCGCCGGTGTTTCAATTACAACGGTATCGCACGTCTTAAACAACACCCGTTTTGTGTCCCTGGATTCCAGGCAGCGTGTTGAAGCTGTTATTGATAAATTAAAATTTAAAGTTAATCCTGTTGCACGTAATTTGCGTTCAGGAAAATCAAGGCTTATAGGTTTTGTGGCGTCAAATTTAGAAAGTCATTTTTATGTAAACATAGCCAAAGGCATAGAAAAAACAATAGAAAAATTCGGGTATCAGCTTATAATAATTGACGCAGGCGAAAAAAAAGAAAACGAATCACGCAGCATAGAGTCGCTTTATTTGCGCGGCGTAGACGGGCTTATTGTTGTACCTGTGCTGCTGGATTGCACCTATCTTTCCAAATTTTTGCCGCGTTCATACCCTGTTGTGTTTGTTGACCGCGAACCAAGCGGTTATGACGCAGACGTTGTACTGTTGGAAAATAACGAAGCCGCGTATATGGCGGTAAAAAGATTTATTAAAACAGGCTGCAAAAAAATAGCTTTTGTCTCTTATCATTTTGGAGGACAGGATAACTCAACTGATATTACAATGAAAGAACGGCTCGCAGGATATGAACGCGCTCTTGATGAAGCCGGTTTTTCTGTGGAGCCTGAGCTTATAAAAATAGTACCTGGAACTTCTGTCGAGTATCATAAACTTTTACGCGCGGAAACGTATAATTTTACGCAAAAGCTCCTCAATTCAAAAGTTGACGCCGTGCTTTGCGGAAACAGTCTTGCCGCCATAGGCGTTGTAAACTGTCTTGAAGAACATAATGTTAAAATTGGCAGCGATGTAAAACTAATTACGTTTGATGATGATATTTGGCTTTCACTTACAAATCCGCGTATCAGCGCGGTTGCTCAGCCCTCCCGTGATATTGGCGCGCTTGCCGCAAAACAGCTCTTAAAACGAATTAAAAGCAGAGGCTCTGAACGCGCCATATTACGGCTTGGCGCAAAGCTTATTTTACGCGAATCCTGTTAATTTTTATAACGCACAATTTACATTACCGGACTGTCCGGCGATTCATTTATTGCGCACGCCAGAAAAAAGCGGTTTAACAAACTTAATATGCAAAATACAAGAGCGCCTGTTCAATAAAGTTTAAAAGTTTTTCTTTTTGAAACTCCGAACGGTTTTCTATTGAAGAAAGATGATTCCGCCAAATAGTTAAAAAATTTTCCAGGACACGTTTATCAAGCGGCAGCCTTGAACCAGAAATTGAAAGTTCAAAACTTCTGTCGCGTAAAATTGTAGCGCCGGAAAAAATCAAACGGACATCTGTAAGTATATCTTTTTGAATTCTTGCCAGAAATACTGCAAATTCATTACAGTTATCGCCGGACTCTTTCGCGCTAAAATCACGGCAAAGCGTGTAATCCCAATCTTCCAGCGGCACACGAATTCGCGAAAGAAATTCATTTTGATTCATAATCTCTTCGATAGCTTTGCTGCAAAACTGCGAGGCGCTTATCCAGCGGTTAAATCCGGCGGAGCGCAATTCATAACGTGAATCAAGCGCTACAAGGCTTGCGACAAAAGGTTCCGGCGTCCAGCGCCGGCAAACGCAGCTTCCTACTGTAGTTAAATTACGCAAAAAATGAGTTGCAGTTTTTTTTAACGAAAGCACAAGCGCTTCGGGAACGATTTTCCCCAAATTAAGTAACTTGTTAAGCGTAACCATGGAACCTATTTCCAAATAACGTTCCGTGCGGTCAATTTTGCGCAGCTCATCTATTCCGTGCATCGTTATAATTGATTCCGGCAGTGAAAAAAGCCTGCCGGTCTGTTTTTGCAGCCAGGCGGCGCTGCCGGAAAACAACGACGCTTCCGGGTGCCGGCCCAATTCAGCCAAAAGTTCATTCGAGCTTGCCGGATAGAACACGCGGCTGCGTTTACTCTGCATTAAGCCTCCGGTTTCGTATTTCCTCCGCGGCAAGCACGGCGCGGACAATCGTTTGCGCGTCTGTACACCGGCATTTTGTGCCGTCGTAGGCCTGGACAATAATTTCTTTGCACAAAGACTGTTTTGAACGCAAAAGAGATTCCGCCAAAAGGATTTTGCCGGCATTGCAGTAACCGCAGTTTTCTACGCCTGCGCCGGTAAAAGCGGCGATAATATCTTTGTATTCGGCTGTCTCCGAAAATCCCTCTATTGTGATTACGTTTGCGCCATTCAAATTAAATGCCGGAACAAGGCATGAGGGGGTAATAACATCGTTAAAAAATACTGCGCAGGCGCCGCATTGCCCGCTATGGCAGCCCGATTTTGCGCCGGTAAGCCCGAATTTTCCGCGCAAAAGGTCAATCAGTCTTTCGTTAGGTTCTGCTTCGGCGGTAACTTTTTTATTATTCAATAAAAAATTTACAGTCATTTTGCTACCCCAATACGGCACATTCAAGCTGGCGGTAACTGCGGAACACAATCAAAGCGCCGCCATGGAAGCGCAGGCGCGGCACAGGTTCTATAAGCGCCGTCTTCATTCCAACGCCGGAAGCGCCTTTTATGTCGTGGGTAACGCTGTTGCCAACATAAAGGATACGTTCAGGCGGAGTTCCCAGCGCCTCCGCCAAACGATAGAATGGGCGCGGGTTTGGTTTTAACCGGCCTGTAAACTCTGAGCCAATTTCAACATCCCAAAGCCCGTCCAAACCAAGATTCCGCAGTTTTTCGTGCGGCGGGAAGTCGGACATTGCCGCTGTTTTAAGGCCCAGGGAGCGGAAGTGTTCAATAACAGCGCGAACATTTTTAAAAGGTTTTATTTTTTTAAAAACATCACACCACGAACGGTAGATAAGCTGCTCCACGCAGGCTTTGCAAACCGCTTCGTCTTCGTTCAGAATCTGCGAAATAATCTTTGCCTGAGCGTCAAAAAAAGAGCCTTCAAACTCTTCCTTGCGTATAATTTTTCTTGCTTTACGAAAGGCGTTTACAAGTTTAAAGTGCGCCAGAACTTTTGGCACAAGAGAGGGTAAAATACGGTGATTAGGATACAGAGTGCCGTCTATATCAAACGCTATTGCGTCAATTTTGTTTTTTTCCAAAAAACTCATTATTTGTATTATAGCAGAATGAACGCCGTCAGATAAGCCGTCTTTAAGCGAGCAGGTTTTTGGGCGCATTTTTGCCGGAGGCATAAGCGCCTAGTCCGCGTCCGCCGCAGGCGGACGGCTGACGCGGCATTGTCGCCAGCCGCGGCCTG
>JAIRPU010000044.1 GCA_031256815.1 Spirochaetaceae bacterium
AGGGCTTACTCAGGAGAAATTAGCCGAAGCGGTTGATGTTTCGTATCAGATGATACATGACATTGAAGGCTGCCGCACGTGGGTCAGCGACAAAACGCTGCTCAGGCTTTCCAAAGCGCGTGAAGTTGAGGTTTATGAACACTTATGCCCGCAGCCGGCTGCCGGCAGCAATGAGAAAAGAGGCGCATTTAGCCCTCATTTAGTAGAGCGGCTTCATAAAACAATAAACGCCGACATTGGCCGCCGTCTGGACGATTTTTTTGGAAAGATATGAGTTTGCCGTCCCATGCAGGTTTTTGGGTAGAGTTTCTTGTCCGGTTATGTCTGCTCCCACCTGTGGCTGCCGCCACACGCCGCCGCCGGTTGAAGTGCGCTGCCCTCGGCGGCCTGCGCGTGAGCGCAGGCCGCCGAGGGCGAATGTGTACGCGCGCAGCGCAAAGCGCTGCGCGCGGCCTGCGCCCGCCTGCGCGCGGCCTGCGCCCGCCACACGCCGCACACCCGACCGCCCGGCCGTAAAAATTTTTCTTGCAAATAAGATAAAAGTATGATTTAATAATCATTATGGATGCTCAAGTTCGATATATTCTTGTTCACTGCGATTCTTGCGCGGCTTATCCATGCAAGGTTAAGTGTAGTGCAGGCGCGCTTGTTTTTTTCAGCGGCAATTTGTTAATAGAAGAATCAAAGTGCGCTTCATGCCCCAAACATGGCAAAAAACTCCCTTCTTGTGTGGAAGAGTGCAAAAAAAGCAATGAAAAACGAATTATAGATATGCTTGACGCCGAAAAAAAACGGGAAAACGCCGTTAGCGCGTTTTCATTTTGAATTTGAGTTTGCTTCATGCTCAATTTTAAAGGAGACAATATGAGTGTAGAACAATCGTTATTCGTTTTAGCCGACACTTCAAAGTGTACCGGCTGTCGCGCCTGCGAACTTGCCTGTTTTGCGGGGCATCGGGCTAAAAGACCAAGAACCATAGGCTGTATTACCGAATCTGTGGTTCCGCGTCTTTATCTTACGCGCACGCAAACCAAGTGTATGCCGGTGCAGTGTCATCATTGCGAGGACGCGCCATGCCTTCGTTCCTGCCTTACCGGCGCTATAAAGCGCGAAGATGGCATTGTTTTGCTTGACCCGCGCAAGTGTATTGGATGCCGTAACTGCGCAATGGCCTGTCCGTTTGGAGCGATTGAAGTGTTTTCCAGCGGCGAGCTTGCCGAAAACAGCGGAGCGCCATGTCTTGTTTACAAATGCGACCTTTGCCATGGCGAAAAAGAACAAGCCTGTGTCGCGGCCTGCCCAAACGAGGCGATTCGTTTGGTAGACCCCGAAGCGGATATAACCTCCAAAAGGTTAACGGCAATAAACGCCACAGAAGCGCTTGATTCGCCTTCCATAAACACAAAACAAGGAGAATAAAATGACTGTTATTTCAATAGATAAAGATATCTGCACAGGATGCCAGGAATGTACCAAAGTCTGCCCCGCTTATGCCATAGAAGGGAATCCGCATGAGCCGCAGACGATTGTAGAAGAACGCTGTGTTATGTGCGGCCAGTGTGTGCAAAAGTGTAAATCTTATATTTCTATTATTGACCACGGCGCGGCGCTTTACGCTGAAAAACGCGCTGCGCGCGGCTTGCCGGAAGTTGTAAAAGAGCCTTTGTTTGCCGCGCACAATGTAAGCCACATAAACGAGGTGCTTAACGCGCTTGCCGACCCCTCAAAAGTAACAATGGTTCAGTCGGCGCCTGCGGTGCGCGTGGCTATTGCCGAAGAATTCGGGATGCCGCTTGGCACTCTTTCGCCGGGGAAGCTTGCCGCGGCACTGCGAAAAGTTGGTTTTAAAAAGGTCTACGATACGGACTTTAGCGCCGACCTTACGATAATGGAAGAAGGCACGGAGCTTGTGCAGCGTGTTACCAAGGGCGGTACGCTGCCAATGTTTACCTCCTGCTGCCCGGCCTGGGTGCGCTATCTGGAAAACAACCGTCCGCATTTAACAAAGCATCTTTCTACCTGCAAAAGCCCGCAGCAGATGCTTGGGCCTGTTTTTAAAACCTTCGGCGCAAAAATTAACAATACAGACCCGCAGAGTATTTTTTCGGTTTCCATTATGCCCTGCACCTGTAAAGAGTTTGAATGTTCGCGTCCGGAAATGAACAGCTCCGGTATGCGCGATGTTGATGTGGTACTTACCACACGCGAACTTGGCTATCTTATAAAGCATTTTAATATTGACTGGGCAAAACTTCAGGAAGAAGAATTCGATATGCCGCTTGGCGATTATACAGGCGCGGGCGTAATTTTTGGCGTTACCGGCGGCGTTATGGAAGCGGCGATTCGCACAGGCTACACGCTTGTTACCGGCAAAGAGCTTGGCGAAAAAGATGTTGATATAATGCCTGTACGCGGCACAGATGGATTCAGACGCGCGGCAATTAAAGTTGGCGACCTTACGCTTAAAGTTGGCATAGTTACAAATCTTAAAAACATAGACCCGGTGCTTGACCAGCTCGAAAACGGCGCTTTAGACTGCCATTTTGTAGAGGTTATGACCTGTCCGCAGGGCTGTGTTTCTGGCGGCGGCCAGCCAAAGTTGTTTAACGAGGCCGAATATGCCGATGCCTGGAAAAACCGCCGTAAAGCAACTTTTGACTGCGATAAAAATCTGCCAAAACGCAAGAGTCACGAGAATCCGTCAATCAAAAAGATATATGATGAATTCTTAAAAGAACCTTGCGGGCATGAATCTCATCATCTTTTGCATACGCATTACAAAGGTTCCGAAGGGGGCCATTAAGAATTTGTTTCCGGGACAATACCCTGGACGGGAATACGGAACCTCTCGATAGAGGCTGCGCTCCCGTCCTCGTTTAGCTCAAGGCTAACGCCTTGCAGCTCGCAGTTGTCCCATGCGGGGCGCGTCCAATCAGGAATGCCTGAAAGGTATTCTTTTATCCGGGAAGCGGTATCGCAGCCGCCGACAGAGTTTATGCTGCCTGTGCGCCCCGCGCAGCTTATTACAGCAGTTCCGCCAATTATTCGTTCATCTGATGTTTGTATTCTTGTATGAGACCCGATAACGGCGGAGACTTTGCCGGCGGCCAGCGCAAAAAGCGTTTGTTTCTCCGCCGTGGCTTCGGCATGAAATTCAATAATTACAAATGGAGTTTGCGCTTTAAGCCGCGCGGCAAGCGCGTCAAAACGCTCCCAGGGGTTTTCGCCGTGCAGTTTGTTAAAATGACTTTGACCTAGCAGCACTGCCACGCCTATTTTATTTCTAAATACTTTTGTTCCGCTTCCAGGCGCGCCGGAAACCAAATTTTCGGGGCGCAGTACATAGGGGATACGCTCTATGTTTGCGGTTAAATCTTTTTTGTAAAAACAACATTCGCCTGTTGTAAGCGCGTCTATGCCAAGCTTATGAAGATACGCCGCATGATTACGTCCAAGCCCGTTGCCATTTGTAGCGCCGTCCGCGCAGGCAATAACAAAATCCGCGTTAAACCGTTCTTTTGCCAGGTTAAGCGCTTTTTTACAGCAGCTAATTCCGGCCTTGCCTACAATTTCGGCAATATAAAGTACGCGAATCATTTTAAAAGGCCAAGACGTTTTTCCGCTTCACCCGCGGCCGTCCAGTCTTTAAGTTCACGGCAGGTATCACGAAGATTTATAAGCGCGTCTTTGTAATAAGGCGATATTGTTACGCTCTGTTCAAAACATCCGCGCGCCGCGGTATAATCTCCGCGCACAAAGTGAAGCACCCCGTAATTGTTCCATGTTTTTGGTTCGTATGCGTTCATTCCAAGCGCTTTATTGTAACAATCTTCGGCAAAGTTAAATTGCGAAAGTTCATAATAGATCAGTCCCATAGATGCCCATGCTTCCGGCAGGTTTCCGTTATAACAGAGCGCCGTTTGAAATTCGTCAAGCGCATCGTCATAATCGCCTGATTGTTGATAAGCAAGTCCGAGGTTAAGGTGAAGAAGCGGATTTTCGGGGTCAAAGCGCAGCGCTTCAATAAAAACCGCCGCTGCTTCATGCGGGTGTCCTGCCTGAGTAAGCGATACAGCTTGCGTGTTAAGCCGCGCCGGTTCTTTCATTATTCAATTCTAAGCGATTCGGGCAAAAAACCACAAGCCCTTAAAATAATTTTGATTATTAATTGATTTATACACAAACATTGAATTGACAAAAAATTAAAAAAAATGACATAATGCGTGTATGCGGCTGTCATACAACGGCTAGTATCCCAGCCTTCCAAGCTGGAGACGAGGGTTCGACTCCCTTCAGCCGCTAAACTTCCTAATTTTCAACTCTCAACCGAAAATCGAAAAATTCCTCTTGCCTTTTTTCGCGCAATGTGTTATATTTTAACCGTTATGATAAAACACGGAATAAATCCACAGTTTAATTATTCGTCCCCCCCCCCCCCGTAAACCTCGTCAGGGACGCGGATAAACACGCGCTTTTCTCCGTCTGCGCAGCAGCGCCGCGGAAAAACTTAATTCATATTTTAATCAATAAATCTCTTGCCTGCTTTGTCCGCAAAGTTATGTTGAAGGCGCGCCCTGTTTTCCGCCCCTTTCTGCGCGGCTCAACACGGCGTGGAAAAACTCCTTTGCGCCTGCCCTCTGCCTGCGGCAAATTATCAATTACCAGCTCTCTATTTAAGTTCTCAAATACGGTAACGGAAATCAGCATCCGTTTACCGGAGAAAAATACAATCTTTAGGAGGATGTGTATGAAATTACAAAAAATCATTTTTGCGGCAGCAGCCGCGGCGGTTTTAGTGTTTGCGGCATCTTGCAAGGCAACAGGCGATACCGGAGGCGGAGGGGACGAAGGGCCGCCTCCTGTATATCTTAACTTTGACCCAAATGGCGGCGAATGGGCTAAAAGCGGCGATTCAGAGCCGATTCAGGTAGCGCAGCACCACGGGCTTCCGCTTGTGCTGCCCCGTATCAATCAGCCGTCAGATGAGGAAGCAGGCGCAGAATGGGACGAGATGAACTACACCTGGACGGGTTCGCCCCGCAATGGAAGTGAATACATCTTTTTGGCATGGATTGACCAGGAAGCAGCCCCGCTGCCCTCTGGAGTAGATTACGACCTTACAACCTACATACAAGACCAGGGCTGGACGGATTACAACACAACCGAGTTGATTTTCGACATGGAATCCTTCCCAGAAACGCTCTACGCGCTTTGGATGGAACCGCCCGAGTGGGGGCGCTATTCGGTTAAATTTGCCAAGTTTGCCGATACTTCCGACCCGCTTAACTCAACAGAGACGGCGCTGGCGCAGGCAATTATTTCCACTGTGGAAGCAAAAGAAGAAAATAACTACATACTTGCGTCAACCGATATTCCGGCGATTGACGGCACGGTTTTGCGCGCGAATTACACAAGGGCAGACACGAACTGGCATAAGTTTGATTCGCAGGCTAATCCGTCCACAGCGGCCGCCGCTTTTGATTTTAGCACGGCGATAAGCGG
>JAIRPU010000118.1 GCA_031256815.1 Spirochaetaceae bacterium
TGCAGTTTCAAGAATTATATGCCCTTCTTCAATATCGCTGTATAAACGTTTAACTTCGTTCATTTGAGGTAAAAGAGAATCAAGTTCCAGCTGCGCATTTTTTATGCGCTGCGTCATTATTTCCAAATCTTCATTTGTAACAAAAAGATGAACCACGTTTTTAAATTCTTTTAACGCCGCGTTTAATTTTTTTTGCATAATTAAAATATGTTCGTTAATTTGTTTTAAACGCAAATCCCATAACATTTCTTTTCGTTTTTCGGCGCGGCGTTTTATTTTCCGTTTGTCGCCTGATGTTTTTAAAACAAGCGTATAAATTTCGCCGTCTATAACGATGCCAAACGGCGTGTTTGAACGCGCGCATAAAGCGTCTCTGTCAAATGTAATATACGGCTCTCCGGACTCTTTGCTGTAGCCTTTTAAAAGTTTTATTTCTTTATAAATTTTTATACTTTTGGCTTCAATGCCAAGTGAATCGTAATCTTCTTTTTGAATATAAGCCTGTGCCGCTTCTTTTTTTGCCGTATAATAACGGTTATCAACCATAAGCGGAACAGTTTGCCGCGTATCCTGGATAATTCTTGTGGCGTTTCGCACTTCGGAATCCAGCGCGTTAAGCGCGCCGCTTAGCGTTTCAAATCCATTTTCGTCTCCGTAAATTTGTTTTAATATAGCACTAAAAACACGTTCGCGGGAGCGTTCATATTCTTCAGGATTATTCCATATACAATGCTGAATTAAAATTGTATCGCTTAACCGCACCTGTCTGCGCTCGTGGGCAAAAGCCGCCACGCGCAAAAGGCGCGCTATCTTTTTCCAGCGTCTGTCAGAAATATAAACAGCGTCATCTTCATTTTTAAGAATAAGAATTACCTCTTCTGCGGTGCTGCCCAAAACCACTCTGTTAAAAGAGCGCTGCCATTCTTCGTATTCAGATGGGGTAATTTTATTTTCTGCACTGATGTTATCGCAAAGAGAATCTTTTGTGTCGTTAATCATCCGCAAAAAAAGCGATTCATCTTTTATTGCGCCGACGTTAACTCTTAACAAAAATCTGTCCCAAAGCGCCTCCAGACCTTCGCCTTCAGCGGGCAGGTCATTTGAGGCGGCAATAAGTGTTTTTAGCGGAACCCGCATTTCAATATTGCCGTTTTTAAAAATTTTTTCGTTTAGCACGGTAAGGAGTGCATTCTGTATGGCGGGGCCGGCCTTCCAGATTTCATCGAGAAACACGATGTCGGCTTCCGGCAAAAAAGTTTCTGTGCTGCGCTGATATACATCTTCGTTTTTGAGTTTTGAAATGGAAACAGGTCCAAAAATTTCATCCGGCGTACTAAAGCGGTTCATAAGATATTCGAATACGGCGCTTTCCCGCCATGCGAATTTCAGTCTGCGCGCTACAAGGCTTTTGCCAACGCCTGGAGGCCCAAGCATAAAAAGCCCTTCGCCGGCAATTGAAGCGAGCAGGGCAATGGATATAACGGTATTTTTATCATAAAGTCCTTCCTGTAACTCACAAAGCAGCGCCTGTATTTTTTTGTATATTCGTGTGTTTTGTGCGGACTTCATCGCAACCTTTCCAGAAACAGTTTAAGCCAGTTTTTTATATTGGTAAAGCCGCCTGGTAGTGACATTTCTATTGGCCGTTGATAGATTGAATAAAAAGCTTTTTTGAGTTAAATTTGAAATATTAATAGTGGTTAATATATGAAAGTAAACGATCCGGAAAAAAAACGGCATTTTGACGAAAAAACGCGAAAATACGAAGAAAAAATCCGTGCTTATCTCAAGAACGAAGTTACGGTGCTGGAAGAGTGTCAAAACGACCCTGACAATGCTGCGCTTAAATTATGGGCGCTGTCAAACGATATGCTTAATCTGGCTTCAAATTACCTTGCAATAAACGGAGTTTGCCGCATGGTGTTTGAGCAGCGGGATGAGACTGCACTTGGCGAAGCACGAAAAGCAGTTTCCAAAGCGATTGTTTACATAGAAAACATAGTAACCGGCAAAATTGATGTGCCGTTTTCAGATTACGAGGAAAATCTTGCCGAGCTTTCTTCTATAAGTCCTGCGGCTAAATATGATTTTACGCGAAAAATCGGCTGTTGTGTTGCGCTTTTAAAATTAGGTTACGGCGATAATACCAAATGGCATTGGTCTTTTGTTGATATTGAAGGCCGTTATACGGCTGTAGCAAAGAATCTTTTGGAC
Organism: Spirochaetaceae bacterium; assembly: GCA_031256815.1. Taxonomy (GTDB): domain Bacteria; phylum Spirochaetota; class Spirochaetia; order Treponematales; family Breznakiellaceae; genus JAIRPU01. The sequence continues at coordinate 2,215 of JAIRPU010000118.1, forward strand.
CTTCGCAAAGCATTTGGAAATAATGACCCTTCCGCGCCGGATTACGAACCATTGCTTTATCATCTTAACCTTGTAAAATCGCTTGTTGAACAACAGGCGCATAAATTTCAGGAACGGTATTCTATTGCAACAAAACGTCCTGATGATATAAGGCTTGCAATGAATTTTCTTTCGACACTGCGGCAGTTTCATTTAATGTTGAACGACACAGGAGAAGCCGAAGAAACCAAAAAAAAATACGATTCATGGAAACAGGCGTATGAAAACGAAAAACGTAAATCACGCGAAACGAAAAAAATAGCAGCCGGCTAAAATCTCCATTCGTTATGCAGAACGCGGCTTATTTTTGACATAAGCGTATCCGGTTCAAATGGTTTTGTTAAAAAGTCTTTTGCTCCTGATTTTATTACCTGCGCAATTAATTCAGGAGTAGCGTCAAGACCTGTTATACAGATAACAGGAATTCCGCTCTTTTCCGGGATTTGTTTAAGCTGTTTTAGAAAGTCAAAACCGGACATAAGCGGCATATCAATGTCCAATAGAATGAGGTCTATTTTTCGTCCTTTTAAGGCATTTAGTCCTAAAATACCCGATTTTACGGGTATAACATCGTATTTAGCTTCAAGAAACACTTTTACAGTGCGAAGATTCACCGGACTATCATCGACTGCAAGTATAATAGGCCGCCCTCTTTTCTCCGATTTTTCCATTCTCTTACGTCTATAACATTATATTGCTTAATTTTTAAAATTGCAAGTGCATTGTACATTTTTATTTATAGAATCAAGTCCGGGAACATCCGGCGGCCGGTGGCGGCCGCGCTTCGCGCAGACGGTGGAAGCCGCGCTTCGCGCGGCTTTATCGCCAGCCGCGGCCTGCGTGGACGCAGGCCGCGGGGAACAACGGCGGCCACACCGCACGGCGCATTGTCGCCAGGCTGCCGGTGGTGGCCGCCGGAGGCGGTCGCTTCGCGGCCTTATCGCCTGCGGCGGCCTGCGCAGCGCGCAGGCCGCGCGGAACAACGGCGCCCGCGCCGCGAAGCGGCGCGGGCACAGCCATCGCCCCCGCGCGAAAGCGCACCGCGCTTTCGCGCGGGCATAAAATAAACAATAAAAATCTATAAGATTTTTATTGTTTTCCTATTTTCAACCGGAACCCGGCAACCAACAACCGTAAACCAGAAACACCCGCGCGGTGCGTATCGCCCCACCGCCTGCTTCGCGTGGCGAAGCGGCAGGCCACATCAGCCCCCTGGCGGCAGCGCAAACGCGCTTGCGCTGCCGCCCCCCGCGCCGCGTCGCGGCGCTGGCATAAAAGAGAATAAAAATCTATAAGATTTTTATTCTCTTCCTATCATATTTCCCAACCCCAAACTTTTCTCCAAACCTCAAAAAATTCCCCTTGCATATTTTCGCTTCATGTGTTATATTATAAATATGCGGCAAGGCTTTAGTTCCATGCCGTAAATACATTTTAAAAGGCGGCATTTGCATAAAGGCAGGCTGCCTAAGGAGAGTAGTAGTATGGCGAAGAAGAAGTTGTTAGTTACCTTGTCCCCCCCCCCCCCGAAGAAGGCGGTAAGAGGATAAGGGCGCGTTTAACAAACGCGGCGG
>JAIRPU010000116.1 GCA_031256815.1 Spirochaetaceae bacterium
GGGTATAATAAAGCCTCTGTTTCGTTTAGGACTGGAGTTGAAAAATCATTCGCCTGGTTTTCTGGACACGAAGCCGAATCGGATTCATGGCGCTATCCGGGAGCGCATATAGGAGTAAACACGGTATACGGCGAGCCTTTTAGCCAAAACCGGATACCATATAATCACTTTGAGCTGGGCGTAGAACTTACAACTAATATCGAGTCTTACCAGGCGCAGCTGCTTTCGGATGCTTATATATTTTCATTTGCAACTTCCTCTGCGCAAAAATTTACCAGTACCGGCTTGACTATGCACTATGATTTTTTCAACGCGACCAATGTAATAATTGATAATACAGGATACGGTAACATTCAATTTTCCAGCAATGCGTTTGATTGGAGTGTAAAGCACGCAAATTTTTTCTCTGTTCAGGCGTACACAGTCATAAAAGCCCATGCTGGATTTACAGTCTGGGGTACAAGTATGTATAACGGCAATGTTAGTTCCGGCAACTATTTGGGAAATACTCACGGTACATACGGAGCAGGCGAAAATCTCAAACTGTTTTTTACGGTATCTCATAATAAAGCGGGAACGCTGGAACTTGCCGCTCTGGGCTATCATATATTCAGTATTCCGGTAACGCCTGAACATTCAACAGGAAATGTATTTTTTATTGACGCTTCAATTAAATATGATGTTCCAATTACCAGGTATTTTGGAATCGGCGTTAATCTGCGTTATTGGAAATTACTTGGCTTGTATGACAGCGCCGAAAATGTGTATCGCGCCCTTATCTCAACCGGCGTGTATTTGGTCTTCTTTACAGAAAAATAGAATTTAAAATCGTATATCAATACTGAATTAACAAAAACCATTAACCGGACACCCCCAATAAGCTAATTTTTTATTCTATAAGAAATTATAAATCTAAATGCTATTGCCCTGTTTTATGCGTACTAGTATTTTATATAACATTGCAATTGAATATGTTTCATTATTTTATTCATCCCCCCCCCCCCCCCGTGCTGTAAGGGTTAAAGCAGCAAAAACAGGAACGACATTCCAGGAAGGCAGGAATGTTGTTTAGTTCTTTAACTTTTATAATAGCGTTCCTGCCTCTTGTTTTAATTGTCTATTATTATTGCCCCACAATAAAAACGCGGAATTATTTTTTGCTTATTGCCAGTTTTGTTTTCTATGCATGGGGAGAACCGAAATATGTTCTTGTAATGCTGGTTTCAATACTGCTAAATTACCGCTGCGGTATATTGCTTGCAGAACAGGTGTTTTCAAAGTCAACAAGGCGCTTTGTTTTAGCGGCGGGCATAACTTTAAATCTTTTGCTTCTGTTTTATTTTAAATATTTTACATTTTCTGAAAGAATAATAAATAAAATATTCAGAATGATTGATTGTCCTCAGTTTCAAGTGCCGCTTTTGGATATTGCGCTTCCGTTAGGCATTTCGTTTTATACATTCCAGTCAATCTCGTATTTGGTGGATGTGTATAAAAGGCCATGCATGGCACAAAACAATATTTTGAATCTTGGCCTGTATATATCTTTTTTCCCGCAGTTGATTGCAGGGCCTATTGTCCGCTGGCATGACATAAATTTACAGATACAAGAACGCGCCCATTCAACAGAATTTTTTTCGCGTGGCGCAGGACGTTTTATCGTTGGGCTTTCAAAAAAAGTACTTATTGCAAATACGATGGCGGCAATGGCCGATGAAATTTTTTCTTTTTCGTTTCAGTCGATTCCGTTTTATTTTCTTGTTCTTGGAATTGTGTGTTATACATTTCAAATATATTACGATTTTTCAGGATATTCCGGCATGGCAATAGGACTTGGTATGATGTTCGGTTTTAATATACCGGAAAATTTTAATTATCCTTATGCGTCAAAATCAATAACAGAATTTTGGCGGCGCTGGCATATATCGCTGTCGCTCTGGTTTAAGGATTATCTCTATATACCGCTGGGAGGTAACCGGAAAGGGAAGCTTAGAACAACGTTAAACTTGTTTATAGTTTTTTTTACAACGGGGCTCTGGCATGGTGCGGCGCTTAATTTTATTGTTTGGGGGCTTGGACACGGAACGCTTCTGTTTTTTGAAAAAATATATGCGCATAAAATTGCTAAAATAATAAAGAATCAAAAGCTCCGTAATTTTTGCGGACATCTTTATATGCTTATTACGGTTGTTTTGCTTTGGGTGTTTTTTAGATTTGGAATAAAAGAAAGCCTGCGTTTTATGCATGGGATATTCAGTTTGAACCAGGGAAGCAAAAGTGTAGAACTCTTTATAAATGCCGGTATTGGCCGGCAGTTTATTATATCTTTTTTTGCTGCTGTGCTTTTCGCCTTTCCATGGTGGAAAAAGATAAGCGCCTTGTATAACCATGCATTGATTATTCCGCGTTATGCGGCGCTTATTATATTACTCATATTATCGTTCTGCCAGCTTGCGTCCGGAACGTATAATCCGTTTATTTATTTTAGGTTTTAGGATTTTGTTTTAGGATTTTTATGAAGACAGCAGGATTAGTTTTTAGTCTGGTTTTTGTTGCTATTGTTGCAGTGCCATTTATTTTTATTGATAATAAAAATTCAATATCATTAAAAGAAAACAGAACGCTCGCGCAATTTCCGCATTTTATGGAAGATGGGAAAATAAACAGCGGCAACATAAAAAAAGTTCCGGCCATGCTTGACGCATATATCAATGACCGTTTTGGTTTTAGAGATGCTGCGGTAAGCTTCGCAAAAAAATTATCCGTAACCGGAAGAAAAAAGAACGGCGATGTTCTTATTGGCAAAGAGGGCTGGCTTTTCTATGTAAACTATTCTGACGGAAATAATCTGTCTGATTTTTACAAAATGAATTTATTTACACCGGAAGAAATTAATCAATTCATTATAAATATTGAAAACAGGCTTGACTTTTGCAATGATAACGGAATTCAATTTCTTTTTCTTATAGCGCCCAATAAACACAATATTTATTCTGAATACTATCCATTTGAAAGGCCGCAGGGAATTACCAGAACAGAACAAATTATGGCGGCCTTGCCTGACAAACTTAAAAATGTGGTAATATATCCACGTGATTGGCTGATAAAAAACAAGAGAAATGATATGCCGCTTTATTTTGAAACAGACACGCACTGGAATATGGCGGGCGCTCATTATGCTTTTGAACTTTTATATGATAATATAAAAAACAGGTTCTTAAATATGCAATTTCCTGAAATGCGCTTTACGGTAGAAGTGCGTTATGATTCTTCCGGCGACATTGTTCCCATGTCTGGATTTACCAGTTACGGAAAAAGAACCATACCTGATTTGCGGCCGCAGGGCGGCTGGGATTCGTTTTATCGTTACATAAAAAATGAAGGCACAGATGGGGTTATTACTGAAAATACAAGTAAAACGCTGCCAAAAGCCATTGTTTACAGGGATTCGTTTTTTAGCGCGCTGGAACCTTTTACATCGTGCATTTTTTCATATACCGAATATCATTGGCGATTTTTTTCTGAAACAGAAAAACAATATATTCTGGAACGCAAACCGGATATTGTAATATGGGAGATTGTTGAAAGAAGCTTAAAAGCCGTTATAGAAGCACAGTTTAAACCAGAGATACACTGACGGCGGCAAAAGGCGGCAAGCCGGTGCGCCGGCCGGCAGCGGGGGGCAAGCCGGCGGCGGTGATGTGTCGGCCAAAGCCGTCGGCCGGCAGCGGGCGGCACAATACTGCAGCGCTGCTAAATGCGCCTGTGGTAAACTGTCCGCAAGGGCTTCTAATTTACAGCGCGAAGATTTATAAGGTTTGCCTGATACCCCGCTCCAAAGCCGTTGTCTATGTTTACAACACTTATTCCAGGCGCGCAGGAACTTAACATTCCAAGCAGCGCGGCTATTCCGCCTGAGGCCGCGCCGTATCCTGTGCTTGTTGGCAGCGCTATAACCGGTACGGCAACAAGTCCGGCAAGCACGCCGGCAAGCGCGCCTTCCATTCCGGCACAGGCAATGATTACACGGGCGCGGCGTATTTTGTCAAGTTGAGAAAAAAGTCTGTGTATACCGGCAACCCCTATATCGGCAATGAGTTCTACATTGCTGCCAAAAAACTCTGCAGTCCGCGCTGCTTCGCTTGCAACGCCTATATCGGAAGTTCCTGCGGCGGCAACTACAACAAGCCCTTCCCGCTTTTCCGGCGCACGGAATTCACCAACGCTTAATGTTTTGGAGAGTTCGTCCCAAACCGCTTCTTTGCAACGCGCCCTTACAACAGCGGCAAGCTCCGGCGAGGCACGGGTGGCAAATACGGGAACTCCGGTTTCGCGCATTGCCGAAATGATTTTTTCGGCCTGTTCAACGCTTTTTCCGGCGCAATAAACTACTTCTGGAAAGCCAGTGCGTTCTTCACGGCGTATGTCTATTCGCGCAAAACCAAGGTCTCCAGAATACAAAGCCGAAATTTCAGCTTCGGCTTTTTCTATGCCTGTATTACCACAAGACAGATCTGATAATATTTTTTTAAGATGATGATTCAGTTTCCTGCTCCAATATTTCAAGCAGCATATTAATTCGCATTAATGAGGCTTCGTAATCAAAATCGTTTATGCTGCTGCAGATACCGGACATTGCTTCGTCCGCACTGCCGGAAAATCGCATTCGCTCTGCTTCGCGCGACAGCGCGTCAAGTCTGTCGGTTGCGCCAATAACGCCCTGCAGCGCTTCTGCGGCGGCAACGCGCATCATGTTGAGTGTTTCGACCAGCACAATCCTGTCTATCTTGCGCACAGCTTTATTTTCGTCTTCGTCTTCAAAAATGCCCAGCTCAGAAATTTGCTGCGAAAGCGATTCTGTTTTTAAACATAAAGCTTCAGTTTTGTTAATTGCTTTTTCGCTTGTCCGGTTTTCGGCGGCGGCATCTTTGGCCTCTTTTTCAAGCGCAAAAGCTTCGTCAAAAAGTTCCGGTGCGCCGATTGAACTGCACATTCCTTTTAATGCGTGAACTTTTATTGCATAATTTTTCCAATCCTGATTTTTGCATAGCTGCCTAATATCGTTTATAATAGAGCTTGTTTCCCTGCAAAAAGAAACCAGCATTTCTTTGTATATTTTTTTATTGCCGGATAAACGCGATAAAGCTTCTTTTATGTTTATTTCGTCAATAACATTTAGTCCTGTAAGGTCAATCTGATTTTCCATATCAGATGTTTCTGCGTTAATTTCATCATTTTTTAAAATAATTTTATCGCTGGGAAGCCAGCGAAGCAGTATTTTGTTTAATTCAAAAGATTCTATCGGTTTTGTAATATAATCGTTTAGTCCTGAGTTTACAAGAATTTCGCGCATACCGGAAATTGCATTTGCAGTAAGCGCCACAACAGGCACGTTTTTATTTTCGTTGTTTGAGTTTCTTATAAGCTCTGTGGTTTCTATGCCGTCAAGACCGGGCATCATGTGATCCATAAACACAAGGTCGTAATTTTTTTCTTCCAGCATTTGCAGCGCCTTATACCCGTCCGCCGCAGTATCCGCAAAAATATTATGCCTTTCCAGAAAGCCTTTTGCTACGATTAAATTCATTGGCGTATCGTCAACAACAAGTATGTTTACACCCGGTTTGGCGGATACAAAACGTGTTTCTACAGTGATGTCGCGTTCAATTTTTTTAGGGTCGCCTGGAGGCAGCGGCATAAAAATTTTAAAAGAAGAACCTTTGCCATATACGCTTTCTACGGTAATTTTGCCATTCATAAGTTCAACAAAACGTTTTGTTACGGCAAGCCCCAGTCCGGTTCCAAGCACATTCCGGTTTATTTTTGTGTCTACCTGCTGGAAGCTGGAAAAAAGTTTTGGCAGGTCTTCTTCGCGTATGCCAATGCCTGTGTCGTTTACTGTAATTGTATAATAATAAACACCGTCCAGCGCCGAAAACTCTCTTATATATTCATAATTTAATAAAACGCTTACACTGCCAAGCCGTGTATATTTTATTGCATTGTTGGTTATATTTGTAATTATTTGACGCACCCGCACTTCGTCTCCGTATACAGTACCGGGTATGCCTTCGGCGTACTCTGTGTTAAACTCCAGGTTTTTTTGTTCTGCGGTAAACTGGCACATTGAACAAACGTTCATAAAAAGTTCAACAATATCAAAATGAACCGGAATTAATTCTATTTTACCGGCTTCGATTTTGGAAAAATCCAGAATGTCATTTATAATTTGCAGGAGTGAACGCGATGTTTTTTTTATGCTGTTAAGATATTCAATTTGCAGCGGAGTTAAATTTGTCTGCGGCATTAATTCCGCCATTCCAAGTACGGTGTTCATTGGAGTACGAATTTCGTGGCTCATATTCGCCAAAAAAGCTGATTTGGCGCGGTTTGCTTCTTCTGCGCCAAGTTTTGATTCAAGTTCTTCTGCCATGCGGTTAAAGCCTTTTATAACATCGCCAAGTTCGTTGTTTTTTTTGTAAACTATGCGCCTTTTGTAATTGCCGTCTAGTATATCATTGTGAGCTTTGGCGAGTTGTGAAAGCCTTATTGTAATGCGCGACATTAAAACAAGCATTAGTGAAATTAAAATGATGCTTGCCGCAAGCGCTATGAGCATAACCTTGCGGCGCTGGTTATCCATCATAAGTTCAAAACCAGACATATCACGCCCAATTTCCAAAAACGCCACGGCATAGCCGGAGCTGTCCCTTATTGGCGCTACGGAATATGCCCAAAAACTTGTGCTGTTTAATTCCATGCCCGAATGATACGCGCCGGAATCAAGTATGCCGCGTTTTTCTGCAGTAATCTCCCACATGGGGCAAAGAATGCTGTTTTCGCGGTTTGAATTGGCAACATACGCGGCAATGTCTGTTTGCCTGCCATAAATATCAGCGCTAAAAAGTTTGTATATGTCAATATAATAAGCTTTATTCCATTCATCTTTGTTGTTTTTATTTATAAGCGACATTGTTTCGTAAATACTACGGTATTTAGCAGATTTATAATCATCTAAAGAATTAATTGATTCTATTGTTTCTCCCGCAAAATAAGGCGCCGCAACTTCCGCATAGCGTTTTAAATCTTCAAAAACATTGCGGTATAACTGTCCCTGCCAAAAAACATTTATCATGTTATATAAAACAACATACGAAATAATAAAAACGGGCAGCGTTACAATTATTTGCCGCAGTGTTAAAAGTATACGTTTTTTTAAAACTTTAAAAAACAAAAAAACAAGGCCGACTGCAAGGAAAAGCGCTGTAACAGTTACAAAAATGCGCGCCGCCCATAACGCGGCTTTTTCGGAGGTTGGCAGCTCCGCGCTTTTGCGGATTGTCCATTCAGCGCCATCGTAAATCCAGACAGCGCCGCCAAAAACGCCAGACATAAAAGAGCCGCAAACATCATACTGGCATTTACGCGGCATTTCTCCTGAATAAAAAAGTTTTGCCAGATATTCTTCAGGAATTAAAGCAGTTTCGCCGCCGCCTTTTTCCAGCCTGAATATGTTGCCGCTAATTATGTCTAAAACAACAATTCTGCCTTCGTCATCGTATTTTGCATACCATGGAATTCTGCCACCTTTTTCCAAAGAATACTCCCATTTTGCGGCAAGCTGCGGCGCGCCGCCGTCTTTTGATTCGAAAATTTCACCGCCGCGCGTAACAAAAACAAATGTGCGCGAATCGTTTTGAGCCAGGGAACCTATGGGATAATCGGTGTTAATAATGGAATCTTCGTATAAAATATTGTGTTTATATTCATAATGAGAAAGCTTTTCAGAATTTATATCGTAATTATAAAGCAAAACAGAACCAGCTTTTAAATACGAAAAGCTAAGTATGCCGTCTTTGCAGCAAAGTGAATTTATTAATGGCATTGTATGCGGGTTATAACTGCCGTCCGCCGGATATTCGGTAACAAAAACATCTGCTTTAAATTTACCATTTTCGTAAAGCCGCACCCTGTCTTTTAATGTGCGGAATGCGCTTTTATCAATAACAGATTCATAAACAAACAGCCGCCCCTTGTCGTCGCCAGCGGTATCCCAAAACGATACATATTCTTTGTTTTCTCTTGCGTATATACTGTAATTAACTTTGCCGTCATAAGTCATGCATACAATTCTTGAAAGCGAGCGGTCTATGACGTAAATGTTGCCGTCCGGCTGGTGTTTTGCGCTTACAGGATAGGTAAAATCTATTGTTGTTTTAAACGCGGAGCGCTGCAGCATGGGATAGTTATAGATGCTTAAAGACGCGAATATTATAAAAAGAAAAACTGTAATAATAATCGCCGGTTTGGAACGAAGCGGATTTCGCGGCATTGTTGTTTTTGCAGTTTAGGCAGTTAAGGTTTGTTCCGCTATTTCAGTGGCGCGTTCTTTTCCAAAAAGCGCTTCGATAATTCGCAATGAAAATTTTAATGCTGCCCCAGGGCCGCGGCCTGTAATTAAATTGCCATCTGCAACAACCATTTCCGGCGTCCAGTTTGCGCAGCCGCTTTCGCAGCGAACCTGCGCTTCGGTTCCCGGGTAACAAGTATAGGTTCGTCCGGAGAGCAGCCCTTTTGTGCCCAAAACAACGGATGGCGCTGCACATATAGCGCAGATAAGCTTTTCGGCGCTTTCAAAATCGCGGATAATTTTATCCAGAGGCGCGCAAGCGGCAAGTTTTGCCGCGCCGGGACCGCCAGGCAGCACAATACAACAGGCGCTGTCCGCATCTATATCTTTTATAAGCGAGTCGGCTATAACAGGTATATTGTGGGAACCGGTTACAGTTTTTGATTCACTTATAGAAACTGTAGTAAGTTCCGCCCCTGCCCGGCGAAGAAAATCCACTACGCTAAGCGCTTCTACTTCTTCAAACCCGTCAGTTAAAAAAACAAATACTTTCTTCGCCATAAAAAACTCCTTAAAATAGTTTTATTTTTTACCCGTTTTCCGGTTTTCGTATTAGTATATCGCCAAACAAACGGTGCTGGTAGACGTTTATAATGCGTAGTTTTACCGCTTCGAGAATCGCTAAAAATGCGCAAACCATATCCATAAGAGTTCCGCGTCCAAGTAAATCTGTCCACAAACATTCACCTTTTGCACTTAGCAGTTCGTCTATTAAAGTAATTTTTTCGTTTATGGAAACTTCTTCGCGCAAATCCATTATGCGTTCCAAAGAAAGATTTTTTGTAATGTTAGAAAAAGTTTTTAGCAATGACCATACATCAATTTTTTCCCAAAGCTGCCCGTCTTCAAAAGGCAGGCTGCGCTGCAGTTTTCTTCGTTCTATAACCCATTCTGCTTCACGTTCTTTTTCTTCCATTAGCTCCGAAAGTTTTTTAAATTTTTGATATTCAATTAGTTTTTCGACAAGTTCACCACGCGGGTCTTCGGCTTCGTCATCATCTTTAAATTCAACCGGCAGGAGCATTTTAGATTTAATATACAGCAGCAGCGCGGCGGTAGCGTAGAATTCGCTAAGCCCGTCAAGGTCAATTTTGCCGCAAAGAGATAAATATTCAAGATATTGTTCTGTAATTTCGGCAATTGGTATATCGTAAAGATTAACTTTGTTTTCTTTAATAAGAGACAGGAGGAGGTCGAGCGGCCCGTCAAATTTTTTAAGCTTAAAATGATAAGCTCCGTCCGCTCCGTCAAAAGCAACAGCTTCTTCCATAATTTTAAGATATTAAAAAACCTGAGGTTTGTCAATTACTTTTTTTAAGCAGGTTTAAGATGAAGTTATTTAATTTGAAAACCAAAGCCGCCGTCTGCGCGCCGCATTCCAGGCTAAACGCCGGTTAACAGCGGATTATCGCAATGAAAATACTACTGGAATTATAAGCTGAATTTCGGCGTGCGGCGGCGGGTAGGGAGCGGCGCGGGAAACGGTCTGACAGGCGGCTTCGTCCAGAATTGCAGACCCGCTTGAACGGCGTAAGCGCACTTCGCGTACCGTTCCGGCGGCTTCAAGAATGAATGCAACTTCCGTCCTGCCTTCTACGCCGGTACGCCTTGCCTGCGCCGGATAAACGAGCGCATTCTGAATTCGCCGCGAAATTGCGCGGTAGTTATTGTCTATATACGCTTTTTGCATAGAAAGTTCATCGTTTGTTGTAACTTCGCCGGTGTTTTTTTCCGCGCCGGCCGCCTCTACAACGTCGTCGTCTTTTTCTATAATTGTTTCGGCAAGCTTATCTTCTTTTTGCGGGACAGGCGGCGGTGTTTTTTGGGGGAGCCGTGGAGCGGCAAGCGGAGCAGCTTCGGATATGTTTACCAGATGCAACGCTGTTTCTGTTATTCCGCTTTCTGCCGCGGCGCGCAGGTTAAACCGCATGGCAAATAAAAGAATAGCATGAAACGCTATAACGCCGCCGCAAACAAAAAGGCGCAGCTTCCTGCTTCGCTTTTCCTGAAAAACTCTGCCT
>JAIRPU010000154.1 GCA_031256815.1 Spirochaetaceae bacterium
TCAGATGAGCCAAAAGCAGAAAAACCAACAGACGATTCCCTTGAACTCTCACCTGTGGTTCCCATTGACCCGCTTTCGCTGGAGTTAGGTTATGGTCTTATACCGCTTGTCGATAAAGATAAAGGCGCGGAACTTATGGAACGGATAAAAATGTTGCGCCGCCAAAGCGCGCTGGAACTTGGGCTTGTTATTCCAAGAATTCGTATTATAGACAATATGGCGCTTGACCCTTCTGAATATTGCTTCAAAATAAACGGAGTAGAATTTGCCCGCGGTAAAATTCGAATGGGTTGTTATCTTTGCGTAAATCCAGGCGGGCTAAAAGATGATATTCCAGGAGAGCGTACTGTCGACCCTGCCTTCGGAATGAGCGCAATTTGGGTAAACGATGAATACCGTGATGAGGCTGAACGCGCAGGTTACACGGTTGTAGACCCGCCTTCTGTTATTACAACGCATTTAACCGAAGTTATAAGAACTAACGCCGGCGAAATATTGCGGCGGCAGGAAACTCAGCAGATTCTTGATACCTTGAAAAAAGATTATCCGGCAGTTGTAGATGAAGCCTTAAAGGTGCTTGCGCTTGGCGAAATTCAAAAAGTGCTGCAGGGGCTCTTGCGTGAACAAGTTTCAATTAGAAATATGATACCCATACTCGAAGCTTGCGCCGATTTTGCCGCCGCCGCAAAGAAAAGTTTTGAATATCCTGCTCAATTTCTCATCGAAAAGGCACGGCAGGCGCTTGGCCGGCAAATTTGCCTTCAATACGCCAACGAAGACCACAATCTGCATTGCCTTACTGTGGAGCGTGCTTTGGAACAAAAAATAATAGACAGCGCGGTTCAGACAACTTCCGGCGCTATTTCCGGCCTTGAACCGGCACTGCACGCCGCCTGGCTTAAAGCGCTTTCACGTTCTATAACTTTAATGAAAGAGCAGGGCTGGACTCCGCCTTTGATACTCGCTTCGGAAGGCGCGCGTTATCTTATAAAGCAATCAACGGAATGGGAATTTCCGGAACTGGTTGTTCTCTCTGTACGCGAAATTGTACAGGAGGTAAGAATTATTCCCATTGGCGAAATCAATATAGAAGAGCAATGAAAACAAAGAATTTAAACAGGAGCTTTTATTGAGGGGTATTGGTTTACTGCGGTTTCCAGTGGCGGCACTGGCATTTTCGTTTCCAATGATGCTGCCGGCGTTTGTTTTAGCGCTTGTGTTTAATGAAAAACAGATGATTAGCGGCATCGGCATTTCGCTTGCCGCAGTTGTGCTGCTTGCGCCTCCTGTGTTTTTATCGTTCAAAAAAAAAGCGCCGCGCATTTATTCGCGGGACGGTTTTTTTGCGGTAACACTTACATGGATTGTTATAACGGTTTGGGGCGCTCTGCCGTATTGTTTTGTCGATGGAATTAATTTTTTGGATGCGCTTTTTGAAAGCGCCGGCGCTTTTGCCACAACAGGCGCAACAACAATAAGCGATGTAGAAGCGCTCCCGCGTTCGTTAATGTTTTGGCGCTGCGCTTCTTATTGGATAGGCGGCATGGGTATATTGCTGCTTACCGTAGCTTTTATGCCATTATTGGGCGTTGGCGGTTTTCAACTTGTAAAAGCCGAAACAACAGGGCCGGAAAAAGATAAAATAACTCCAAAAATAACAGCTACCGCAAAAACGCTTTGGCTTTTTTATTGCGCTATGACCTTTGGTTTGTTTTTACTTTATATGCTTGGCGGCATGAACGCCTTTGACGCAATATGCCATTCATTTAGCACGGTTTCTACCGGCGGCATTTCGACAAAAAATGACGGGCTTTTGTATTATAATTCGCCTTATCTTGAAGTTGTATTCATGTTGTTTTTATTTTTCTCGGCGGTTAATTTTAATTTATACTACTATTTACTTAAAGGAAACTTGCGCGAAATTTTTTATAATTCAGAGCTTCGTGCTTATGTTTTAATTGCCGTAGTTTGCTCAGCAATTGTTGTTTTTGATATTCGTTCTTTTTATGATTCTTTTGAAGATGCGCTTCGTTTGGGTAGTTTTCAAACATTGGCGTTTTTAACAACAGGCGGTACAGCTATAGCAAAGTACGGTGAATGGCCGCCGCTTGCGCAAACCGTGCTGTTTCTTTTGATGTTTGCCGGCGGTTGTTCCGGTTCAACTGCCGGCGGTATTAAGATAATACGCCATGTAGTTGTTTATAAACAGGCCGGCAACGAAATTCAAAAACTTTTATATCCTCGCGGCGTTTTTAGTATTCAGCTTAATGGTAAGGTAGGTAGAAAAGATGTCGTTTATGGAGTTGCCGGTTTTGTATTTCTTTATCTTTTTATAACGATGATAACAGCGCTTTTAACAGCAGCTTCCGGTTTTGACATAGTTACATCTATATCCACAGCGCTTTCTGTAATCGGAAACATAGGCACAGGTTTTGGCAGCTTTGCGCCGGGAGCAAATTATTCAATTTTTGCACCGCATTTAAAAGCAATCTACATTGTTGTAATGCTTGCAGGACGCCTTGAATTGTGGGCAATGTTAATACTCTTTAAACGTGACTACTGGCGCGGCTAAAATCAAAACAAGGAGCGCTTATAAATGGAAACCATCAAAATATTGACTGAAAGACTGTTTTTACGGTCTCCCAATATTAATGTATGTTTTAGGATACTGATAGATAAAAAGATTGAAAGCGAAAGATTTAACGCGGCAATGGATAATGTTTGTAAAAGGCATCCATTTTTGACGTGTTCAATAAAAATAGATAATGACCATAACGCATGGCTTGTCCCGGACACAAGCCGCACTGAAACAGAGTATTACAAATCCGAAGAAATGCCGGATTGGCAAATTTGGTTTAAAAAAACGGACAATACCCCATTTGATTTTTTACACGGGCCGCTGGTAAAAATTGCCGTAATTGGCGGCGATACCCAAACGGAAATAATACTATTGGGACATCATATTATCGGGGACGGCATGGGTTATTTAAATTTGGCAAAAGATATTTTATTGGCGCTGGACAACAAACTTGACACAACTGCGCAAATACCGCCTGTCAATAATAAATTCGCAAAATGCGGAAGGCTAAAGCTTTTATCAAAAATATACGCAAAGAAACTCAATAACGAATGGAG
>JAIRPU010000180.1 GCA_031256815.1 Spirochaetaceae bacterium
CTTTTGGCTCATCTGACATTTTGCGAATACGGTCGCGCCCAAGCCTGAACGCAAAAAAACCTAAAAGCAGCGCAAGCGGAATGAGTACATACCACGGAAAACCTGGAATTAACGCAAAAACAAATAAAACAGCTGCGCCTATCCAATAAATTCGAGGCTGCCGCGTAAATTCATTTGATATATCTTCTGCAAATGTGCCATTTGATACAGAGCGTGTTACAATAATACCTGTCGCTGTGGAAACAAGCAGCGATGGGAACTGGCTTAAAAGCCCATCTCCTATGGCAAACGATATGTATGTTTGAATAGCCTGTGCAAATGTCTCTTTATGAAGCGCTATTCCTATTATTATACCTGCAATTATATTAACAACAGTAATAAAAATGCCTATTTTTACATTGCCGGAAATAAATTTACTTGCGCCGTCCATAGCGCCATAAAAGCTCGATTCCTGTTCGATTTCTTCTTTTCGTTTGCGAAGCTCTTCTTCATTTATTGCACCGGAACTAAATTCCGCATCGGCAGCCATTTGTTTTTGCGGCATTTTATCGAGGGTAAAACGGGCGGCAACCTCGGCTATGCGCGTAGAACCTTTGGTAATTACTACGGCCTGTACAGCTATAATCACTATAAAAATAACGAGTCCAATCACAAGCCCTTCGGTTCCGCCTGAACCTACCACAAAACTGGAAAACGCCCGAATCATTCTTCCATTAAAACTTCCGCCCTGGGTTAGAATTAATCTTGTGGAAGAAACATTAAGCGAAAGGCCAAATACTGTGGTTACAAGCAGCATAGTTGGGAAAACGCTAAAATCGGTGGCTTTGCGCGTATAAAGCACTATTAAAAGAATTATAAGGCTTAATACAAGGTTCATCGCCATAAGCGCGTCAAGTAAAAACGCGGGCATGGGTATAATGAGCATCATTACAACCGAAACAACACCCGCCGCTATAAAAATATCATTGCGGCTGCCAAATATTCCTTCACCAGAAACCGGCGCCAGCGCCGCTCGCATATCAGCCATAACCCCTCCCAAGGCCGCTTGTTTTAATCTCCTGTGGTTATGGCAACGCGCTTAAACGCGCGTTGCCATAACAGAATACCACCGGATAAATTTTATTGAAACGAAAACTGCTGCCCAAATTGCTGCCCGGGCTGCTGTCCAAAAAGTGTGTTATACTTTTCATCAAAATTATTTACAAATTTTTTGCTGTGCATTATCGCGTCTTCAATACTGTTAAAAATTTCATTCTCTATAAATGTTCCCTTATAAAGATTCGTTGTATTTTTTACTGCTTCTTCGTTTTCAATATTTTCTTCCACAGGCTGAAGTATAGCCACATTTTCGTCGCCGGAACTGATAACAAAAGGCTCTGAAATGCCATTTACAGGTGTTGAAAAAGCGTTATTCCAAAAAATTTCGCTTGTTCCCGCGCTGGAGAGTTGAGGAATTCCGCTTGAAAAATCGCGTACACGGGCGAAGAGTGTAGTGTCTCCATAATTAAGGGGAACGGGCCCAAATTGTTTTGATTCCACACCAAACGAAAGCGCCGCAGCATCCCAGTCGTCTTTTGCCTGAGCGGAAAATTCACGCGCCCGCTTTATAAGCCAGTCTTCTATAACTCCGCGTTCGTTTTCGCTCATATATCGCCTGATTTTATCAAGCGTTGCCTGTTCGTTAAACGCGGCGTCTGTAACGGCGGCTTCGGCGCGGAATATTCCCCAGCCAGAACTTAATTTTACAGGCGCGCTAAGCTCGCCTGCTTTTAACGCGATAACCGCGTTACGGTCATCTTCGTTTGGTATTAGCGTCCGCAGTTCAAACGAAAGTCTTACTCCGGCTTCACCGCCGTTTTGTTTAAAAGAATCGTCCGAATGGGCTTTTGCCGCGTCTTCAAAAGTTGTAGAGCCGTTTTTTATGGAATCAAGCACTTTTTGCGCTTCGGCCGGCTCGTTTAAACCGCTCATGCTTATTTGCGAAATATGAACGTTTTTAAAAAGCGTTTCGTTCCTTTTTACAAACGCCAGCAGTTCTTCTTCCGGAAAACTCGAATAAGGGAAGAGCGCCAGTTTAAAACTCCGCTGTATTTTGGCCATTGAGCCTATAAAATCCGCCTCTTTTGACGAAACCAGCACGGAATAACTGTAACGCCCATTATCTGCATCACGCGCGGCTAAATCTCCGTAATAGCGTGAGGTTATAATATCATCATGCATATATTTTTGAATTTCGATGCGCGCGCTTTGAGGTTCACTGCGCCAGCGCAAAAGTGAAAATTTACCGTCTTCCTGATAACGCGGCAGCGCGGCAACTTTTTTGTCTACAAGCGGCTTTGGCGGCTCGTAACCGGCGTGTTTCATTATGTCAAGAATTGCTGTTCGTGTTACTGCTGAATTAAATGCCCGTTCAGTGGCGTAACGCTCGTTTCCGCGCATTTGGTCAATGTAATACTTGCGCTGTTCGGAAAAAAAACTACCCGGAGAAAGCTCGACTGGAATATTATTGTAATAAGCGAATGTAAGTTCATCATCGCTTAACATCCCGCTGCGCGGCAGTATCCAGTCGCCTGCGCCCCAAAAAACAAAGGTTACTATTACCAAAATTAGAACTAGTACCGTTCCAATAAAAACAAGCGGATTTTGCTTAAATTTTTTTGCTATTTCAGACTGTCCGCCGGCAGCCTTTTTTTCTTCCTTCGGCCTAAAAGCCTTTTCTTCCTTAGGCATAAACTCTCCCTGTTTTAATGTTAGCTTAAAAAGTCCTGCGTTTCAAGTCCTTTGACAAGCACGTTATTTTGGGCGCATTTTTGCCGGGCGTGCGTCCCACAATCCGCTTCGCGGCACACCGCGCCATCGCGTGAAAGCGCGTTGCGCTTTCACGCGGCATATCTCTTCCTAATTTCAATCCTAATTCCAACCGGCAAAAACCGCGCTTTCCGCTCCAATTTGCTGCGCTTCGCTTGCAAATTCCGCTTCAATCGCTTGCGCGTTTGCGGCCGCCAGGGCTGCCCCGCCCGTTTCGCGCGGCGAACCGGGCGCCCGTCGTGGCGGCTGGTGGGAGCGTTTTTATGCTTTGCCGGCAACCAATACACACGCCTGCGAAAAGGCGCGGCCGCCGCAGGCGGCCACTACCGGAAGCCGGCGAACCCGCGGGCGGTTTCGCCGGCCGATCGTCGTCTGCGCCGCCGATGCTCCCCGCGCCGCGAAGCGGCGCGGGCATAAAAAATGCAATAAAATCCACAAGATTTTATTGCATTACTATTTCTTATTCTTATTCTCTTCAAATTTCAAAATTCCCCTTGCATATTTTCGCTTTATGTGTTATATTACAACTATGCGGCAAGGATTTTCCATGCCGTAAATACATTTTAAAAGGCGGCATTTGCCAAAGCAAAGTTGCCAAAGGCCAGTAATTGTATGGCGAAGATGAAGTTGTTAGTTATATTGTCCCCCCCCCCCCGAAGACGGCGGTAAGAGGATAAGGGCGCGTTTAACAAACGCGGCAATAGTATTAGGTTTCGCGGTTTTAGCCGCGATTGGTTTTGACGCCTGTAAACTTTCAGGCGAGGCAAAGGACGACGACCC
>JAIRPU010000181.1 GCA_031256815.1 Spirochaetaceae bacterium
TCTACTTCCTTTCCGCCTTTTACGTTGGTACTGATTATGTCGGCGGCGTCTTCCGGCGCAACTTCCACATAGAAGTTGTTTTCCGGCAGCACTTTAACAATCGGCCCCTTTTCGCAGAAACCGAAACAGCCGGTCTTAATAACCTCCACCTTGTCGCCTACGCCCTGTTTTTTGGCTTCGGCAATAAGGCCTTCGTAAATTTCCTCGCCCTTGTTGGACTGGCAGGCTGTTCCGGCGCAAGTTAGGATGTAGTGAGTACACCCAGGCTTTTTGCGGAACAGTTTTTTTTCGTCTTCCCTCAGTTTCCTGAGGGCATCCAATGTTAATTTTGACATTGTTCGCTCCTTTTACTAATTATACTTGGCAAAAATCTCAGGAAGTTTGTCCTTGGTGATTTTTCCGTAGGTATCTTTACCTACCGTCATAACAGGGGCAAGCCCGCAGCAGCCGACGCAGCGCACTTCGTCAATAGAAAAACGCCCGTCTTCAGTTACCGCCCCCGGTGCAAGATTGAGCAGACGGCGCGCTTCTTCAAGCGCATCACCGCCTCCTTTAAGATAGCAAGCCGTTCCAAGACAGATAGAGATCTTGTGCTTACCGGGCTTTGTCGTTTTAAAGAAATGATAAAACGATACAACGCCGTAAACCCGCGCAAGCGGTATACCGGTAAGCGTAGAAATTTTTTCCGCCGCCGGACGCGAAACGTAGCCGAATGTTTCCTGCGTCTTGTGCAGAATCATAATCAGGCTACCCGGTTTAACTTTCCACTCGTCTATAAAAGCGAGCAGCTCTTTGGGGAATTCAATTTTTTCCGCCATAATAACCCTCCGATTTCAATTATCCAATCATTATAAGACTTGTTTCACTTAAAAGCAAGAAAAAAATTCAAACTGAAAATAAAAACGCATTTAGCCTTAAAGTTGATTTTTTGCAGCTAGTTTTTCTTGACTTAGAGCAAAAAACAAATTAAAATAAAAAAACAAAATTAATGGAGGCCGCTTTGAATAAGCGGTTATGACGGCCGAAGCCGTCAAAGCTTTTAAAAGCAAAACCAGACTCGGAGGTCAAATGGCAAGTAAGTGTACATTCAGGCGTGGTATTCATATTCCTGAAAGAAAGGAGCGTACCACAGGTAAGGATGCTGAATTGATTCCAACTCCAAAGCAAGTTGTAATTCCAATAAACCAGCATTTTGGAGCGCCCAACAAGGCGCTGGTCGCCGTGGGAGATGCCGTAAAGCGCGGGCAGAAAATAGCCGACGCCGCCTCTCCCGGACCAATGACGGTTCCGGTTCATGCGTCAATAGCGGGAATTGTCCGGAAAATTGAACCAAGACTTCAATCGAACAATACCGAAGGGCCGTGTATCGTCATAGAAGCGGACGAGTCTGCGCAGGGAGACGCGATGATGACGCCGCTTGACCCGTGGACTTGTTCCAAAGATGAGGCGCTTACGCGAATCCGCGATGGCGGCTGTGTCGGCATGGGCGGCGCTGGTTTTCCGGCGCATATCAAACTAAACCCTCCGCCTCATCTAAAAATCGACTACATAATTGCAGACGGCGCGGAGTGCGAAGGCTATCTTACCACAGACGAAGCGGCAATTCGCGCAAAACCGGATGTGATTGTAAAAGGCATTGCAATTTTAATGAAGATTACCGGAGTTCAAACGGCGCTTATCGGCATGGAAGATAACAAGGCTTCTCTTGTGCCTGTGCTGGAAAAGGCCATTGCCGAAGGGCGTTACCCGGGTTCAATAGAGGTGCGCCTCTGCCGGACGCGGTACCCGCAGGGCGGCGAAAAGATGCTTATAAAAGCGCTTACAGGCCGCGAGGTTCCTTCAGGCGGGCTGCCCGGGGATTCAGGCTGCATTGTGCAGAATGTGGGCAGCCTTATCGCCATTGCCGAAGCGTTTACTATTGGGCGTCCGCTGATAAAACGCGGGCTTACCGTTTCCGGCGGCGCTTGCGGAAATCCGCGAAACATCGTTGCCCCCATTGGCACGCTTTTAACAGACCTGGTGCCGGATTATTTTAACATCGACTATGACAGGCTTGCAAAAATCATTTTTGGCGGCCCCATGATGGGAACAGCGGTGCCTACGGCGGCTATTCCGGTGCAAAAAAACACATCGGGCATCAATTTTTTGACGCTTGAAGAAACTTACGATTGTAACGAAGAGTACTGTATTCGCTGTGGAAGATGCGTGCGTAATTGCAGCGCGCGGCTGTTTCCAGTTCTTTTAAACAATGCGCTTGAAGCCGGAGACCTTGCCGAAGCGCAAAAAATTGGCCTTATGGACTGTATGGAATGCGGCGCTTGTTCATTTAATTGTCCGGCAAAAATCCGGCTGGTGCAGCGTTTCCGTGTCGGCAAATTCAGGCTTCGCAATTATCTTGCCGCAAAGCAGGCCGCCGCGCAGGCGAAAGCGCAAAAAGCTTAATAAAAGGAGATAAAATGTCAGAAAAAAGCGAAAATACGCAAAAATTGCTTTTATTGCAGTCCAGCCCGCATATTGCGCGGCAGGATAGCGTTCCCAAAATTATGACGCGGGTAATTGTCGCGCTTTTACCGGTAACAGTTTTTGGTGTTGTAAACTTTGGAATAATGGCGCTGTTGAATGTGGCGGTTTCGATAGCGGCGGCTGTAGTTGCGGAAGCGCTGTTCAGGCGCGCCACAAAACAGGAAATCCGGCTTAAAGACTGTTCGGCAGTGGTAACAGGTCTTTTACTCGCGCTGACCCTGCCGCCAAGCATACCGCTTTGGATGACGGCGCTTGGCGCGGTATTTGCCATAGTTGTAGCAAAAGAATTTTTTGGCGGGCTTGGCGCAAATGTGTTTAATCCGGCGCTTGCCGGGCGTGCGTTTATGCTTATGAGTTTTCCCGCCCAAATGACGACATGGTTAAATCCGGCAAAGCTCGCGTTCCGTCCGGACGGCAGTACCGGCGCTACGCCGCTTGCCTACCTTAAAACCGGCGAAATTAACGATGCGTTAAGCGGCGCTTCTGCTTTGGTTCCTTCTCAATTCGATTTGTTTTTAGGATTCCGCGGCGGTTGTATAGGCGAAACTTCAATCTTTTTGGTGCTGATAGGCGGTATTTATCTTCTTGTTACCGGAACCATTGACTGGCGCGCGCCGCTTGGAATGCTTGGCTCGGCGGCGCTTTTAAGCGTGTGCCTTGGACTTGGGCCTGTTACCACCCTGCTAACAGGAGGGCTTGTTTTTGGCGCGATATTTATGGCGACAGATTATACCAGCGCTCCGGTTACAGAAACCGGCAAATTGCTGTTTGGCATTGGCGCGGGAATTATCGTTGTGCTTGTACGTAAATTTGGTTCGTATCCCGAAGGAGTTATGTTCAGCATACTGATTATGAATGCGGTAACGCCGTTCTTAAACCGTATACTCCATAAAAAATACGGTTATATAAAACCCAAAAAACCGGCG
>JAIRPU010000046.1 GCA_031256815.1 Spirochaetaceae bacterium
TTTCAAAACCCATCCCGTTTTGCAGATACTGTTTGATAGGGGACAATTATAAACCGCGAAGTAATCAGCAATGGCGGATATCGAAAAAAGATATTTCCGAATGGACTTGATTCTAAGCGCTAACATTCTCCACGCTGTTTTATACATATAGCGGCTTTGTCTTCTGCCGTTATAAAATATAGGCTCGTCCTTGTACCGTCAAACAAAATATTTTGGGGCTTGAAACACGATTGAATCCCATGTTATTGTTATAATATGGCGGCTGAACTACTCCTTAAAGTGCGTGAGCTTTCCATTTCATTTGGCGGGATAATGGCGGTAAACGATTTTTCCTGCGATCTTTATGAAGGTGAACTTGCAGGATTAATAGGACCAAACGGCGCGGGTAAAACGACCGTATTCAATATGCTTTCCGGAGTTTATACGCCAACGACGGGTAATATTCACCTGACAACGCGCGACAAAACCGTTCGCGAAATAGAAGGATTTGCCCCTGCCAGGCTTGCCAAACTTGGAATTGCCCGTACTTTTCAAAATATAAGACTTTTTGGCAGTTTGAGCGTAGAAGACAACGTGCGAATTGCCTTGCATAACAGACGCCGGATAAACCCGCTGGATGCTCTGTTCCGGCTGCCGCGTTATTATCGTGATGAAGAACGAATGAAGCATAGAACTTTGGAACTGCTATCTCTATTTAAAATAGAAGGCAAAAAAGAGACCTTTGCGCGAAATTTACCATACGGAGAACAGCGCAAACTGGAAATTGTCCGCGCGCTTGCGTTAGACCCCGTTTTGCTTTTACTGGACGAGCCTGCCGCCGGCATGAATCCGCAGGAAACCGCGGATTTAATGAAGCTTATTGCGTTTATTCGCAAAGAATTTAAATTGACGATTCTTCTTATTGAACATGATATGAATTTGGTAATGGGAATTTGTGAACGTCTCATTGTTCTGGACTATGGCAAGGTAATAGCGTCCGGGACGCCGGCCGATATAAGGCGAAATAAGGCCGTAATAAAGGCATATCTTGGCGATGAAGCAGTAAAAAACGATTAAAATGACTGAATATCTTTTAAAAATAACTAACCTTAGCGTGCATTATGGCACTATTCAGGTACTTCGCGGAATTAGCTTTGAAGTAGGCAAAGGCGAAATTATCAGTTTGATAGGTTCCAATGGGGCCGGAAAAACTACGGCGCTTTACGCTATTTCAAATATTGTAAAAAAAACTGCCGGCGAAATACTGTTTAACGGCATAGATATAGGCGATATGGAAGCTGATCAAATTGTTAAGGCAGGGCTTGTTCAGGTGCCGGAAGGCAGAAGGGTTTTCGCAAATTTATCTGTAAAAGACAATCTGGAGATGGGCGCTTTTACACGGCGCGACCGCGCCGGAATTCACCGCGACATCGAAATGGTTTGCTCTCTGTTTCCGCGTTTAAAAGAACGCTACCATCAATATGCCGGGACGCTTTCCGGAGGCGAACAACAGATGCTTGCCATGGGGCGGGCGCTTATGGCATCGCCAAAACTACTCCTCCTTGACGAACCTTCCATGGGGCTTGCCCCAATTCTTGTAGATGAAATTTTTGGAATTATACGCCGCATAAACGAAGCCGGCGCAACCATACTGCTTGTAGAACAGAATGCGTATAAGGCGCTAGACATTGCCGTTCGCGGCTATGTGCTTGAAACAGGACAGGTAATAAAAAGCGGGCCGGCTGCCGGACTTATGCTTGATGACGCGATAAAAGAAGCGTATCTTGGCGCGTCTGTCTGATTTTTGAGGATTTTATTAAAACCACTATTGGAACTGGTATGAACGAAAAAGATTATTGGAAAGAAAAAATCGGCTCGGCGCTTGGAGTTGAAGCAGAAGAAGTTGTAGTGGAAATTCCGCCGGATGCCGCTATGGGCGACCTTGGATTTCCAATGTTTTCGTTTGCTAAAAAATTCAAAAAAGCTCCGGCGGCTATAGCTCAAAATGTTGTGGAAATATTATCTTTAAGTGAATTAAGCGCAGCAGGCCCCTATGTAAATGTAAAATTTAATCGCGCAAAAACAGCTGAAAAGGTTTTGAACTCCGTGCTTTCAAACAAGGATGAGTTTTTTTATCCAAAAACGCTTGCCGGTCAAAGGATAATGATTGAATTTTCAAGTCCAAATACAAACAAGCCGCTGCATCTTGGTCATTTGCGTAATGACGCGCTAGGCGAAAGTGTATCCAGAATTTTAAGCGCCGCCGGAGCGCAAGTTTATAAAGTTTGTATAATAAACGACCGCGGAATTCATATTTGTAAATCAATGCTCGCTTATATTGAACACGGCGCAGGCGAAACTCCGGAATCAAGCGGTTTAAAAAGCGACCGTTTTGTAGGCGATTTCTATGTTAAATTTGCAAAAATGTCAAAAACTGATTCAGAGGCAGAAGAAAGGGCGCGCGAGCTGCTTAGAAAATGGGAAGCAGGCGATGAAAAGACGGTCGCACTTTGGAAAAAAATGAACCGCTGGACTGTAGATGGAATGAAGCAAACATATACACGCACAGGGATTTCATTTGACCGTTACTATTTTGAAAGTGAAACTTATCTTCGCGGAAAAAGCGAAGTGCTTGCCGGCCTTGAACGCGGACTTTGGACGCGTAACGCCGACGGTTCTGTACAAGCCGACCTTAGTGGAGAAGGGCTCGATAAAAAAGTTCTGCTGCGAAAAGACGGCACTTCGCTTTATATTACTCAGGATTTTGGCACCGCAATACTGCGTCATGCCGATTGGCCTTTTGACAGACTGGTTTATGTTGTTGGCAGCGAGCAGCAGTATCATTTTAAAGTGTTATTTATTTTATTAA
The DNA here is from genome assembly GCA_031256815.1 of Spirochaetaceae bacterium. GTDB lineage: Bacteria > Spirochaetota > Spirochaetia > Treponematales > Breznakiellaceae > JAIRPU01. Next base: position 2,849 of record JAIRPU010000046.1, read on the forward strand.
AAAAAATGGGCTTTAAATGGGCGGAAAATCTCTATCATCTCTCCTATGGAATGGTAAATTTGCCGGAAGGTAAAATGAAGAGCCGCGAAGGAACAGTTGTAGATGCCGATGATATTATTGACGAACTCCATAATATGGCGTTTACAGAAATAAAAAACAAAGAACGTGAAGAGGCGGTAGGAAACCCGGAAGATGCCGCCGAAAAAATCGCGCTTGGCGCTCTGCATTATTTTCTTTTACAGGTGTCGCCGGAGCGGGATATGCTTTTTAATCCAAAAGAATCGCTTTCGTTTAACGGTAACACAGGGCCCGATCTGCAATATATGGGCGCGCGAATTTCTTCAATTTTAAGGCGGGAAGAAGCTCAGGCGCTGCAAAATGGGGAATTCGACGCCTCTCTTTTAGTAACGGATGAAGAATGGGAGCTAATAAAAACCATAAGCCGCTATGACGAAGTAGTTTCGCTTGCAGCGCGGGATTATGACCCAAGCCAGATATGCGGCTGGCTTTATGAACTTTCCAAAGGGTTTAGCCGGTTTTACCACGAGAATTCTGTCTTAAACGCCGGTAATCCGGCGCTTTGCCGCGCAAGACTGGCGCTTTGCCGCGCAACGCTTGCTGTGCTGCGCGGCGCATTTGAACTGGTCTGCATACCGTTCCTTGACACCATGTAAAAAATGATATTTTGGCGTCGGTCTTTAGCGCAGCACGGCAAAATTGCTATTCGTCTTCAAAACCATCCGGTACTTCAATATTAGAGTAAACGTTTTGAACGTCATCATCCTCTTCAAGTTTTTCTATTAACCTTAGCACCTTGCGCGTAACATCGGCATCAAGAATAACCGGCGCTTCTGGAACCATGCTGATTTCCGCGCTGGTTGTTTCGTAATTTTTTGACTCAAGCGCTTTGGCAACGCCTTCGAAGTCTTCCGGCGCGGCTGTAACTTCAATAACGCCATCGGAAAGCGCAACATCATCCGCGCCTCCGTCCAGCGCCGCTTCCATTATTTCGTCTTCACCATATTTTTCGCCGTCCAATGTTATAATGCCTTTGCGTGTAAGCAAACGGCTTACAGAACCGGCTTTTGCCAATTCCGCGCCGGCGCGTGTAAGTATATTACGCACATTGGCCGCGGCGCGGTTCCGGTTATCGGTAAGAACCTCAATAAGAATGGCGGCTTCGCCAAGTCTTGCCTCGTAGGTAAGCTCCTCGTAACTTATCCCTTCCAGCTCGCCCGTTCCTTTTTTTATGGCGCGGTCAATATTGTCTTTTGGCATATTTGCGCCGCGAGCTTTGATAATTGCCGTGCGCAGACGCGGATTTCCCTCAGGGTCTCCGCCCCCCATACGCGCCGCTATAGAAATCTCTTTAATAAGTTTGGTAAATAAATTACCGCGTTGAGCGTCCGCCGCGCCTTTTGCGCGTTTAATTTTTGCCCATTTGCTATGTCCGGACATAGTTTCTCCTAATTTTTATAAAAATACCCAAAATTTGAAACGCCATGGAACTTTGCAAAGGCGTCTCTTTAAGACAACGATTTTAACATCAATGTCTTTTTTTGTTAAGCGCCCGCGGCGCGCCCAACGCGCCTGCTATGCACGGCATGGCAGGAACATTAAAATCATATCAACATACAGGAGAAAACAGAATGAGCGTTCTGGAAATCGTGTTAATCGCTGTTGGACTGTCAATGGATGCATTTGCGGTATCAATTACCCTGGGCTTATCGGTAACAAAACCAAAGGCAAAGGAAATACTGCTTCCAGGAATATATTTTGGTTTTTTTCAGGCGCTTATGCCCACAATAGGCTTTTTTGCGGGAACATATTTTGCAGATAAAATACAGAGCTTTGATCATTGGCTCGCCTTCGCATTACTCGCCGTTATAGGCGGGAAAATGATAAAAGACAGTTTATCAAAAAAAGAAGAAGAACGAATAAATAAAAATGTATTTCAATTTGTAAAGATGCTGGTTTTGGCTGTTGCAACAAGCATTGACGCATTGGCAATCGGTATAACTTTTGCCATATTTAATGTAAACATTTTAAGGGCGGCGCTAATAACCGGACTGATAACATTTTTTGTATCAATGGCGGGAGTAAAAACCGGCAATATATTCGGAACCAAATTCAAGTCAAAGGCAGAATGTGCAGGCGGTTCTGTACTTGTATTATTGGGTATAAAAATAATTATTGAACACGTATTTTTAAATAATTAGCGATGGAAAACTGCTTTTGAGAAAAAACGAACGCCGGTTGTATAAAGACCATGACGCGATTATTTATTACTCAATCGCCCTGTTGACAATATTCTGCGTATTCAGCACAATATTTAAACTACAGAGGGCGTGTTTTTGCGCGTCTGTGTGGCTGGAGGGGGAAAATCTTTTAAGGAGATAGATAATGTTAAAAAAATTGATTGTCTTGGCGTCCCCGGCGTTGTTTTTGGTTTTAAGCTGCGAGGAGCCTCTTATGGAACCTGTTTCTGTAACTACTGTTGAAGAACAGAAGTTTACAAACGACGGCAGGCGGCTTTATCAGTTTGGCGTTAATGTTAAACCGGTTTCCAGCCCTTCCATTGTCTCAAGGGCGCTTTTTTCAGAGTTAGCGCATACCTTCGACTATTTTGAAGTTGTGTTTAAAATTAGCGCTACTGAATTCAGGACAAGAGCGGCGCGTCTTCCCAATCAGTTAAGAATATCTATTCCGCAGGGAAACTATCCCGTTGGAACCGGCTGCGTTTTATTGGCAGGTATGTATAACGGCGGCAAGCCGGTTTTACTTGCCGTAGGCGAAATTGACAATGAAGATGTAAGCCCGACAAACCCCATAATAAGTTTTACGCTTTACTCGCTTAAGTCCGATGTGCTTGATGCGTCCCCTTCTTT
>JAIRPU010000056.1 GCA_031256815.1 Spirochaetaceae bacterium
CCCTGACGGGAGAGCGAAAGAATGATGCCCTGTGCCGCTTTTCCGGTCGCGGTAAAATAATTTACCGTAAGCGGCTGGATGCCGAACATAAAAACCATAAACATATAAATACGCATATACTTTTTCGCAAAATCAAAATACTGCTCGCTGCCGCCGCCGAAAATACTAACAACCTGAACAGAAAATATCTGGAAAGCAAGAAAGAAAAGTACGCAGATAGCCAGTGAAACTTTTGCCGCTTTCATATAAGTTTCTTTAACGCGGCTGTAGTTTTTTGCGCCCGTGTTGAAGCCAAGAATAGGCTGGCAGCCCTGTGCAAGCCCGACAGCAAAAGAAGTGAGTATCGTGTTAAGTTTTATAATAACCGCCGCTACCGCCAATGGTATGTCCGCGCCGTACACAGAAAGTGCGCCGTAATGTTTAAGCGTATTGTTGAGTACGATATTTACCGTCATCATCAATATATGATTTGTAAAATTATTAAGCCCCAGTTTTAATATATTTTTTAGATAGTTCCAGCGCGGAAATATTAATGATAATGAAACACTTTTGAACCGGAAAAGATAACGCAAACATATCATGAATGAAACGATTTGACCGATAATTGTGGCGGCAGCCGCCCCCTGTATGCCCCACCGGAACACGAACATAAAAAGCCAGTCCAGAATTACATTGAGTACCGCGCCGGCAGCGGCGGCAATCATTGAATACATCGGGCTGCCGTCCGAGCGTATAAGGTAACTGCACACGCTGGAGAACAACAAAAACGGCAAACCAAATACCGTAATCGTAAGGTACAACAATGCGTAAGGAAATACATTTTCACTCGCGCCGCAGGCAAGGAGAATCGGCGTTTTAAGAAAGAATACCAGAAAGAAAACACCGAGCCCCAGAATGGCGGCGGCGCTAAAACCTGTGCCCGCGAAAACAGCCGCTTCGTCATTCTGCTTTGCGCCCAGGTTTATGTTAAAGTTGGTTGCCGCGCCCGCTCCAATAAGCAAGGCGCACGCTGTACAGAATAATGTAACCGGAAACACTATATTCGTTGCCGCGTTTCCCAACATTCCTACAACATGACCTATAAATATCTGGTCGGTGATATTGTAAGCCGCCGCAACAAGCATACTGACGATAGCCGGCGCCGCGTATTTTCTGATAAGTCCTCCAACTGGAGCATAGCCCAGCGGGTTAGGCGCGTGTTTTTCTTGACTCATGGCAGTCTCCTTTTAATTTTAGACTTGTCAGGTAATCCGAATAAAACCCTGCCAATTTTTTATTTTGAAAAAACAACGCTGCCGCACAAGTCGCTTAACGGAACATAAGGTACATTGAATTCATTTGAAAATTTTTGAACCGCTTCTTTTGCTCCATATAATTTGCCATTGTAATCATGCACAAATATATAACCGCCTTTTTCAAGCCGCGCATAAAAATATAACAGCCCCTGATATATTGGCTCAAATAAATCTGTATCTATGCTTACAAACGCGAATTTTTCGTCTACATTTTTGGTTGTTTCCGGAAACCAGCCTTCTTTTATAATACAATTTCCTGGGTATTTCATTTTCTTTAACACCAGCGCAATATTGTTATTTGTAAAATCATTCTCTTTGGCGTTACTGTTAAACTTTTTTTCTATTTCTATATCCCGTTTATCAAAGCCGTTAAAAGTATCAAAAAGATATAACATTTTATCAGGGAAATGAACATTAATCTTTTTGGCGAAATCTCCTTTGTAAACGCCCAGTTCCGCTATGCAGCCTTTTATTTTTTTGTCATTAATTTCCACGGCCACCAATTTTAGCATTCGATGCCGGATTATATCATTTTGCGTAAATATCTGCATTAACCACGCAATAACAATCTCTCTTACAACTCTTACTACAGCATTAACCATTGTTTGCTCCTGTAATGAGTATAGCGCATATTTTTTTAATATAATAGCGTATTGCAAATGTTCCGGCTGCGCGGTTTAGCTTTCTGCGCGGTTTAGCTTTATTGTTTAGCGGTTACGGCGGGGTAGGGGGCCGGCTTCAATTTTTGCCGTCCTAAAATTCCGCTTCAGTTGCCTGCGCGCCGGCTTATATGCGCAAAGGGGGGCAGTTGTTTATCTTTTTCCGATAATATGTATTCACGGTCAAGGCGCGGCCATTCTATTCCAAGCGCCGCGTCATTCCATATAATACCGCTTTCATCTTCCGGATGATAAAAATCTGTGCATTTGTAGGCGAAAAGCGCCGTTTCGCTTGTTACCAAAAATCCGTGCGCGAATCCAGGCGGTATATAAAATTGATTATGTTTTTCGCCGTTTAACACCACCGCATACCACGCGCCAAATGTTACGGAGCCTTCGCGTATATCAACGGCGACATCAAATACTTCGCCATGAATTACGCGCACGAGTTTACCCTGCGGGTGCTGTTTTTGAAAATGCAGGCCGCGCAGTACGCCTTTTACCGAACTGGATTCGTTATCCTGCACAAAGCGCGCCGTTCGCCCCGCCATATCGCGCTCGCTGTAACTTTCAAAAAAGTAACCGCGGTTGTCGCCGAATATGCGCGGCTGTATTTCGTAAAGTCCGGGTATAACAAGCCCCGCCGGCGTTTTACATTCGTGTATAGTAATGCTCATACCTGTATTTAACTGTATCATAAAACGCTTTTTTATACAGCTTTCTGAGCCTGGAGCTTGCCGGTGTTTTTGCCGCTTCCGGCGAGCTTGTTATTCAAAAAGCCAGGGCCGGATTATTTCAAAAATTCTTGTTCCTCCAAACATTACTAATCCTGCAATCATCATTCCATTTCCCAGTCCATAATATTCGCCATAATAGTAAGTTGTTGTTCCGTTGTACTCTTTCGCAGTTATATTTGATGCGGCAAGTGCCAAACCGCCTATTATTAAACCAAGGCCGACAAGCTCTCCTGAAAGCCCAATAATTCCGCCAAGTATGTCCTCTTGCAAAAAAGAGCCAATGCCAAGGCCTATAACAAAATTAATGGCAAAAGCCCCGCCTGCCTGTATGGCAAGAGGCGAAAGATTAAGACGTGGATTTATTGTGTTATCAAAAACGCTTTCCTTTTGAAATTTAAAAATATCAAAAGAGCTGTTTAAGCTGTACGTGCCAAATGAATTAGCGCCATAATTTTGTGAAAAAGCATTTTCTGCAGAAACTGTTACAAATACAGCCAATACAATTAAATATTTTTTTGCCATTACTTCTCTCCTCTAATTTGGCGGCAAAGTTTAAGAGTTATTTTTTGATTTGCAAAAACGTTTGTTTTCCGGAAAATTTTGATTCAGCTTCGGACGGGGCCGGTCAAGCGCCGCCCGGCGCTTTCAAAAAAATCCTGAGTTTATTGCAATAACTCCATGTAAACAAAACTTCGCTTATAGTCTAACAATACTCCCCCCCCCCCCCGTCAATAGTTTTTTGCCAAAAAGAGAGAAAAATTCAAAAAAAAGCGCTTAACGTTTGTTAAGCATTACGTTTGTAAGGCAGTTAAATTCAACTAAAAGCTGTGCTTTTTTGGGACAGTTTTCTTTTTGGATTTACGGGGGGGGGGGGGACTTCAGCGCCGCGCGTCCGGGTGTCTGGCCTCCGCACAGCGCGGCCGGTGGCGAAGTGCGGCCGGTGGCGCAGCGCGGTCGCGTGGCAGCGCGGCCGGTGGCGCAGCGCGACAAAGTCAGGCGGGGCAATCTTTCCGGCGTAACGCGGCTGCACTGCCGGATGGCCGGTAACGCGACCGGCGGCAGCGCACTGCAGCGCGGCTGCCGCCGCAACACGCCAGAATAGCCGGCGCCGTTACTGCGCGGCGCTGCCCCATGTATTGAAGCAAAAAATATTATATATTCATGATTATGGAGAAAAAAAGAGCTTCCAAAAACAGGACTTTAACTGTTTCGGAAACCGAGCGAAGTCTGCTTAAAAAAAGACTGTTTTTTCCAGACAAAATGGAAATGACGGCGGCTCAAATAACAAATAAAACAATTTGCGCGGATTTGTTTGAAATTATGGATTTATTGCCCTCTGAGTTTGCCGACTTATTGATAATAGACCCGCCTTATAATTTGGATAAAGATTTTGGCGGGTTTAAATTTTCAAAAACAAACGATGAAGCGTATTTTGAATATTTAAAAAGCTGGTTCCCGCAAATAATAAGAACTTTAAAGCCGGAAGGTTCTGTTTATATTTGCGGAGACTGGAAAAGCACATTTTGCCTGTATCAAATTATGCGGGATTATACGATACTTCGCAACAGAATAATATGGCAGCGGGAAAAGGGCAGGGGAGCAAAAGCAAACTGGAAAAACGCGGCGGAAGATATTTGGTTTGGAACAAAAGGCGAAAAATATTATTTTAATCTGGACGCGGTAAAGCAAAAACGCCTCGTATTGGCGCCGTATAAAGAAAACGGCAAACCAAAAGACTGGGAAGAAACTCCTGACGGAAAATTCCGGCTAACCTGCCCCGGTAATTTTTGGGATGATATTTCCATACCATATTGGTCTATGCCGGAAAACACCTGCCACCCTGCGCAAAAACCGGAAAAATTAATCGCTAAATTAATACTCGCAAGCTGCCCCGAAAACGGAATGGTGCTGGACCCGTTTTCCGGTTCAGGCACTACGCTGGTTGTTGCCAAAAAACTCGGGCGCAAATACGCCGGCATTGAAGTTAATGAAGAATACTGCTTTTGGACGGAAAAACGCCTGTTGCTGTCCGATAACGACAGGCGTATTCAAGGATATTCAAACGGCGTGTTTTGGGAACGGAATACGCTGAACTTGCAAAAGAAGGAGAACAGAAAACAACCAACAGCTAAATAGTTATTGCGCAACGGCGTTTATGCGGCGAAGCAGTTCGTTAAACCGCTGGTTGTTTTTGTTTGCGGGGTTCCGCAGCAGCCTTTGTATGCGTGCAAGCGCGTTAAGAGTTCGTCCCTGTTGAAATTCCATAACGGCAAGCATATATTCCTGCTCCGCGTTTGAATCGGAAATAATAGTTGCCGCGCGCGATTCATTCTGCATTGCGCGAATACGCGCCTGGTCTATTAATGCCGCCGCCTGCCTGTTGTTGGGATTAAGGCGCAGCGCGGCTTGCGCAAGCCTTATAACCTCCGCGCTTTGCCCCCCCTGCGAAAGAACGCGCCGCGCCTGTTCGACAAAGCCGGCCGATTCGGTTTGAACATTCCGGTCTATCGGACGCTCTAAAATTCCAACATCGTATTTTGCCTCAAGCAGCGCGGCGTCAATGCCTGGATATTCAGGATTAATAGCGGCAAGATTTTCAAGTTCAAAATATGGCCCTTTTTCACCACGTTTTGTTCCGGCAACAGCGGTTACAAAACGCTGCCTAAAGGACGTTTCAAAGGCTTTTGGGTCAATAATTTTGTCTATGCGCAGTTCAAGTATTCCCGCTTCCTGATTAACAGGAAACATAAGTTTAATTGTCTGCGTTTTTTCTTTTGCTTCGGCAAATTTTATCATGCCCGCTTCCCGTTTGGTTTCCAAAAGAGATACCCCTTCTCTGTAATTCTTCTTGGCATCGCTTAGAAGCTGGCTTATTTCCGGGTATAAAGGCGCGGTAATGGGTACATTCATGCCGGAACGCAGCGAAAGCGCTCCGCGTACAAGCCCAAGCCAGTAAACGATTTCGTCGTTTGGCGTTTCGTCCACTTTTGCCCAGCGGCTTTGGGCGCGGACAAGCGACTCTTCCGCGCGGTCAAAAACGCCCGCGTAATACCTGTCGCGTGAACTGTCTATTAACTTTCTAACTTCCCTTACAACATATTCATATTCCAAATGAGTAATTTCCGCGGCGAGCGGCTCAAGCTCGCTGCCCCAGCGCCGGCGCAATGCGGGGTTTTCCTGCAATTCAAGCGATTCTACAAAACGCGATACCGAATTTCTCAGTTTTTCGCGGGATAAATCGAAGTCTTCGGCATTAAGCGCCCGCCGCGATTCGGATAAAAGCCTGTCTCCATCTATTCTTAGGGATTCTGAACGCTGCGCCCTTTCCTGCGCAAGCGCCAAATCGCGTTTAACGCCGCTTTCCAATTCACGCATACGCTTGATGTAATCCGCGGTTTCTTTATCGTATGGCTTAAGTAATCCGGAAAGCTCTGTTTTTTTTGAATCTTCGTTATAAGCGTCCAGGGTGCGCTCACCTATATCAATATTATTTTGAATAGTGCCGGCTACGTTTTTAAATACCGCGCCCGCTTCGCGTGAGTATTTTGCGGTTATCTGCTCATCTCCTTCGGTTTTAATAATAACGCCTTCCAAAAGCCTTGTTCCCTCGGCATAACGTTTTTCAATATCATCCAAATCCGATTTTAACTTTGAATTTACCGCAAGATACAATTTTTCGGATTGAACCAGTTCCGCCGAAGCGATTTTTTGACCAAGCGCACTCATAATACGCGAAGAATCGTCCATATAACGCAGCGTGGCGCCGGCATTAGTCTCTTTTTTATCAATAAGCGGCGGTTCATTTTTAAGCGGAGCAAGCGCCAGTTTTTCATTTTCTATGGCGGCAAGCCGCTTCTCTGTTTCGCTGTTTAACGCGCTAATTCCATTTTGAATTTCTATGAATTCTTTATAAAATTGTTCGTTACTTAACTTTTTTTGTGTTAAATCATCAAAGTTAAGATTGTTTGCGCGTCTGGAAAGCGCGGAAAAACGGCTGCCAATATCGCCCGCTTCGCTAAAATGAAGCAGCGCGCTGTCCATTGTTTTTAACCTGGTAACGCTGTCTTTTATGTTAAAGGGTGTTTTTGGCAGGAAAAATGCCGGTGCATCATCAAAACTTTCAAAACGGCTGCTTTTTGGTTCAATTAAATCAATTATATTTGGCCGGTGTAAAAACTCACGCGCCGCGGCAATATTTGTCCCTGCAAGCGGATAGTTTCCCTCCTCTGCCGGATTAAGCGATTCGGCGTACAAACGCTCGGCAATGCCGGTAACCAGCCTGTCGAGCGGGACGGCGGCGCTTTGCCAAATTCCATCGATTGCGCCTAAAATACCTTCCCTTTTGTCGCTTGCCGCACGCCCGCGAAGAAAAAGCGCCGCGGCAGGATAATAAAAACGCCCCAGTTTTTCGCTTCCTTCAATTTCCGGTAAATCGCCTGTAAGCTCAAAATAATCATGCGCCTTTGCAATGTCCTCCTTAATTTTAATAAGAGAGTCCAGCCTGGGCATAATACTTTTTGTTGTTTGTTCCGCTGTTTGACGCTTAAACGACAAAGAACGGTTTTCGTTTGCGGCGTTTAGCGTTTGTCCGGCGTTTTTCATAACAGGCGAAACTTCTGCAGCGCCGGTTATTGCTTTATCAATGCCGGCAACAGTGGCATCGGTTTTTTTTATTAAATCCGTTTTAAAACCGGAATCGTGCAGTTCATAATCAAAAATTTCAAAACCTTCGCGGTATTTTTTTAACGCTCCAATATAATCTTCCCTGTCTAAAAGCTCTCTTCCCTGCCGCAGAATATTCTCAATACGCTCCCGGTTTATTGTAAAACGTGCTACTTCCTGAATACGGTTTACAAAACGGCGCGTTTCTTCGTTATAGGGCGCGTTTATTTTTCTAAGTTCGTTTGCTATCTGAACTATATTTTCGTAGTCTTCCGGATTTTTTTCTACAACATTTATTAATTTATTTACAAGCTTGTCATAATCATCATAAATTTTAAGAATTTTACGGACGCGTTCCTGTGCGGAATCAAAACGAATATCATCACTTCGAATAAACTCCGTAAGAATCCGCAGCGCTTCATTATATTTTTTTTCTTTTGCGAGCTTGTCTGCCTGGGAAAGAACGGGATCGATGCCGCCTCTTGCAAATAAAACCGTTGTATTAAGAAGCGTTATAATAAAAAAAGCAATAAATATACGGCATTTTTTGGACATTCATTGTTTTTATCGGAATTTTTTAATATGGATTGGATTATTTTTTAAGGATACGCCGTAGTTCAGTTTTCGGCCTGTTCTTTTACATGACAATTCGCCGTATTGAAAAAATCTTAATTTGGAGCTATGATGATATTATGATGCGGCAGCTGCGAAAAATTATATCTGTAACGTCTTTTATTATGTTTTGTTTTGCCTGCGCATCATGCTCAACTGTTAGCAATCTTGTAGAAAAAGGCGGCAAAACGCTTGACGGCTCCATGTTTGAATTTAAAACCGAACAGTACTGGCGTCCGCTTGACGGTTCGGCGCTTGACCTTAGAATCGGCAAGGATAAGAATGGCAACAGCGTTATGATGTGGACACATTCTGAACTTCCCTATTTAACATTTTATGGCACTATTCCTGATAAAACCGGCAAATTTTATGTTACAAGCGTTCATTTTATTGCTGGAAATTACAACGGCTGGAATGAATTCAAATGTATAGCGACAGGGCGCGGGCGCTTTCGCGATTTTGGCATGAATAACGCCGCATGGACTCTGCTTAGCCCTATAGAACGCGGCGAAATAAATTACGGTAAAATACGCCGGGACGACACAAGGCTTGTGGAAGAAAGAGCGGTAAGCGCGCTGCGCGGACGGGACGAAAGAATTCGCTATCTTACCCCATGGATGCGCAAGGAAGACGGCACAAGTTTTGAATCGCAGGATGATTTTGAGCGTTATTGGAAGCCGCGCCTTTTTCCGCGCAGTAAAAAACAAAAACTGGCTGCGCCCGCGCTGCCTGAGCTTTTGCAAAGCAAAGAAAGCCGCGAAGCGCTGCAAAGCGACTGGGAAGAAGCTTCATCATGGATTTATGTTGATTATAACTGGAAAAAAATAACTCTGCCGCTTAACAATGAATATATAATAACAAAAAAATAATACAAAGGATTTTATATGCAAAATACAACAGAAAGTATGTCGCTGTTACAAATATTTCAAATGGGCGGGCCTTTTATGTGGCCGCTGCTTGTTTTTTCCATTGTAACTGTTTCTATAGCAATAGAAAGAATTATTTTTATTTTTTTTAGATGCAATCTGCGGGTGGAAGATATTAAAGCCGAAGTAGCTGGTTTTGTGCGTAAAGATGATTTTGAAGGCGCGCGTAAATTTCTTAAAAAAAACCGGAAAAAACGAATGGCTGCCCGTGTTTTTTGGACGCTGTTTGATTATCCAAATTTATCTGAACACAGGCTTGAAAAAAATGCCGAAACCGAGGCGATAACCTGCATTAACACGCTTGAAAGCGGATTCGATTTTTTAACGGCGCTTGGTTCTCTTGCCCCTCTTACAGGCTTTTTGGGGACTGTTTCCGGTATGATTGGCGCATTTAAATCCATAGCCGAAGCTACCGATGTAAATGCGCAAATTGTTGCAAACGGGATTTACGAAGCGCTTATTACCACCGTTTTTGGACTTATTATCGCAATTATAGCAATGGTCGCAAGCAGCCTTTTAAGCCATGTAGTAGACCGTTTTGCGGGAAATATTGAGACGGCCTGTTCAGAATTAATTGCGGAGATAACGTTATATGACGATCAAGAGGACGAAACGAAAACTGTTTGAACCGAGTTCGGTTCTTAGCGATCTTGCGTTTTTGCTGATTATTTATTTTATTGTAATCGCCGGATTTAACGTAAACCGCGGCTATCTTATGAATTTGCCGGCGAAGAACTCTACGCGGCTTATGCTAAAAGATGATATTTTGCGCTACGAACTAAATGATTTTGGCGAAATTATCCAGGCAGGACGCAAACTTTCGGCGCAGGAAGCGGAAACCGCTATTGCCGCCGCAATAAAAGCTCATCCTAATCTTGCTGTGCTTTTAACTGTTTATCCGGAAGCGCCGTGGCAAAGCGTTGTGCGTTTTGTAGAAATTGCAAAAAAACTTTCTGTTAATTCATTCTCTTTTAAAATGGCAGAAGAGGCGGAATCTGAATGAAGCTAAAACGAAAAAAAGGGATGATGATTATCCCTACAAACGCAATGAGCGATGTAGCGTTTCTCCTTCTCATTTTTATTATGCTTGTGGCTCTTATCAATTACCGTAAAGAGGTAAAAATTGATTATCCTGAAGCGCATTATTCAATTTCCAGGGTAAGCGATAAAAAGAATCTGGAAATTTGGATAAATAACTCCGGCCTTACTTTTATAGACGGCACAGAGGCGTCCCTTAACGCCGTTCAGGAATGTATAGATGAACTTTACAGAAACGCTCCGGATACACGAATACATATTCTTGCGGATAAAAACGCGCCATACAAAAATATAAATAATGTGCTGCAAATTTTGCAGTTAATTGAATACAGAGTTGTATCGTTTGTGGTAAAAGATGAGAGCTAATTACCGTTCACGCGCGCTTGTATTTGCCATTGTTGCCGGCATTCATATTTTGGCTATTTTTTTTATAGCGTTTACAATAGAGGTGGAGTTAGGCGCGCCGCCCGAAACTGCAGATGTAATTAAAATAGTAGACCTTGACGAAGCGCCGCCGCCGCCCCCGCCGGAAACGCCGGTTCCGCAGACGGTAACAGATGCAATCGCCGAAACCCTTATAGAAACAGAAACAGTCCCGGATGTGGTTGCCACAGCCGCACCGGACAGCGAGGCAAGTGAAGTTTATCTTTCGCAGGCTAAAATTTCCAAAATGCCGCGCTTTAACGAAAAAGAGCTTTTATCGCGTCTTAGCTACCCGTCTATAGCCCAGCGTTCCGGCATAGAACAGGGAACTGTTTATTTGGAATTATTTGTAAACCGGCACGGGCAGGTTACGCGGATAAATGTTCTGCGGGAAGATCCGGAGGGGCGCGGTTTTGCGGAAGCGGCAATTCGCGCGTTTACAGGGGTGCAGGCAACGCCTGCCGAAGCAAACGGGCAGATAGTCGCCGCGCGAATACGCTACCCTGTCCGGTTCCAGCTTCGTTAAAAACTTTTGTTAAATTTTTACAGGACGCTTTGTAAAAATTGTTTTGTACGTTCGTTTTCCGGATTTTCAAATATTATAGACGCCTTGTTTTTTTCGAGAATGTTACCTTCTGCCATAAATACAACATGGTCGGCTACTTCGCGGGCAAATCCTATTTCATGCGTAACCACAATCATAGTCATTCCGGATTCAGCGAGACTTTTCATTACGGCCAGCACTTCGCCTACAAGCTCCGGGTCAAGCGCCGATGTGGGTTCATCAAACAGCATTATTTCCGGTTCCATGGCAAGCGCCCTGGCTATAGCGACACGCTGCTGCTGCCCGCCGGAAAGCTGGGAAGGCCATGAAAACATTTTGTCTTCAAGTCCTACACGTTCCAAAAGCAGCTGCGCTTTTTCGCGCGCTTTTTCTTTTGGAATTTTTCGCACATTAACCGGCGCAAGCATTACATTTTCCAGCACTGTTTTATGCGGAAATAAATTAAATTTTTGAAACACCATGCCAAGTTCCAAAAGCGCCGAGCTTATTTGCTTTTGCGTTAACGCAGATTTATTTACGCCGTTTTCGTAATCAAAAACGAGCCGGTTTTTTAAATAAATTTTACCGGAGTCCGGCTTTTCGAGGCGGTTTAAACAGTGTAAAAAAGTAGATTTACCGGCGCCGGAAGGGCCTATTATACAAACTACTTCGCCCTGTTGAACTTCCAGCGAAACTCCTTTTAAAATATGAAGCGCTCCAAAACTAATCTGTAAATCTTCGGTTTTTATCATAATCATGATTTTTCCTGTTATTAATTATTCATAAATAGAATATTTTTTTTCCAGCTTATGAAACACAAAACTAAATATAGCGGTTATAATCAAATAGAGTATCATTGCCGGAATGTAAACAAGTACCGAACCGGAAGAAAGCGCTATAGCCTGAGTCGCTTTTGAAATATCGGTAAGCGCGATAATTGATACAAGCGAAGCGTCTTTTAGTATCATTATAAATTCATTGCCTACAGGCGGAATTAAACGGAGAATAGACTGTGGAATTATAACGAGTCGCATTGTTTGCGCATAAGTTAATCCAAGCGCGCGCGAAGCTTTAAATTGCCCTTTATCTATGCTCAAAACAGCCGCGCGGATAATTTCGGCGCAATAAGCGGCGCTGTTAAGCGCAAACGCTATAAACGCCGCTATAAAACGGTTGGAAATAGTAAGCGCCGGAGTTAATACGGGAAGCCCGTAATAAATAAAATAAAGCTGCATAAGCAGCGGTGTTCCGCGAAAAAAGAAAATATAACCTGAGCAAAATTTATTTACGATTTTGTTTTTTGACATTTTGCCCAGCGCAAAAAACAAACTTAAAATGAGGCCGGCGCATACAGAAAGCAATGTAAGCGTTATTGTAACCCACGCGCCGGAAAGCAGCGCGGGTATCCATGCTATTATTTTTTGCAGTTTATCCATTGTTTTATTTTATAACCGAGACCAAATCCATATTAAAATATTTTAAAGAAATATCAGTTAATTCGCCGGAAGCTTTAATTTTATCAATAGCTGTGTTTAATTTTTCGGCGAGTACATCGTTGCCTTTTTTAAGGCAAATACCAAAGTATTCATCCGCTTCGCCCTGATAAACAATTTTGTAAAGGCCAGGGTCGCGTTCTAAATATTCAAGGGCAACAAGACTGTCTACAATAATAATATCTACTCTGTTGAATTTAAGGTCTTCAAAACAATTCATTACAGAAGGGTATTTAAATTCCTGATATTCATACCCCTGTTTGCGGATGTTTGAAGCGTAAATTTCGGCAGTTGTGTTTTCCTGGTAGCTAACGCGGTAACCGGCAATGTCTTCCGGTTTTGTAATTTGAAAAGGAGCGTCATTAAGAACTACTATAGTCATTGCGTTGCCTATATAAGGTTTTGTAAAAAGAAATTGTTCGCTGCGTTCCGGCGTAATCGTTACTCCGGAAATTAGCGCGTCAAATTTACCGGCGTTAATGCCGCCAAAGAGTCCGCCAAATTCAGCGTCAACAAATTCTACGTTAAGCCCAAGCTCGCGCGCCAGAGCCTTTGCCATATCGACATCAAAGCCCTGCGGAGTTTTACCGTCTTCGGAATAAAACTCCAGCGGCGGATAAGTTATTTCCATGCCTACAATAAATTTATCTTTGTTGATGGTAAATTCGCCTGTATTTTTCTTTGCGCAAGCTCCAAACAAAACACAAAGCGCGGCGCATAAAACGACAATTTTTGAAATCTTCATGATTCCTCCTGATAAAAATTTTTAAAAGTCAATAGCTTCCCATGAGGCAAGATATATCCAACTCCTGTATTTGCCGCTTATTTTATCAGGTTTTAATCTTTTGGAATAGTGCGCTGCCGCTTGATTTTTTGCCTGGCTAAACAAGGTGCGCTGCCGGCGCTTCCGCAAGAGAATTAAAATCGCAGCTCCTTGTATGTTTAGCGGGACAATGCGGCGTAAGGGCTTGCGCCCTTGCGCCGTAAAGAGTTGATTATCTTGGCATAGCGCCTCTATGAGTCGCTATGCAAGGCGGCGTCAAACGCCGCGTCTGAGGCGCTAAAGTTTATGCGCCGCACATATTCGCAGGCTTCTTTTGCGCCAAAGCCGCGTTCCATGCCGGAATCTTCCCATTCTACCGATAAAGGTCCCGTGTAGCCGGCGGCGTTCAATTCGCGGATGATGCCGTCAAAGTCGACGTCCCCGTGTCCTACAGAAACAAAATCCCACGCCCGCCGTGTATCGCCGAATGACAAAAATGAGCCGAGAAGCCCGGCGCGGTCGCTCTTGCGCACTTTTACATCCTTCATGTGAACATGGTAGATATGCCGCGCAAAGTCGCGGGCAAAGTTCGCTTCGTTTACG
>JAIRPU010000058.1 GCA_031256815.1 Spirochaetaceae bacterium
AGGGGGGAGACTTCCCCCCCAAAATTACAATTTATACAGATTCTGAATATGTTAAAAACGGAATAACTGCATGGATTTTTGACTGGAAAGCGAATGGCTGGCGTACAGCTTCCAAAAAGCCGGTAAAAAACCAGGATCTCTGGCAGCAGCTTGACGCGCTTGCCGCCGAACTGCCCCTGCACTGGCAATGGGTGCGCGGCCACAGCGGCAATGCGCTAAACGAACGCTGCGATGCGCTTACTCAAAAAGCAATTGAAAATTTATAAAAAATTTACGAATTAAAAGAAGCATAAAATAAACTCATGCCATTTATCTTGCATGAAGTTTATTTTTATTTTCTTATTTTGCGCCGCTTTGCCTTTTAATCTTTTTGGCAAAGCGCTGCCATCTTTTAACGGCATCCGGACTTTGCGCGATAATTTTGGGTTTCAAGTGCTTTGGTCAGGATTTTTGGAAGACAAAAAAAATGTCGAAAACCGTTGGGAAGGAATAGTTTTTGGCCCATTTGGACTTTCTTTTAGGGCACAACTACTGGATAAACGCCTTTTTCCTCCGTGGCGCGACTGGGAAACATGGCAAACCCGCAGCGGCTTTGCGTTGTATCATCAAAGTACAGACTCCCGTGTTGTTTACGGCCATCTTGAAAACTGGGGGCTTATATCAAGAACACGCAATGTATGGACGCATGGCGCAAGCTGGTTTGAATCGCACAGGGCATCCAATACCGACCTTAAAACCTCAATTTCTCCAAACACAAAAGAAGCATTTTATTTTAATGCCGGCACGCCTTTGCTGGAGCTTTCTACTTTTTTTCCGCAAATACCGTTTACATTGGAAGCAAATGCCCATATTTCCAGTACATTCAACAGCGAAAACAAAAATTTATTGCAGGGAGACACAAATTTTTATGCTTCAAAGCGGCACAAAATTCATTTTGAATGGCTTTATTCCGAAAAAACTCTTGCGGAACGTAAACAGCAAGGCTGGTTTTCAAAAAAGCCCTATCTTCCAGCCAGGGAGATGCGTTTTTGCGCGTTCAATATAAACTATTTAAATCCATTCTGCGGTTTTAGCGCCGACTATGCCAATTCATCAATTTTTTCCCTGGGTAAAGGCGATTATTTTAACAGCGGCATAAGAATTGGCAGTCATCCGTGGAGGGTATCTTTTGCGGCGGACGGCGCTACAAGCCGCTATGCCGGAGAAAATGGCACGGTTACAGGCAGCGGCTTTCGCAGTGCCGCCAGATTCGAATGGTACGGCTCAAAAAACATGCGTGTTTTGGCGGAAACAAAATTACAATCATCCGGCGCCGGAAAAGCTTTTGACCGTTCTTCATCCAGGTTAAATTTTACCTTTCCTGTAATCAGAGGCTTTTTGATAATACCCTCACGTTTTGTGATTGAACTTGAACGCGATGCGCAATTTTACAATGCAATAGAAGACAAAACCAGCATGATGCTTGGTTTAAAAGCAGGGCCGCTTCGCGCCGCTTTTCGCATGAGCTTTACGGAAAGCAGCCAGAGTGAATTAAACGCGCCCATAATGCCGTATCCTGTTATTCCCGCTGAACGTAAACGTGAAGAGTTTGTTATTGGCGCTGAAATTTCCGCGCCAATAAAGTTTATAACATTGAATGGAGGCATTAGCTACAAAAAACATGACGGCAAAGAAGCTGTTTGGAACAAATCCATTTCCGCCACCGCCCGCGGTAAAATTGGCAGAATTACAATAAAAATTTTTAATAACGAAAAAGAAGATGCAATATCTTATTCTTTAAGCTGGCGTTTGGAAAAGAAATTTTAGACAGGCAAAAAAAACGCCGTTACGCTTTTGCGTAACGGCGTTTAACTAATGCGCAGCAGGAAGAAAAATTAGAGGTGCAAGCAATTATGACATTTAGACGCTTGATTCCCCCTGCCCGCCTTTGTTTTAAAAAACGGCTGCCATTGGAAGTTCACAGGCAGCTTCTTCCCGCATTTCCGGAAAAACGCTTATTGAAGCGCTTTGCGCTTCCTGGGCTTCTTCGCCTTCGCGTTTGATTTCCGGCCTAAACTCAACGTGTTCTGCGACTATGGTTATACGCGAATGTGCTTTGCCATCCGTACCGTTCCAGCGATCCTGTTTTAAACGCCCTACAACGCGTACGCCGCGGCCCTTTCGTCCCATTTGCTTGCAGGTTTCGGCGAGCTTTGACCATGTTTCCACTTCAAAAAAGCTCACTTCTTTTTCCAGCCCGCTATCTTGTTTGTAGAAACGGTTGGAGGCAAGACTAAAAGTACACAGTGGAGTTCCTTTGGACGTGGAACGGAACAATGGATCCCGAACCAGATTGCCTTCGATTAAAATAGAATTGAGGTTATTCATTATGCCCTCTCCGTATAAAAATTTCACGCGGCGCCATGGCCACGTGGCTGCCAATTTGCTTTGCAAATTGGCAGTATTAATAAAAAGGCGCAATGCTTAACGGTGCTTTATAAAAACGCAAAAAAAATGATATTTTTAATCAAATTCTCTGCAAATATCATTGCAGAGACAGACGGCCAGCCGTTCCAGCGCAAGCTGCGGCGACTGATTGTAAGTTTCTACAGAAGACGAAGCGGTTTCGGCATGGCGCTTAAACATGGAACGAAGGCGAATCGCATCCGTAACAGGCGCTTCGCGCAATGGCCTTGAAAGCATTTCGTAGAGGCTTCCCATAAAAAGATTGAACAAACTGCGCGGTTTAAAGTCCGCGGCATTTTTACAAAGCGGTGTAACAAGCGCTTTAACAGAGCTTTCGTGTTTTGGGAAACCGCCTTCTACGGCGATTGGAGCGCAAAAACTGCCAAGCGTAACAATCATTTGGTTTACAGGAAGCGATGCTCCGCTTTTTTTGCGTTTTTGCACAATCGTTCTTGCCGCAATAGACGACCAAAAAAATGCCGCCGCTTGCGCCAGTTTTTCACTCGAAACCGGCAAAAAAGTACTTTGAAAACGCAAAATAGGGTTTTCGCCGCAAGTATCCGTTATATTTTGCTTAAAAATACGTTTTAAAACCTCGATTTCGGATTCAACTGAGCGCCGCATAAATTTATACTGACGCACACGGGAGGTTATGGTTGCCAAAATCGCCTTTGGCCGCGCTGAGGTTAGAACAATGGTAGCTGTTGAAGGGGGTTCTTCAAGAATTTTTAAAAGAGAGTTACGCGCGGAATCGTTCATTTTTTCGGCGTTTTCTATTATCAATGTTTTACGGCGTCCATTAGGCGACATTCTAAGCCAATAGGAAGAATGTCGTATTTGAGCAATGGGAATATTGGCCGTTAGTCCATCTGCCGCTTCAAGCGCAACGCAAGCGTTTACAATTACATCACAGAGTTTTTCGAGTTTATTTGTTGTTTCGGGCGCTTTAGCATCTTTAAAAAAAGCTTCAAGTTCATCAAGTGAATCGCGTATTGTCTCTACAAGAGGGTTCCATTTTGAAATTTTAGGGTCGCCTTCCCAAATAATTGGCGAAAACCTAAGCAGCAGTTTACGGACGGCGCGGACAAAAAGTGTGCGCGTGCCTGCAGTTTGCATATCGTTCAGAAAAACATTGCGGCAAGCACAGATTTCTCCCAGAAAATTTCTTGAACCTAAAACCAAAAGGTCAGGATGAGACAGCGTTCTGTGACGGGCGCAGGAATCGCAGCGGCAGCTCCATGCGGCGCTTAATTCAAGATTTGGAATTGCGGAAGCTTCGCAGGAAAGCACACGGGCAAGTTCCAGCGCGGTGGTGCCCTTTGCAGAGGCAATGGGGCCGCAAAATAAAATTGAAGGGGGAAGCGCGGCGTTAACAAAATCGTGTTTAAGCTGCTCTATAACACCTTGGTCAATAATGTTTTCAAACACAAATTTCCCCAAACAGGATTAAAAAGCCGCCCCTTACGGGCGGCGCTAATCTCCGAAAACAAAATTTTTATCAAGCCGAAAAACATAAAAGAACCGGACGCTTAAGCGTCCATGTTCTTAATACATTCCATCCATACCGCCCATACCGCCGCCGCCAGGCATTGCCGGCGCTTCTTTTTTCTCTGGAATATCGGTAATAGCACATTCGGTGGTAAGCAAAAGCCCCGCAATGGAAGCGGCGTTCTGTAATGCGGAACGCGTAACCTTAGCCGGGTCAATTATACCTGTTTTTACCATGTCAACCCATTCGGATTTAGCGGCGTCAAAACCAACCCCCGCCTGAGAATTTTTTGCTTTGTCGGCAATAATACCGGCGTCAAGACCGGCATTTTCGGCAATTTGGCGAATAGGCTCTTCAAGCGCCCTTTCTACAATTTTAAAGCCGGTTTTTTCATGCTCGGTTAAACCCTTTGTGTTGGCATTCTGTAATGCCGGAATTGCCTGAATTAACGCAAGTCCGCCGCCTGGAACAATGCCCTCTTCAATAGCGGCGCGTGTTGCCGAAAGCGCATCTTCTACACGGTGCTTTTTTTCTTTAAGTTCAACTTCAGTAGCCGCGCCTACATTAATTACAGCTACGCCTCCGGCAAGTTTTGCAAGCCGTTCCTGAAGTTTTTCGCGGTCGTATTCGCTGGTTGTGTCTTCAATTTGCTTTTTAATTTGAGCAATACGATCCTTTATATCTTTATCTTTGCCGGCGCCATTAATAATTGTTGTATTATCTTTATCAATTTTAATTGTTTTTGCCTTGCCAAGCGCCGAAATATCGGTGTTTTCAAGTTTAAGGCCGAGTTCCTCTGTAATTACAGTTCCGCCGGTAAGAATCGCTATGTCTTCGAGCATGGCTTTGCGCCTGTCGCCAAATCCGGGCGCTTTTACCGCGCAGGTGCGGAGCGTTCCGCGAAGGCTGTTCAATACAAGTGTGGAGAGCGCTTCGCCATCGCAATCTTCGGCAATTATAAGAAGCGGCTTGCCGGATTGAGCAACTTTTTCGAGCAGGGGAAGCAAATCCTTCATGGAAGATATTTTTTTATCGTGAATAAGAATATAACAATCGTCATAATTACAAATCATTGTGTCCCGGTCTGTAACAAAATATGCCGAAATATAACCGCGGTCAAACTGCATTCCTTCCACAAAATCTATAGAGGTTTCCATTGTTTTGGATTCTTCAACGGTAATAACACCATCTTTACCTACTTTTTCCATGGCATCGGCTATGGTTTTACCAATTTCGGCATCGTTGTTTGCAGAAATTGAGGCGACATTGGAAATTTCTTCTTTGTCTTTTATTGATTTGGAGTTCTTTTTTATTTCTCCAACGGCAATTTCTACCGCTTTATCAATCCCTCTCTTTAATTCGATGGGGGTTATACCGGCCGCCACAGATTCAAGTCCTTTTTTAACAAGCGCGTAGGCAAGCACGGTAGCTGTTGTTGTTCCATCGCCTGCCACATCGTTGGTTTTTGTGGCAACTTCTTTTAAAAGCTGAGCGCCCATATTTTCAAAAGGGTCTGCAAGCTCAATTTCCTTGGCTACAGAAACGCCATCTTTGGTAACGGTAGGAGCGCCAAATTTCTTGTCCAAAAGAACATTGCGCCCTTTAGGTCCCAAAGTAACTTTAACAGCTTTTGAAATTTGCTCTACGCCAGAAAGGAGCTTCCTGCGTCCTTCTTCGTGAAACAGTAATTGTTTAGCCATTTTTTCTCCTCTATCCGCGCCGCGTACCGTGCATTGCGGTTAAATCGAGGCGCGAAAGTAAAAAATTTTGATTTTATCCCGCAACCAGCGGGTAGTTTGATTCAATATATCAGACTATTCTAAACTGCGTCAACCCCCCGCATTGCCTAAAAACTAAAAACCACTAGAATAGGATGTATGGCTGTATATGCAACTTTAGCTGCAAAAAAAAACGCTGTTCCGATTAATACGCCGGGGGAGTCCCGGACGCCGGGCGCTTTGAATTTTGAATTTTTTGATGATCTGTATGAAAATACCGACTTTTTGACAAAACAAATAATAACCTGTATAGGAAACAAACGTTCCCTTTTGGGATTTATAACAAAGGGAATTCAAATTGTTCAAAAACGCCTTCAAAAAGACAAACTGGATGTTTTTGATGTTTTTACAGGCTCCGGTATTGTGGCGCGTCTTTTAAAACGCTTTTCCCGCCTGATAATTGCCGGTGATTTGGAAAAATACGCAGCCCTTACCGCAGAATGTTATTTATCAAACAAAGACGAATTGAATATGCCGCTTTTGCATGATATGTATTACAGCATCATTGCGGAGGCTGCAAACAGGCCTTTAAAAGCAGGAATTATCGCTGAATTGTACTCGCCCAAAGACGATGATAATATAAAAAGAGGCGAGAGGGTTTTTTATACCCGAAGAAACGCAATGTATATTGACACTGTTCGGAATATTATTGGCGCTGCGCCCGCACAGTATCAAAAATACTTTCTGGCCCCTTTAATTGCGGAAGCTTCAGTTCATGCAAATACTTCCGGTGTGTTTAAAGGGTTTTATAAAAACAGGGAAACCGGCATAGGGCAATTTGGGGGCAGTAAGGGCGATGCGCTTTTGCGTATAAAAGGGAATATTGAACTGCCTTTTCCCGTTTTTAGCAATTTTAATTGTGAATATAAAGTGTATAACGGCGATTCAAATCTGATAATAAAAGAAGTTCCGGAAGTCGATTTGGCGTATCTTGACCCGCCTTACAACCAGCATCCTTATGGCTCAAATTATTTTATGCTTAATCTGATACTTGAAAACAGGAATCCGGAAAGCATAAGTAAAATTTCTGGAATTCCCGCCGGCTGGAAGCGTTCCGCATATAATAAAAAACAATACGCTTACGAGGCTTTAGCCGCTTTGGTTGCCGGTATAAAAGCAAAATTCGTTCTTGTATCGTTCAACTCCGAAGGTTTTATTTCTCTTGACGAAATGAAAACCATGCTGGAAAAAACCGGAAAAGTCCGTGTTTTGGAAACTGCCTATAATACTTTTCGCGGATGCCGGAATCTTTCCAGCCTTGCCGGACGTGGCGTACGCGATATTCATGTTACTGAATATCTTTATTTGCTGGAGAAATGAATTGTACATACCCATTGCAAATATCCTGCTAATATTGCATACTGAATAAATACATGAAAAAAGAAAAATTCAATTTGGACCTTCTTACGCCCAAACAGATTGTTTTGGAGTTAAACAAATATATAGTTGGGCAGTCCAAAGCAAAGCGGGCGGTTGCTGTGGCGCTTCGCAACAGGATTCGTCGTCTTAAACTTGACCCTGAAATTCGCGAAGACATTGCTCCAAAGAATATTCTTATGATAGGGCCGACCGGTGTTGGCAAGACAGAAATTGCCCGCCGGCTCGCAAAACTTTCCGGTTCGCCCTTTATTAAAGTCGAAGCTACAAAATATACCGAAGTAGGCTATGTTGGACGCGATGTTGAATCCATGGTGCG
Source organism: Spirochaetaceae bacterium (assembly GCA_031256815.1). Classification (GTDB taxonomy): domain Bacteria; phylum Spirochaetota; class Spirochaetia; order Treponematales; family Breznakiellaceae; genus JAIRPU01. The sequence goes on from JAIRPU010000058.1 coordinate 7,409, forward strand.
CGACTTAATGTCCGCCGGATTTTCTATGGTTAAACAGGAAATGCAGGAATCTGTTAAATCAGATGCGCAGAGACGCGCTGAAGAAGTGCTGTTGGATCTTTTGCTGCCGGGTTCTGATGGCAAACGAAAAAAAAACAAAATGCCAAAACCCACAATAAAACCTGTGCGTTCATTTTCTTTTTCGCCTAGCGACGGCAGCGGCCCAGGCAGCATTATGGGCGCTGCAATTCAGGTAGGCATACCTATAGTCAGTTCAAAAGACAATAAAAATGAACAAAACGAAGCAGACAAGGCAAAAGAATCGGCAGACCGCGAAAAACAGCTCCTTACACGTGAAAAATTCCGCGAAATGCTGCGCGCAGGCGAATTGGAAGACAGAACCGTCGAAATTGATGTAACGCAGGAATTTAATATGCCTACTTTTGGAATGATGGGCGGCGGCTTTGAAGAAATTGAATCCAGCCTTTCCGGAATAGCCAATATTTTTGGCGGCGGCAATAAAAAAAAGGTGCTGCCGGTAAAAAGAGCGCGTGAAATTCTTATAAACCAGGAAGCAGAAAAACTTATAGACAACGACCGCCTTACCGAAGAAGCAAGAAACCGTGTTCAGGAAATGGGTATAATTTTTATTGACGAAATAGATAAAATTGCCGCTAAAACCGAAGGCGGCGGCCATGATGTTTCGCGCGAAGGCGTTCAGCGTGATATTTTACCAATAGTTGAAGGCGCTACGGTCAACACAAAATATGGGCCGGTAGACACGAGCCATATTTTGTTCATTGCGGCAGGGGCGTTTAATATCTCCAAGCCTTCAGATTTAATACCAGAGTTACAGGGACGCTTTCCACTCAGGGTAGAACTGGATTCGCTTCATAAAGAGGATTTTTTGCGGATTTTAACTGAGCCCAAAAACGCTCTAACGCGGCAATACAAAGACCTTCTTGGAACTGAAAATATCGGCATTGAGTTTATGCCGGAATCAATAGATATGCTTGCCGATATTGCAGCCAAAGTAAATTCCACGCTCGAAAATATCGGAGCGCGCCGCCTGCATACAATTATGGAGTCTCTGTTGGAAGACATTGCGTTTGATGCGCCGGATATAGCGCCAACAAAAGTTGTAATAACGCCTGATTTTGTAAATGAGAGATTAAAAGGCCTCGCGGAAGACCATGATTTAGGACGTTATATCCTTTAACGCGGCCCCGTGATGGTAAAAACAAAATCCGGCGAAGCAAACAGGACATCTGCAACTGCCGCAGAATGGACTTGAGTAAAGTTTGAATTTTGTGCAAATTTAAGCTATGAAGATTCATAACATTATGGAAGATATTGTCCATGCGCAAATAGCGGATGTATGCGCAATTATCGAGCAAAATCCTGCTTACAAGGGGATTTGCGTTTGCGAAACGTGCCGCATGGATGTTTCCTGTTATGTGCTTAACCGCATTAAACCGCGTTATTTTGTTTCCAGCCGTGGTCTTGAACGTGAGGAAATGTTTGCTTTTGAAAAACAACAAAACGATGCCGACCTTATAGCGATGATTTTTGACGCTTTTAAGATGATTGCGCAAAATCCGCGGCCTAATCATGGAAATACAAGCCTTAAAACAGACGGGTTTAATCAAATTGCTTTTTTTAATATACCGGCAATTATCGGAAAAATTTTAAATGGGCAGAATTTTGCCCCGCTTACAGGAATCGATGTTGCGCTGTACCACAATGGAGAGCTGCTTAAAATGAACAGCAATAACTGGCAGAATCCATGTCTGGTAAGCGGCCAGGCAGATGGTAATTTTACTTTTTGGCCGGCGGGCTTCCCTGCGGAAACGGCGGGTCAAAACAAAAATTTTGAATTTTTGATTCAAGCGCAAGGCGAAGGTTTTGAACCGCTCTCCCATACCTTTGAAATAAATCTGACCAGCGAACATTCCGCTACAGATTCAATTTCCATAAAAAATGCGCTAAAACTGCCTGTCCTTTATATGTTTCCGCCTGAATTATGAGTGCGAAAAAGCGCAGGTATTTTCTGTTTATATAGGCCGAATGTGTAAACGCGCGCTGAAAACAGCTTTGGCAGGCATAAAAGTAACATAAAATAAAATGAATGAAGTTTGCCGAATAAAAGACGGACGATGTTATATCGAACTAAAAATCATTCCCGGCGCGTCAAAAAATGAATTTCTTGATGTGCGCGGCGGCCGGTTGCGTGTTCGCGTTGCGGCAGCGCCGGAACATGGCAAGGCAAACGCCGCGCTTATTGCCGCTTTTGCCAAAAGACTGAATTTGCCAAAAACATCTGTTTTTATAGCCTCCGGCGAAAAATCACCGTTAAAAACACTCAGTCTTCCGAAAGAGGCGTTTGAGTCCGCTCTTGAATTTGTTGTGTAGAGGCAAGTTCCAGCAGTTTTTGTCCAAGCCGCTCAATTCCTTCGCCCGAAAAAACAGAAATGCCAAATACTTCTTCGTTTTTATACTTTAAACAGAGCGCTTTAAACCTCTCCTCCGTGCCTTGAAGGTCAAGTTTAGTGCCAACAATAATCCGTTTTTTTTTTAGTAAACTTTTGGAAAAAGAACCGAGTTCTTTTTTTAGTATATCAAAAGCGTCAATAGAATCGTCTGCGGAAAGGTCAACAAGAAACGCCAGAGCCGAAGTTCTGGAAATATGCTTCAAAAATTGAATCCCAAGCCCCGCGCCGCCGGAAGCGCCTTCGATAAGCCCCGGAATATCGGCAATTATAATGTCCCGTTCATCGTAACGTAAAACACCAAGATTTGGAATTTTTGTGGTAAAAGGATAGGGAGCAATTTTTGGTCTGGCATTTGTAAAGCGGTCAAGTAATGATGATTTGCCCGCATTTGGAAAACCTACAAGGCCAATATCCGCGATAATTTGAAGTTCAACCCTAAGTTTAGCGGTTTTTCCGGGCTGGCCGGGCAGCGCTTTACGCGGTGCCTGAGTTACCGAAGACTTAAAATGCACATTGCCCCAGCCTCCATTCCCGCCCTTTAGAAAAAGAAAGTCATCGCGGCTTTTGCCAAAATCGTGAATAAGAGCGCCGGTTGTTTCGTCTTTTAAAATAGTTCCCGGCGGCACCAGAATTACGGCATCCACACCTGCGCGTCCAAAACGTTCGGAACCTTCGCCATCGTGTCCGTTTTCCGCCTTAAACGCACGCTTGTAACGCAAATGCGAAAGCGTACGCAAGTTATCGCGGACTTTAAAAACAACATTACCGCCTCTGCCGCCATCGCCGCCGGAGGGCCCGCCTTTAGGTACAAATTTTTCGCGTCTGAACGCCGCGCAGCCATTTCCGCCGGCGCCAGACGATACTTCTATTGTAACTTCGTCCGCAAAACGGTTCAATCGCCGTTAACTATGGCAAATTTCCGTCCGCGCCGGTTTTCAAAAGCTACAGTACCGCCGGTTAAGGCAAAAAGCGTATAATCGCCGCCGCAGCCGACATTTTTACCGGCGTGAATCTTAGTGCCGCGCTGCCTTACGATAATGCTTCCCGCATTAACGTGAGCGCCGCCAAACCTTTTTACTCCAAGATATTGAGGATTTGAATCGCGGCCATTCTTTGCGCCGCTGCCGCCTCGTTTTCGTGCCATGCTATCTCCACGTAATTTTAAAAAACAGTATCACAGTACTTTTAAATTTTGTCAATATACCGCATTGAGCCTTAAGCAATTCTGAATTTTAATATTTGGGCGCGGTTTTTGCCTCCGGCAAAAACCGCGCCGAGGCTGCGCCCGCGGGTGTAGATGACTACGGTGGCAAGCGCAGGCCGGGACGCAAAGCGGCGGTGCAGGGTACCTGTAAACCGGCGAAAGCGCAAAGCGGCGCAGTCTCAGACGACAAGCGCGGCCACAAACAGCCGCCGCGGAACTGCACAGCAAGCTCAGTTTATTAAGAGATATTAGTCTTTAAGTATTTTTTGCGGCGGACTGTTATTTGCCCTGCACATACACTGTAGCGCCTGAACACGCAACAGCGGCTTTTGGGCTTGAAACACGCGAAACTGCGGGCTGAACAAAGCATCCGTCATCGTACCAGCGCATCTCAGCTTCTGTTACCAGTCCAATTTTATGCAAGCCGCTAACGGTTTCGTTAAGCGCTTCCAATGCTTCGCTCTTGTATTTTTTTTTCATGTTTTACTCCTAAATCTCAATAAATTCACCGGCGACAACAGCGGCTTCAATTTCAGCTTCGGAATAAGCAATGAACCTTTGGGCAAAACCTTTGTAATATCTCTCGTCGTTACCGCTGATATTATCCAGTTTGCTTTTCGCAAATCCGTATACGAAAAGCGCCCTCTCGCCTTGTTTTAACAACACGATGGTCCGGTAGCCGCTGCTCTTGCCCTGCCCCGTCTTGCCACCCGCTGTTTGTACACGTTCCCGCCCAAATCCGCACTGAAGTTTCCCGCCTCGATTTCCGCGACAGCCGCCCTCAGCGACTTATCTGTTAAACCGTTTTTGCGGGTAAATCTTTCGAACCACTTGCTCTTAAAGATTCGCATAAAAACCCCGCAGCGTCAATATACTATATTTTATTTTAAATATCATACTTAATTACTGACACGGACATTCGTTACGCTTCACGGTGCGAGTGGGAGCGGCGGCGCGGCACGAAACGGCGGCGCGGCACGAAGCGGCGGCAGCCACCGGCCGGACGGCTCTCCGCTTGGCCTGTGCTTGCGCAGGCCGCGGACTGACGACAAAACCGCGCAAAAGCGCGCCTCAACCGGCAGCCTGCTAAACCGCACGCGGTTTAGCAGGACGTTCCACACACGCGCCGCGAAGCGGCAGCCACCACCGGCCGGACGGCTATCCCGCAACCTGCGCAAGCGCAGGCCGCGGCTGGCGACAAAGCCGCGCAAAAGCGCGGCATAAACCGGCAGTTTGCTAAACCGCGTGCGGTTTAGCAGGACGTGTATCCAAGCGCGCCCGCGAAGCAGCAGCAGCCGCCACCGGCCGGCCGGCTCTCCGCTTGGCCTGCGCTTGCGCACAGGCCGCGGCTGGCGACAAAACCGCGCAAAAGCGCGCCTCAACCGGCA
>JAIRPU010000143.1 GCA_031256815.1 Spirochaetaceae bacterium
GCTATTTCCAAACTCAATTCTTTTGGAGGAAATGCGCCCATAGAAAGCTCCAGTGTGTTTTCATTTACAAACCATGGAACAGGCGCCGCATAAATAAAAGGCGGAATTTTATGTTCGCCAAGAAAGAGCCGCCTTGAACTATCCTGTTCGGGTTTAAATATTACATGATATAAAAGCGCTTCTTTTGCTGAACTTATGCTTAATTTAATAATGCGGCGTTCCAAAAGCTGCTGCTCGCTTATTGCAGCGTCAAAAAAATCTGTTTTGTCTTCCGCTGCGGCAGAGGTTAATTCAGGCAGATTCCAGTCGTAACTTTCTGCTTTAAGCCGCACTGCATCTTTTATAATATTTACAAACGGAATTAACGCGCTTATAACACAAATAATTATTGCAGCAGATGAAAAAAACGCATAATGCCTTTTTATTATTTTATATTTTTTGTTTATTGCCTGCAATATCATTAAAAGAGAAAGAATAAATAACGATGGCAGTACAATGGGAATTAATGCTATATCAACAAGACTAACAATAAAAAACAACAATGAAAAAAAAGAACCCAAAACAATAAACAATATTTTAGTATGCGATTTTGCATAACGCATAAACAGCGCAAAAAGAAACAACAACATAACAAACAAAAATGAAATAATAATAATTCTTGTTTCGTTTAAATATACCGGAAGTGAATCGAGCCCCGTAATATAATAATTTAAAACAGAATTATCGGGCAAAGCCAATGCATTTTTGGTAATCCAGCTGTTAAGCGCTGAACCAAGAGCGCCGCTGTCTATTTTTGTTTCTTCAATTTTGCCGGTTCCGCCGCTTATGTATAAAAGAGGAATTTCGTATTCACCGGCAATACCCGGCGGAGCTGCAACCTGTATTAATTTTTTTTTATAAAGTATATTGTATCTGCTTAATATACGAAACGGAATAGCAAGCGCTTCGCAGGAATCTGTCCAGCTCTTCAGCATATTAAGCGAAGCAACATTATTATATGCCGCCTGTACAATATTCAGTACAGAGGGCATTTCTACTGTATTAAGATAGAGTATTTCGCAGTTTTCCGAATAACGAAGCGCGTCCAAAAGGTCGCGCAGGCCGGAATAAGAAAGCGCTTCGGATTGAAGTTCCCATTCATCGGCAAGAAAAGCAAACAGCACAGGCGCGGTAAATGGCCTTACGTCAGTTAAAAATTTAAGCGCCGCGGCAAAACCGGAATGTGTTGTCTGCCCGCTGTCGTTTGGCGCTGTTATTGGAATTGCAATTACTACCAATGAATCAAAATTTTCATCATCAGCGCCCTGCGGCCAAACAAATACAGAAGTTCCCCATGCGCCATAACCGCGTTTTAAAGGGCGTTCTTCGTATTCAATTTTATTTTCTTTAAGAAGCTCCAAAAGCTCCTTTGTACGTAAATCCAAAATAGAACGAACAGCTGTTTCTTCGCTCTTTAAATTAATCTGAGGCAAAAAAATAAACGTTATAATAAAAAAACATAAGTGCAGCTTCATTATTTTACAAACAAAAACTACCGGCATCATTCCCTGCAAAGCATCCAGAGAAAACAATCTTTACCCGAAACAGGTTGAGCTTCCGCAAAACAGGAAAGCAAAGGTTCTAGGCAAGCGCCGCATCAAAATCGGCGATTAAGTCTTCCGGAGCTTCAAGTCCTGCGGAAATTCGTATGAGCGCCGGTGTAATTCCAAGCCGCTCCCTCTCATGCGGAGGCAGCCCGGCATGGCTCATTTTAACCGGGTAAGAGGCAATCGTTTCAACCCCTCCCAGACTTACCGCCGGCGCGGCGAGCTTAACACGCCGCAAAAAATTCAAGGCGGCCTCTTCTGTTTTTGTTTTAAACGAAAGCACCGCCCCCGCGCCGCTTGCCTGTGATTCATGCAATTCCCTGCCGCTGTGCCCATTCAAACCAGGATAATAAACCGCCTCTACAGCGCTGTGCGAATTAAGGTGCAGCGCCAGTTTTGCCGCCGTTTGCTGTGCGGCTTCCAATCTAACTTTTAGGGTTTTTAGGCCCCTTAACATTAAAAACACATCCCATGGGCCTGGAATTGCGCCAAAACCATTCTGAACGGCATAAATACGCCTGCCTATTTCTTCACTGCGGGCAACGGCAAGTCCGGAAACCACATCGCTATGCCCGCCCAAAAACTTTGTTCCTGAATGAACAACAATATCCGCGCCCAATTCAATCGGCCGCTGTAAAAGAGGCGTCATAAAAGTATTATCTACAATGGCAAGAAGTCCGGCTTCGCGGGCAAAAGCGCACGCGGCGCGTAAATCTGTAATTTTAAGCAGCGGATTGGACGGAGTTTCCAAAAAAATCGCTTTTGTATTTGAACGCAGCGCCTTTTTTATGTTTTCTATGTTTGAAGCATCGCAGGCGCTGTGTTCAAGGCCCCAGCGTTTATAAAAAGTATTGAGTATTCTGTAACTGCCGCCGTAAATATCTTCCGCCGCAATAATATGGTCGCCTGCGCTAAAAATACCAAGCACGGAAGCTATGGCCCCCATTCCGCTTCCAAAAGCATAACCGGCGGCGCCTCCTTCAAGGCGCGCTATTGCCGATTCAAGCGCTTTGCGCGTTGGATTGCCGGAGCGTGAATAGTCGAATTCCTGCCCGGCGGAAATGTCGCGCTGGGCAAATGTTGAACTCTGATACACAGGTACAACAAGCGCGCCTGTAGCCGCGTCAAATTCATGCTCGTTGTGAATTAGAATTGTACCAAACTGCATTTATGAATAATATATTAACCCGCGTTTATTAACAAGGCGTTTGGCAATTATTAATCAATTCCAAATTATAGAAAAATGATGAACCGGCGCAGTTTAATATATGCATTCATTTGGAAGATTTTTCGTTATTCCCGCAAAAAACCGTATTCGTATACTTTCGGCGCTATCTTTGCCGCCAATGTTTTTTGCGCGTCACGCACTTTGCCGATTAGCGCGTTGTAGGTTTC
>JAIRPU010000174.1 GCA_031256815.1 Spirochaetaceae bacterium
AAAGCATACCACCGCTCCCACCTCACGCCCCGCCCTGCGCTCGCGCAGGCCGCGGAACACAACGGCCGCCACACCGAGTCTGATGTGTGGCGGCGCACGTCCGGCTAAACCGCACTGCGGTTTAACTGGCTGCCGGTGAATGCCGCGAAGCAGGCGCAGGGGGGCGGTCGAAGGCGGCCGCGGCCGCATCGCGTTGCGAAACGACCTCGGGGGCTAACGACCGGCTAAACCGCAATGCGGTTTAGCCGGCTACAGGTGGAGGCCGCGCGCAAGCGCAACGCGCTTGCGCGCGGGACAAACGCCGGCCGGCCGGAAAAGCCGCACAGCGCTTTTCCGGCCTGCCCCTACTCTGCGCTTCGCACAGAGTAGGGGCAGGCAAATAAGGCAGCGCCATGCAAAGCAGGGCGCTGCCACACATATCGTCCGCGCGCCGGTCAACCGCTTAGCGGCGCGGGGGCGGCTGGTAGCGGCAGCCGCCTGTGGCGGCCGCGGGGGGAGATTTGCCGTGCGAAAGCGCGTTGCGCTTGCGCACAGGGTGCGGCGTGCGCGAAGCGGCGCGGGGTCGCACAGCCGGCATTTGCGCCGGCGCACGGCCTGTTGACAAAAAATATGCTTTGAGTATTATTAACGTATGATAGATATTCATAATGATATGCTTTCCGAGGAAGATTTTGATACTGTCTTATCACCGGATATAGATTTTACCGGTGTTATTAACTTTGAAAAGTCATTTTTGGTGCGCGGGCGAATCTCAGGCGAAATAAGCGCGCGTGGAGTGCTTCTTATAGATGATGACGCGGTTGTTGACGCAGACATAAGCGCCGACCGGATAATTATCCGCGGTAATGTTACCGGAAATGTAAACGCTGGAATGCGCCTTGAAATAACTCCAACAGGAAGGTTGGAAGGCACTGTAAATGCCCCGGAAATTAATTTTGAAACAGGTTGTGTTTTTAACGGAAAATGCGTTATGAAGCCCGTATCCGCAGCTTAAACGCCATAATTCTGTTTACGGCGCTTTGCGCTGGAGTTTGGGCGCAGCAGGGAAGGGACGCTTTAGAACTTTACCGCGCCGGCAGTTATGACGCTGCCGCTGAAGTTTGCAAAAGAGAAATTGCAGAACGCGCCGATAATCTTGAAGCTCATGTTGTACTTTGCTGGAGTCTGCTAAAACTTAGCCGTTATTCCGATGCGGCGGTTTATGCGGCGGAAGCCGCGCGCCTTTCCCGTTATGATGTTCGTGTTATAGAGATTTTAGGCGAAATTGAGTATTTTCAAGGCAGAAATAAAACCGCCATGCAATATTTTCAGGAATATGTGAATCTTGCCGCGGAAGGCCAGCGAATCGATATGGTTTACTATTTTATGGGTGAAATTTATATACGGCTTGGACAATTCAGGCACGCCGATATTGCTATTTCAACCGCTTTGCATTATGTAGGCGTAAACGCGCTTTGGTGGTCAAGGCTTGCCTATACCCGCGAAATGCTTGGAGATAACATGGAAGCGATTCGCGCATATTCAAGAGCGCTGGAGCTTAATCCAAATTTAAGCGACGCCAGGCGGGGGCTGGAGCGTGTCCGTGCCGCAATAGACCGTTAATGAATAAAATCGCGTTTTATACACTTGGCTGCAAGTTAAATATTGCGGAAAGCGAGGAGCTTGCCGCAGTCTTTAAGGAATCCGGTTTTAATATTAAACATGACGGCGAATTGACCGATGCGGGAATTGTTATAGTCAACACCTGCACTGTTACATCAAAAGCAGAACAAAAGGCAAGAAGGTTAATACGCAGTTTACTTGCCGCACCGGACGCGCCTTTGATTTTTGTTACCGGCTGCTATGCGCGTCTTAATAAAGTGGAAATTGAAGCTTTAGACACAAGCCCTCCGTCCAGGCGCAGAGTTTTTGTTATAGAAAAATTCGAAAGAAAATCAGAATCTGTTATGCCGGCGCTAACATTGCGTTCAAGGGCCTTTGTTAAAATACAAGACGGCTGCAATAACAAATGCGCGTATTGCCGTGTAAGGCTTGCGCGTGGAAGCGCCCATAGCGAAAATTCAGGCGTTATTTTGGCAAAACTGCTTAAATTAGAAGCGGAAGAAAACGCGGAGGCTGTACTTACCGGCGTAAACATAGCCCAATACAGAGAAGGCGCGCTTGACCTTGCCTCTCTGTTATCTTTTTTACTTGAAAAAACACAGCGTATCGCGCTGCGGCTTGCATCGCTTGAACCGGCGGTTTTTACAAACAGTTTTTTTCAGCAGCTGCAAAATCCGCGGATAAGGCCGCATTTTCATCTTTCAATACAATCGGCAAGCAGGCGGGTGTTAAACGCTATGCACCGCGATTATTCAGTGGAAACTCTAAACGAGATTATAGCGCGGCTTAGAACAGTAAAAGACGACCCTTTTATTGCGTGTGATATTATTGCCGGCTTCCCCGGCGAGACTGCTGATGATTTTGAACAAACGTTTGTTTTTTGCGCCAAAGCTGAATTTGCATGGATTCACGCATTTCCATTTTCGCCGAGGCCTGGAACAGAAGCCGCCGCGCTTCGTCCACGTGTAAGCGAACGCGAAACAAGAATGCGTGTAGAACGTCTTATTGCGCTTGCAACAGAAAGCGGCGGCAGGTACAGACGGCGTTGGGCAGGACGCGAGGTAGAGGCAGTTGTGGAAAAGCGGCTTAAAGATGGAAAACTAAGTGTTACCACAGAAAACTATCTAAAACTCAAGTTAAACGCCGCTTCAAAAGAGCTTCCCTGCGCCGGACGCGCTTTTCGCTGCGTTGTAAGCTAAAAATAGATTAGCGTTTTTGAGCATAAACTTCAAAAGTATCTCCAAGCAAAAAAAATGAACTTATACCGCGCCAAATTTTTGCGCCTTTGCCCTCTGCAAAGAATTTTCCAAAAAGCGGAAGCCGCTCTCCATGGTGCCCTGTACTAACAATTTTTCTGGTTTTAAAACCGGCTCTGCCAAGAACACGGCGAATCCTGCGCGGGTTAAAAATTGTCCAATGGTCAGCGGGGCTTTGTTCAAGAAAGCGGCGCGGCAAAAAACATCCGGAAACGCCGCTGGAAGAAGGAGTCGAAAACGCAAAGACGCCATCTTTTGCAAGCAGTTCATGGATGCGGCGAAGCGCGGTGCCGGTTTCGCGTAAATGCTCAATTACAAACCACATTGTTATTACATCAAAACTTCCAGGCGGCTCACCTTCAAATACCGCAGGGAAAAAGCCATAACGCGCATTTATTCCCAAACTCTCTTTAACATAACTAACTGCGCTGCTCGAAGCGTCCGCGCCTTGTACGTAATATCCCGCTTCGCGCGCGGCGGCAAGAAAGGGGCCATAAGCGCAGCCTATATCCAAAAGGCGTTTACCGGACGCTATGGAACAAATATGTTTAAGCCGCGTTTTACCAAGCGCTTTTATGTGCAAAAAATCTTCAAGATAAGTTTTGCCATACTGTTTTTCGTAGTCTTCAAAAAAATAAGCGTCGGAATAAGAAATATCAGGAGGCGCTGCGCGATTCATAGAAATTGTACGGCAGTATCCGCAAAGCCTGTAACTGCGTTCCGCAAAACGCGCTATTACTTTTTCGGTTCTATGTTTTATAAAATCCGTTCCGCAAACAGGGCATTTTTTAAAAACTTGCGGTTTTAAAGCGGCCAATACGGCGGCAAACTTTTTTTCTCCGCAGATACTGTTTTCCGCGCCAATACCGCCCGCAGCGATTTTTTGACGCGCCGCGCAGGAAGCTGAGATTATTTTGTTTGGATTTGGATTTTTTGCGCGGCAAAAACACCCAAGAGCGGCAACACCGCGTTTTTTTATGCCAAACGAAAAAAAACCGGCGTTTAAGGCGAGTTTTTCGTGATACTGCGAAGGTGAAATAAGCGCTACCGGAGTTCCGGCGGCAATTGATTCAAACGCGCAAATTCCAAAGTGCGTAATTACAAGGTCAAAACCGGCAAGTTTTTCGCGTAAATTTGGTATAATCGATTCAATTATTGCGTTATTCCCCAAAACCGGCATTTTTTTTCCGGCGCTAACCACAGTTATTTGGGCTGCGGCAAGCGGTTTTAAAGCATTTGCCGTATAAAAACTTAGGTTTTTAGCATTTTCTGCGCCAAAACAAACGAGTATTTTTGCGTTTTGCAGATAAAATGCCGGAAAAGCCAATGGTTTTTGGTTTTTTGGAAGCGTAAGTAACGCGGCAGAACAATAATTCGCTTCGGAACGGGATCTAAGCCCTGGTAAAACATCAAAAAGGAAGTCAAATTCATGCCGTTTTTTACCTCCTTCATCAATTCCAATAACAGGACAAAGCGCCTGGTAACGCCGCAATTCGGCTGCGGGGGTCGCAAAACGGTCAAGCACGGCAAAGTCCCAATTTTGTTTAAAAATTTTATGTTCAGGAATTAGCAGCGCATCAAGGCCGTTTCCCGCAATTTGGCGGGCATCTTCAATGCCGCGATTTCCGGCAATAAAAAGCCATGCCTCGCGCCCAAGTTCGCGCAGTTCACGAACAATGCCGCAGCACCTCATAAGATGGCCTCCGCCTCTTCCTTTTTCAAAAGAGGCAACAATCAGTATAGCCATTATCTTATATTAAAATAAAACCGGTTTATGTAATTTAAGCGGCTGCGGGCGTTGTTATAATATTCGCTTTGTGGAAAATCGCGGATTATATGATTATAAGCGTCCGCAGCCGACTTAATGTCGCGCGCATTGCTGTTAGATTCAAAACTTTGGCCATAAAGCCACCATGCTTCATCAGAAATGTCTCCGTCAGCTTCGCGCAGCCTGTCAAGCGCGCTAATAGCCTCAGAAAACTTCCCCTCCTTAAAAACAGCTCTGGCGTTTACCATGTAATCCGGCCTGGAAGAAGGCGCTTTTTTAGATTCAGATGGGGGGAAGTCTCCCCCCTCGCCCGTATGTTCAAGAGCGGAATCCGCATCTTGAACATACGGACTACCCCCCTCTCCTAGGGGCGCTGCCCCTAAAACCCCGCCATTTTCATTAGGTTTGGGTTCAGTATCCTGCAATTTAGCCGTCCGCAGTTCCGCGCCGGAGGCCGGCCATCTCGGTTCAGCTACGATACGGTCTTTTTCGCCTGGAAGCCTGGGGGTTTGATGCGGCGGCGCTTCCACAGCGATAAGCTCCACAACATCCTCTAAAAAAGCGTTATTTATAAAATCCTGCCTGCTAAACTCAAGCCGGTATTCGCCTGGCGCTTCAACACGGAACACAAATGTCTGTCCCTCGTTGTCAAGCCTGCGCGAATCATAGGCGGCGCCGCGCTTGGCATCCTGTTCCCCCAAATAAACCCAGCCGGAACCCCTAAACGGAATTTCCAGCATCTGTCCTACAAGCGCCCTTACGGTTCTTGAGACTCGTTTTTTTTGCGGCGCGGTTTCAGCGGGCACTGCGCGAGCCGGTAAAGCCGCCGTTCTAACAGGCGGAGTTTCGCTAAAAAGCGGGGCGTCTGCTGCAGGTTTTTCGCCTGCGCGTTCCACAGGCGGCTTGGGCGCAGGCACAGGGCGCGGGGGGCGTTCCGCAGGTTTAACAGTCTTTGGCGGAGCCGGCGGCGGCCGTGGCGCGCTTGATTCAGATGCGGCAAGCGCAGTGTCCGGCACTTTATCAGAGACTGCCGGCTGCGCGCCTGCCGCCGTGGCATTTGCGTCCGTAACAGTTCCGTCTTTTACGGCCCCGTCCGTAACGGCTCCGTCTGTGGCAGTTGGAACGCGCGCTTCAGCCTGCGATGCCGGTGTTTCACGGAATTCAGGTTCCGCGTTTTCAAATTCCGGTTCTTTAAACAAAGGCGAATTATTTTCTTCAGCCGGAGGTATAACTTCGGCAAGCTCTGCCGACTTCTGTTCCCAGGTTTTGACTTCGCCGTCCTGCGGGGCTTTATCCTCACTGCCGGCATTGTTTTTAGAAATTTTTGTATCTGTATTCAACCGGCCGTAATCCGGATTCTTTCTCTCCGGCCGTAAAAGCCCGTCCTGAGTAGTCTTGCAAGATGCAAGTATCAGAATTATAAATATCAAACGTTTTAACATAAACATACTATGGAACCCGTTCCAATACTTCGTCTATTATTTCGCTTGCTTTTTTAAGCCATACCTCATCGCCAAATTCAGCAGGGTCTGTCCAAAATTCCAAAGCGTCTTCTTTTGTCCAGTATTTTTTTTGCCCCTGTTCAAATAATATTTCAGGCAAAAAATCAGGTTCACCAGGCAAAAAAATATCTTCTTCGGCTATTTTTTCTATGGCAAACATGGGCGGAGGCGCTTTTGTTTTTTTGTTTTTTAAGGCTTTTGCTACAAAAATTGTTATAACAACAGCCAAAACACAAATCAGCGCAAACAAGGCAATGTATATTTTAACACTTTTTTGCGAAAAAAAACCGGTAATCCGCCGTTTGGCGCTCCATTTTGTCCCCTCAATGGTATCTCCAATGGCTGTGATTTTATCTTTTAATCCCATTTCCCCCCCAAACAGCCGGTTTTATATCATTTTAGGGAACCGGCACAAACGAAAGAATCCTGTTTATAATTACATCGGCATCCAGCGCGGCCGCCTCTGCCTCGTACGAAAGTACAAGCCTGTGCCTCAGAACCGGAACCGCCGTTTTTTTTACGTCCTCAGGTTTAACAAAAGGCGAACCGGAAAAAAGCGCGGCTATCTTCGATGCCCGGTGAAGCGCCAAAACCGCTCTGGGCGAAGCGCCAAACGAAATATACCTGTAAACGCTCTCCTTACCCGCCCTTAACGCCGCCGTTTCCGGCTTTGATTGAGGCTGTGCAGGCCTTGTCGCTTCTACAACGGCAACCATATAACGTTCAACAGTTTCGTCCACATGAATCGAATCGGCAAGTTTTCTAAGCCCGTTAATCGTTTCCACATCAAGCACTACAGACGGCTTTTGACGTTCCAGAACATTTCCGCGCACGGCAAATCCGGCATTCATTTTTAAAATACGCAATTCATCTTCCGGCTGAGGATAGCGCACAACAAGTTTAAGCAAAAAACGGTCAAGCTGCGCTTCCGGCAGCGGATAGGTGCCCTCGTGTTCTATTGGATTTTGAGTTGCAAGCACAAAAAATTCATCGGGCAGCGGCAGGGAATTTTCGCCTATGGTAATTTGCCCTTCTTCCATTGCTTCAAGCAGCGCGGACTGAACTTTAGCCGGCGCGCGGTTAATTTCATCGGCAAGCACTATATTTGCGAACATAGGCCCTTTTCGTATAGAAAAACTGTTTGTTTTTTGTTCCCAAACAAGCGTTCCGGTTAAATCCGCAGGCAGTAAATCCGGAGTAAATTGAATTCTTTTAAAATTAAGTCCGGTTATGCCGGCAAGTGTTTTAACGGCAAGCGTCTTGGCAAGTCCGGGCGCGCCTTCAAGAAGGCAATGCCCGCCTGCAAGAAGCGCTGTAAGCAGTCCTTCTATCATTTCGTCCTGCCCGACTACACGTTTGGCCATTTCAAGTTTGTATGTATCGAGCATTACTTTTGCCCGTACAATATCTTCTGTTAAAGCTGCGGCCTCTTGTTTTTCCTGCATGGCGTTAATTGTAACATCAAGCATATATTACCTCAAGTACCGGAATTATTCGGATAATGCATGGCCGGCAATATTGCGCCGGTTTACAAGGCGGTAAGCGCTATTCTTTGTTTAAGACCATCAGTTTCAATATCATAAATAATTGCGCCTTTTTCGTTTATGGATTTTTCGCATTTAATATCGCTGCCCGTAAGGTAACGTTTAACATACTCATCCGTATCTCCGGTTTCGATTTCTTCAACAAAAACATCCCGCATTTGATTACCGGAACATTTGTTAAAAATTTCACGGATTTCTTCATAAACCATTATGCCTCCCATGGAAAACCTGCTCCGCCTTCTACCCAGTCTACATACTGGCGTGCAGTTCGCGGCGAGCGCCCGTTAAACCAGCGTTCCCAGCGCAGCGCGTTTTCTCTAAACTGACCGCGTTTTTTATCGGAGTCGTTATCTTCAAAAAAACGCCGTTTATCTGCTATAAACTCTGCAATTTTAATAAATTCTTCCTGCGATGGCGCGCTGTAAACAACAGTTACGCCAAAGCGGTCGGCAAGCGAAAGCTGCTCTTGTATTGTATCAAACATCCGCATATCTCCGGCTGCGGCCGCGGCGCTTGACGGTCTGTCTTCAGGACGCTCCCGCACAAAGTGCCGTCTGTTGCTTGTTGCGTATACCACGACATTTTTTGGCTTGGATTCAATTCCACCTTCAAGCAGCGCTTTTAACAGCATAAAATCGTCATTCTGGCGTTCAAAAGAAAGATCATCTATAAAAAGCACAAATTTAAGCCCACGCTCGCCAAGCGCCGTCATTATATGCGGAATTTCGGATAAATCCTGTTTTGAAACTTCTACAAGCCGCAATCCAAGATCCTTATATTCATTGCAAACGGCTTTAACTGTCGCGCTTTTGCCTGTGCCTCTGTCTCCATATAGTAAAATATTATTTGCCGGCTTTCCTTCCAATAAACATTTTGTGTTATTAATAACAATCTCGCGTTGCTTTTCGTAACCGGAAAGGGAAGCAAGAGTTATTTCGTCAACATAAAGCGCCGGAACAAGCCCTTTTTCGCGTTTCCAGTAAAAAAAGTTATATTTACCAAGAGTGCCCGCGCCATTTTGTTTTATAAATTCAACAAACGGCTCTATACGTTGATTTACAAGCAGGCTATACGGCAAAATTTCCGTTGGAAGATCGAAGTTTTTTGCTTTTAGTTCACCAATAATACGAACTCCCTTTTCTATAAGCTGCGCCATATCTTCATAACCGCCGCGCCATAGTTCGTCCGTAATATGTAAAGCAAGCATTGGAATATCAAAATCGCCTATTATGGCAAGCCGGCGCAGGTCGCTGTGGGCAAGTTCTGTAAGCACGCTATGTTCTTTTATTTCTCCACGTTCAGCGGCAAGGGTAAATGGATTTTCGTCCATCATAATTACTTCCGTCCAATACATAAAAAAAGAACGCCCTTTGTTATGACTAACAAAAGTGTGAGAAAAAGATGCCCATGCCTTAATAAGTTCCCGCGGTTTGCTGTTCGCGTTTTCCACAACAGTTATAAGTTCCTGAAGGGATTTAATTACCGGAGTTGAACAAACTCCAGAAAAAACTGAAAGCCCGTCAAGACAGACAAGAACTTCAGAACACATTTCTCTGACATTATCCATAATATGCCTTAATATATCATACTTATATTTTTTTTTCTATTGATGGCTTATAAAAACAAGCCAAGCATATATCGTATTATTTATGATGCCGGAATGATTATTGATAACACTTCCGGCGGCCAGGCATTGCATAAAAATTGCCGGAAACGTTTTTGGAATCTAAAATGATAAAGGCGGTTTATACGCACTTCTGCATAAAAACCGCCTTTTCAAAGCCGTAGGTTTGTCGCGCCGGCCCCGCCGCGCCGCCTTCACCAGGCCGCAGCCTGGTGAAGTTAATTCATTTTTAGAAAGAGAGTTGAGGTTACAGTTTTACTGTGTCTTCAGGCATTTTTAGTTTGGCTTCATCTGGTAAATACTTGCCATGCTGATTCCACCATGCCTCTATCTCCGATTTTGAACGCTTCGTATTAGTCGTATCGTAGAGCAGGAACTCCTTTAAAATAGCGGGTTTTACAAACTTGCCTTCAAACGGATTCTCAAGTTTTAGCATTTGAAAATCAGAAAAATTCTTTGCCCGCGAACGGTATTGTACTTTTGCCCAGAGAATGTAGCGCTGCCACGGCGTAAAGTAAGTGCTGTGACTGTTCATTACGCTGTCCGGCGTCGAGCGGTAATGCCCGCGGGAATGCCCTGCCCCGCCTTCATAAATACCAACTTTGTCGTTTTCGTAACCAGGAGGCATCTTATAGTTGCGCTGTGTTATAAACTCACGATGGTCCATAAAATCCTTCCATGGCGGCAGATACATTTGTTTTAACCATTCACGCCATGCGCCGCTCTTCTCTGCCCAGTCAGGATTCAAGTCTATGTCCTGATGGCTGCCTTCGTACTGCCTGCCTGTCCAGTTATTATACCTATTGCCGTCAGGGTCAAAGTAATAATACCTGCGGTTAGGGTCGTTGGCATAAGCGTAAGTCTTTGCCCAGGCAGATATTGTATCGCCTGCGGGCGGCGCAACGTGCTTGCGGAAATCACGCGCCGTGGTATTCCAAATGCCGTTGGAGCAGATACCGTCAAAATCATAAGGATATTTGAAAGCAGAATTAGATTCTTCCGGCATAGGTTTGGAACTTATCCCTTCGCTGGAAATACCGCCGCCATATTCATCAGCAAAATTTGCAAGCGTATGGCCTATAAATTCGTGTTTTGCCGCATAGCCGTTGTTATAACCGCCGGAACAAATCCAGCCCATTGACCAGGAGCCAAATTTGCCGTTGGCTTTGAATGCCACAATCACGTTTTTGTCGAAATTCTCACCGCCAAAAAGCCCTTTAAGATGCCACTTGATACTCCAGCTATCAAAACTAACATTGCCCCCTGGCGTGGATGTTCCCCAGCGGTTTTTTGACGCGCTGGAGCCGTCTACCCCGCCTTCGCCAAGACATGGATTAAACATTACCCATATATTTACATGGTCTTTGAAGTCGCGCAAAACTGCGGTATCAAAAAAGCTTTTCGCCGCTTCAAGCGCCATGGTCTCCCATAGACCGCCCTGTGTAGACTGCTCCTGCGAAAAACCGTCGCCCATAAGCACAACATTTATCCCCTTGCCGTCATCACGGAAAAGGGACTCTTTTGCCTTGTGGACAAGCATTACATCGTCCATATCATAGTATTTCCAGCCGTCATATTCGGGCTTTGACGCAACCGGTTTTGGCCGCGTATCAACCTTTTCGCCGGTTTCTACATCGGTGTAGTTAAGATAGACAGTCGATTGGTTAAAACGCTTGGCCCAGCTATAGCCTTTTGTTTCAAACTTGTTTTCTTCCCGGCGTGTAACATAAACATAGTAAGTGTTTGTATGCTGCCCGTCTTCGGAAGTTACAACAAAGTCAACACGCTTAGTCTCGCCGGGGGCCAGCTTAACATTATAAGCGCCATAAAGCGCGCCGGGGTCGTAAATAGTATTGCGGTAGAAAAAGCCCGTTTCATGCGAGCCGCTGACATAAGGCCGAACGTGCAGGTTTGCCTCCAGTTCCGCATTGTAGACTGTAAAACGCTCGTAGTCCGCTTCGCGCTGCTCTTTTAAGTCTTTATTGTAACAAGTGAGCGAAGTAGGGGTAAGAGTTACCGTTTCGGCAAAGGCAGGAACGCGCAGGGCGTAGACATTATGCTTAATAAAGCCGCCGGACGATTTCCAGGGCACGCCGTCTACCACCTTTTCCAAACCTGTATTCCATTTTCTGCCATCAAGTACTGTGCCGGGGCTATCGGGATTTTCGTAGCAGGCGCGCAAATCGCGGATATAGGCAAGCCGCGACGCGAAAAGCGGCTTTAAAAGCGGGTCCATATCCTCAAAAATATCGTTGCGCATAACCGTGCTGTCATGTTGATTGCCAGGCGTACTGGCATCGTTAAAAACAAGATTCGTCCATGTACCATAAAAGTCTACAGACATAAAACTATAACCGCGTTTCCAGTTCCCTCCGTCCGGCGGAAGCCAACCTATATCCTGTCCATTTTCACCCGGGTAAGCATCAAATTTAACAAGGGCATAAGCTCTGTTTTGAGTATAGATAAGCATCATAGCCTGGTGATTATCCTGGTTTTTCCTAGCCGTTTCATTATACCAGTTCCTTTTTCTATAATAAAATTGTATGTAAGGTTCATTGGTTTGCTCTTCCTTAACGCACCATGTTAGGGATACATTGCATCCATGTTTGCCGCTCTCCACCTTCCACCAGGACGACATACTCCTGTCGCCTTCCATCCATGTTAACACCCAAAGGCGGAAATCGTCCCAATCTATGTCTTTTAATAAGATTTTTTTTGAATATCCGGGCCCGCTTGATATATCGCTCCAGTTAGGCTGGTCGCTTACAACAGGCGCTAAAAGCCCTTTTTCAATCTTTATAATATAAACTCTGCTGGGATAAAACAGAGGCTCGCCTTCTATGCCGCCTTCATCTGAATTAAGATATTGCATCTCTTCGTTTGCGTCAGGCGTGTTTGATATTACAAGCACGCGAATCTCGGTGGCCCCTTCTTCGTTAAGCGTTAAACCAAGGCGGCTGCTTTGCCCCCCCGCCTGATTCGGCAAACTAACAGTTACCGTTGAATCATTAGACACAGGAATGCCTTCCAGCTCTATATAAGACGCACTCCGTTCCACAAGCATAGACCACTCGCCTTTAGCATTTGGCATTGCAAGCATCTGGGGCGCCTGTGTCAAAAACGTTTTTGACACGCTTAGTACACGTAACGCCGGGCTCTCAACAGCCGCGCCGCCTGTCATACTCGCTTCCGCCCCCTCAAAGTTGTAGTTGTAATTGCTGGTAGTCTCTTGCATTTTCATATAACCAGCTTCTTCAAGATTTAAGATTTCCAGGTCTTCGCCTTCGGTTCCTGGCGTAAGAAAAATCTCCCGGCACGAAACTAAAGCGATAGCGGCAAATATTACGGTAATTGCCGCCCTTAAACTAAACTTAAAAACCCGCTTCATTTTATCCTCCAAAATAAGTTTTAGCCGCCATTGCCAATACTCAACCCAGCACTAGCAAAGCTTTGAGTTATGTTACCACAACAAAGAGTTTTTGTCAAACAAATTTTGGGGAATTGTAAAAATTTCTGTGGGCTAATTTTACAATTTGCGGTGTTTTGACTTAACCCGCAGCTAAAATTCAAACTGAATCTTACGCGCGCAAGATTGCGGCAAAGCGGCGCATTACGCTACTATGCTTTTGATGTACGATTGTATTGTAATAGGCGGCGGGCACGCGGGAATTGAAGCGGCGCTTGCGCCGGCACGAATGGGGCTTTCTACCCTTATGATTACGCTTAACCCCGACCGTATTGGCGCGCTTTCGTGTAATCCGGCGCTTGGAGGGCTTGCCAAAGGCAACCTTATACGCGAAGTGGACGCACTGGGCGGAGAGATGGCCAAAATTGCAGACCGCTGCATGATACAATACCGCGTCCTAAACCGTTCGCGCGGCCCGGCCGTGCGCGCGCCACGGGCGCAGGCGGATAAGGCGCGTTACCAGACAGAAGCGCGCCGCGCCGTGGAAACACAAGCCGGACTTGAAATATTTATGGATTGTGTAGTGGATTTGATTGTGGAACAGGCCGGCAGCAGCCGGCAGGAAAAATCCCAAAACCGGTTTTTACAAAATCACAGCCCGCAAGCGCGGCGCGTTGCCGGAGTGCTAACTTCGCGCGGCCACAAAATAATGGCAAAGACGGTAATTCTGGCTTCGGGAACCTTTCTTGAAGGCAAAATCTTTATAGGAGAATATGACGCGCCGGAAGGGCGGCTTGGAGAAGCGTCTGCGCGCGGGCTTGGTATTGCGCTTCGCAGCATGGGCTTTCCTTTACGCCGTTTTAAAACCGGCACGCCTGCGCGTATCGCCGGCCCTTCCATAGACTTTAACCTTATGGAAAAACAATCCGGCGAAGAGATGTTCCCATTTTCGTTTAACGGATTACCTTTTAAAGGCAAGCAGCCTGAAAACACAGGCGCTTTATGTTATATAACATATACCAACAGCGAAGCGCATAAGATTATCCGCGAAAATATACACCGCTCGCCTTTATATTCCGGGAAAATTGTGGGAACAGGCCCGCGTTATTGCCCGTCCATTGAAGATAAAGTTATGCGTTTTGCCGACCGTGAGCGTCATCATATCTTTGTTGAACCAGAAGGGCTTGATACAAACGAATTTTACCTTAACGGGCTGTCCTCCTCGCTGCCGGAAGATGTGCAGGAACGTTTTTTGGCAAAAATACCAGGTCTGGAAAATGCAAGGATTGTGCGTCCGGCTTATGCGGTTGAATACGATTGCATTGACCCATTGGCGCTTTATCCTACACTTGAATCAAAACTCCTTTCCGGCTTTTACTGCGCGGGGCAAACCAATGGCTCCTCCGGTTACGAGGAGGCCGCGGCGCAGGGGCTTGTTGCCGGAATAAACGCCGCGCTCAAAGTACGCGGCGAAGCGCCGTTTTTGCCTGGCCGCAGCGAAGCATACATTGGCGTATTGATAGACGACCTTACAACAGTTGGAACAAACGAGCCATACCGTATGTTTACAAGCCGCGCCGAACACCGGCTTATTTTAAGGCATGATACCGCCGATGCGCGCCTTACCCCTCATGGAAAGAAGCTTGGCCTTATTGACGATGAACGCTGGGAACTGTTTCAACAAAAAATGACGGCCATTGCGGAAATAAAAAATAATGCCGCAAACAACGGTCATAGCTTTGAGTGTAACGAAAAAGAAGCGGCGTATCCTGAAGATTGGGTTGAAACTGCGTTACTTGATATAAAATACAGTGGTTATATCGAAAAAGAAGCCCGTATTGCCGCCAAAATGGGCAGACTGGACGCAATAAAACTTTCGCCGGAAATAGATTATAATTCAATAGTTGGGCTTTCAAGCGAAGCGCGCGAGAAACTTAACGCCGCAAAACCGCTGTCCGCAGGCCAGGCGGCGCGTGTGCCAGGCGTGCGTCAGGGCGACATTGCGTTACTTATGGTTATGGCCGCAAAGAAAA
>JAIRPU010000146.1 GCA_031256815.1 Spirochaetaceae bacterium
GATCCGGTAATATCCTGTTCAGAGAAGGGTTTCGACGGCATGGCTATCATGCCATCAAACTTTTTCGTGTCTTCAATACCATTGACAAACAGCCGCACCAGAAACCGGTCCCAGAGCGCCTCAAGCCCTTGATCCTTCGCGGGCAGTTCATTGGAGGCGGAAACAAGAGCTTCCATGGGAACCGGTGTTTCCTTTTCGCCGTTGCGATAAATCTTTTCGTTCAAAATAGTAAGCAGGGTGTTTTGGATGGACGGCCCGGCTTTCCAGATTTCGTCAAGAAACACCACTTCCGCCGCAGGGAGGTAGCCCCTGGTTATCCGCTCGTATTTATCTTCATCTTTAAGTTTTTTGATCGACACCGGCCCGAAAATCTCGTCGGGTGTGCTGAAACGGCTCATCAGATATTCAAAGACCGCCGCGCCTTTATAGGCGTATTTGAGCCTGCGGGCTATCAGACTTTTTGCCACTCCCGGCGGCCCCAGCAGGAAGATGCTTTCCCCGGCAATGGAAGACATCAAGGCCAGGGCTATGACCTCTTCCTTTTCGTATATGCCTTCATTCAATTTTTCGAGAAGCGCCGTAATCCTTTCTTTGATACTCATTTGTCTTTAGTATACTTTGGGTATCCTAAATGCTGCAAGCAGCAAGTTGGAAAAAACGCCCTTTACCCGCACTGGCGCGCTCACCGGCGACCGTCTGGTTGGCGCTGCTCAGGCCACCCCGCCTGCACTGCACAAAGTGCAGAGCAGGCGGGACAACGCCGGAAAAGCGCGGAGTGCTTTTCCGGCTGCCGGCGTTTGGCGAAGATGTGGCGGTTGCAAAATTCGCTTCCGGCCGCACCGCGAAGCCCCCCCCCCCCGAAAACCCAAAAAGGAAAAACTTTCAAAAAAACCATGCCGTAAGTCGTGTTACATTGCCCTGTAGCTGTAACACTTAACAAATGCTAAGTGCTTTTTCAAAAGATTTTACTTGGTTTTTACAAAAAACTGTTGACGGGGGGGGGGGGCTGGTATCATCAGGCAGAACTTTATTTACAGGGAGTTTTTTACAATTCGGGCTCGAATTTTTGGGCTTAAATTTTTTGTAAATGTACAAGGGAGTTTTGTATGAAAAAGTTAATCGTTTTTGGAGGGCTTTTTGTTGTGCTTTCTTTGCCGCTTTCCGCGCAGGGACTTTATATCGACCTTGGTTTTGGGTTGGGTAAAGGCTGGACAAAGTTAGACGGCAATGACGCAATGGACATCGTTGACAGCCCTAACGGCTCCAGCGACTTCGCTTTAGATCTTGGATTAAAAGGCGGCTGGGGGCCTTTTGGGTCAATACCGCTATATGCGGTTCTGGAATTTGAAATGATGGGGCATCGCGTGCAGAATGTTGACAATTATGTACAATTCAATTCGTATATGATTGGGCCGGGTGTGCTTTTTTATCCGGTACCGCTTATTCAACTGGGATTATCGCTGGGATATTCGTGGACAGGCAACAATACGG
This sequence comes from Spirochaetaceae bacterium, assembly GCA_031256815.1. Classification (GTDB taxonomy): domain Bacteria; phylum Spirochaetota; class Spirochaetia; order Treponematales; family Breznakiellaceae; genus JAIRPU01. The sequence continues at coordinate 1,492 of JAIRPU010000146.1, forward strand.
ATTTTTCGTGGGATGTATATAACAGCAGCGCAGGGTTTGCGTGGGATGTTTCCGCAGCGTTTGATTTGGGTGGAAAAAATCATGCGTGTTTGTTAGGGGTAAGATACTTTAACGCGATTTTTGTGGATGAAAACACTGCAATTCTGAGTTTTTTTATTAAATATGCTTTTAGGAAAAAAGCTCCTTCTCTATTTAAATAAAATGGGGCAGACAAAACTGCATACAGGCCTGATGCGCCGCCGGCCTTAACAAAGGCTGAAGACGGTCTGCGGCCTTTGTGCGGTTTTGTCCACTTGACATATTATACGGTTTAATTCATAGTTCGTTTTGTGGGAGGGCCAAAAAGCCCGTAAAATGCCACGCCAGGCATACACCACAGAGGAGTTAATATGGCAAAAAAGAAGATAACCGCTGTTATCAAGTTACAATGTCCGGCGGGAAAGGCTACGCCTGCGCCGCCGGTAGGTCCGGCATTGGGGCCGCACGGGGTTAGCGCCCCGCAGTTTGTTCAGCAGTTTAACGACAAAACCAAATCCATGGAAGCAGGGCTGATAATCCCTGTAGTTATAACTGTTTATCAGGACAAATCATTCACTTTTATTTTAAAAACGCCGCCGGCAGCTGTGTTAATTAAAAAAGCCGCGGGAATAGAAAAAGGTTCAAAAGAATCGCACAAGACAAAAGTTGGCAAACTTAGCAAAGCCAAACTTGAAGAAATCGCAAAGCTAAAAATGCCCGACCTCTCCGCCATAGATGTTGAGGGAGCAAAAAAGATTATTGCGGGAACAGCGCGGTCTATGGGTGTGGAGGTAGAAAAATGAAGCATGGCAAAAAATACCTCGAAGCGTTAAAAAAATATGAACCGCAGACTCTGTTTGAATTAAAAGAAGCCGCTGAAACAGTAAAAAAGCTTAGTTTTGCCAAATTTGACGAAACAGTTGAAGTATCCATAAAATTGAACTTAAAAAAGAGTCAGTCTGTGCGCGATACAGTTGTCCTGCCGCATCAATTTAAAGGCGAAAAACGGATTCTTGTTTTTTGCAAATCGGAAAAAGAAAAAGAAGCCCAGGAAGCGGGCGCGGCATTTATTGGCGCTGAAGACCTTATAGAAAAAGTTAAAGGCGGCTGGCTCGATTTTGATATTGCCGTAGCAACGCCGGATATGATGAAGGATGTAGGCAAGCTTGGAATGGTGCTTGGACGAAAAGGGCTTATGCCTAATCCAAAAACAGGCACGGTAACTTTTGATTTAAAAGGGGCAATTTCAGAATTAAAAAAAGGGCGCATAGAGTTTCGCGCCGATAAAACAGGCGTTGTACACCTGGCTATTGGAAAAGTGTCCATGGACGCATCGGCTATAGCCGAAAATGCGCTTGTGGTGTTAAACGAGATAAAGCGAAAAAAACCTTCCGATGCTAAAGGAGATTTTTTGCAAAGCGCATCTCTTTCTTCAACCATGGGGCCCGGTGTACGTTTTAAAATAGAAGCTTAAGCCTTTGCGCTTGATTTTATAGGAGTTTATAATGGCTATTGTTGCAAAAAAAGTGCAAGACGCAAAGTCCGCGTCTATAAAAGAACTTAAAACCGCGTTTGAAAACACCGCAGATTTTATTTTTACCGAGTATCGCGGTCTTACTGTTGAGCAAATTACCGGTTTGCGTAAAAATCTGCGCGCAAAAGAGGCCGGCTACAAAGTTGTAAAAAACAATTTTGCCCGTCTTGCGTTTGAGGAACTTAAAGCGCCCGATGTGTCGAAATATCTTGTTGGGCCTACCGCTTTGGCGCTTGCGACTAAGGATTCAAACGAAGTTGCAAAAATTTTGATGGAAGCTGCCAGGGAGTATCCTGTTTTAAAAATAAAAGGCGCTATCGTTGGCAATGCGGTTTACGATGCCGCCCAGGTGGAGGCGTTTTCAAAACTGCCCGGAAGGCTTGAACTTGTATCAATGCTTATGTCTGTAATGCAGGGGCCGGCAAGGAATTTGGCAGGCTGTTTAAATGATGTAAACGCACGGCTTGTGCGTACTGTTAAGGCGATTGCGGATAAAAAAGCCGCCGCTCAGACTTGATTTTGTTATTTAACCTGTCAGGCTCGCGGCTGCTGTCCTGTCGGGTTTTGGGCGAAAGCCCGCCGTGCTCTTGAGGGCGCGTATATTTTAACAATAGGAGAATAATATGGCAGCAACAAAAGAAGAAATTTTAGAGGCAATTGCCGGCATGACGGTGCTGGAGGTTTCAGAACTCGTCAAGTTAATGGAGGAAAAATTCGGTGTTTCGGCGGCGGCTCCGGTAGCGGTAGCGGCAGTTGGCGCAGCTCCGGCGGCCGGTGGCGCGGCGGCGGGCGGTGAAGAAAAAACCGAATTTACAGTTACTCTCAAAGCGTTTGATGAGTCCAAGAAAATCGCCGTTATTAAAGAAGTCCGTCAGGTTACAGGGCTTGGTTTAAAAGAGGCTAAAGATCTTGTTGAAGGCGCGCCAAAGCCGCTTAAAGAAAACGCTTCCAAAGAAGACGCCGAAAAAATCAAGAAGGCTGTAGAGGCCGCCGGCGGCACTGTAGAAGTTTCTTAAAAACGCTCTTTAAAAATATACGGACAGGTACCGGTGTTAAACTGGATTTTGTGCCTGTTCGTGTAGTTTTACAGCAGATGCAGCTGCGATTAGAAACAGGTATCATAAAGCCGGCGCGCAAGCGATTGAAGCGGAATTTGCAAGCGAAGCGAAGCAAATTGTAGCGGAAAGCGCGTTTTTTGCCGGAGGCAAATTATAGCGTAAACCAACGGGCGCGGCCTGAGTCGGAAGCGGGGGAAACCGCAAGCGCGGTTTCCCCCGCCGTGTAATTCCGCGCCTGCGGCTGGCGTAGCCTGCGTTTTGCGCGGCCACGGCG
>JAIRPU010000033.1 GCA_031256815.1 Spirochaetaceae bacterium
GGGCCGCCCCCCCCGCGGGCGGCCGCTACATGCCCGACTGTCATCTGCGCCGCGTCTGCGTTGCGCAGTCGCGGCGGCCGCGCAAACAGGGCTTGACAATTTTTTAGAAATCTATAATAGTTTTGAACTGAGGTAGAGATGCGCAAAATAATCCAGTTTATAAAAGAAAGTCATGGCGAATTAAAAAAGGTTATTTGGCCATCACGCGAGGATGCGCTCAGTTCTGTAAAGGTAGTTATTATCTCTACAATAATTATCGCCTGCGTACTCGGCCTTGTTGATTTTATTCTGTCCATTGGCGTGCAGATAGTTTTTTAACAGGAAAGGTAGATATGGCAGCCGCATGGTACGTGCTTCATGTTCATTCAGGTTTAGAAGGTAAAATTGAAAAAATCCTCCGTTTGCAGCTGGATTCAGGCGCAATAGACAAGGATGTTCTGCGCGACATAAAAGTACCTGTAGAACAAGTAACCGAAGTTAAAGACGGTAAAAAACGTACCCAAACCAAAAAATTTTTACCCGGGTATGTTTTGCTTGAATTAAATCTTCCGGAACAAAACTGGGCCGGAATTTGCAAGCAAATTCGTGATGTGCCGGGTGTATCCGGCTTTGTTGGAGCGGCGCAAAACAAAAAACCGGCTTCGCTGCACCCGGAAGAAGCGCGCGCAATGCTTCAAAAATCAGGCGAAATAAAAGGCGAAAAGCCCGCGCGCGCGCGTCAAAGTTTTTCCAATGGAGAACAGGTTAAAATTATTGACGGCCCCTTTGAATCGTTTACAGGCACAATAGAAGAAGTAAATGCGGAAAGAAACAAACTAAAAGTAATGGTTGGAATTTTTGGCCGCAATACTCCGGTAGAAGTAGACATAATGCAGGTAGAAAAAATTTAGGGGGGAATAGTGATTTTAACCGTAAACACAAAGCCTTATGGTACTGTGCAGGTTGATGAACGCCAGAAAATCAATTTTAAAGCCGGCCTTTTTGGTTTTGAAGGCTTGCGCGAATACGTATTGCTTGACGGCGAAACTCAACCCTGGTATTGGCTTCAATCAACAGAAAACGTTAATGCGGCCTTTGTGCTAATAGACCCTTTTTTGTTCCGGCCTGACTACGAAATGGATATTAACGATGATGAACTCAACGAAATCGGCGTAAAAAACCCGGAAGACGCATTGTATTTTACAATAGTAACAATACCTCAGGATGGCAGCCCAATGACGGCGAATCTGCGCGGCCCGGTTATTATAAACCGCGAAAAACGGCTTGGCAAACAGGTTATACTTTCCGACCAGCGCTGGAACACCAAACATGATATTCAAAAAGAACTTGCCGTTTCAAATCCCAAGAAGGCGCCATGCTGATACTTTCACGTAAAACCGATGAAAAAATCGTTATTGGCGATGATATAACAGTTACAATAATTGAACTTCGCGGCGACCAGGTGCGAATCGGTATAAACGCCCCCAAAACAGTAAAAGTTTTTAGAGAGGAGGTTTATGAGGCAATACGTGACGAAAACAAAGCCGCGGCAGCCTCAAGGTTGACCATTCCAAAAATGGATTTTTTAAAAAGTTAATATGGCAAAAAAGACTCTTCGCAGCAAAATATTATCAAATATGTTAATTGTAACAGTTTCCTGTATTGCTGTAATGAGTGCCGCGTTTATTGTAGCGCTTGAAAGAATAGATGATTACGCTACTGAAAGCGCAAATAGCATTGGAAATGAAGCCGCCACTGTAAGCGCGCAGACAATGGAAACGCAGCTAGAGACAAATCTGGTTAAATTTGCCGAAAACACCGCCGTTATTATTGAAGAACAGCTAATCAGAGTTGAAAACGTATCACTTTTACTTGCCGAAACGGTAACTACAATTTATTCGCACAGCAGCACCTACAAAGCCCGCGCCCTGCCTATCATTACAGATGGACAAAGCGCAGACGCAGGCGAAACTTATATACACATGATGCCCGCAGTTACATATACGCGAGTTAAAAATGAAGCCGAACTTGTTTCCAACTGCGCAGATGTTTTGCGCTATTTAAGCAAACTCCCCACACAAACCGTATCTTACTGGGTAGTTGGTGAATCAGGTTACATTATAGCTATGGATAATTCACCGGCACCTGTACAAAATTATACGGCAACCCAGCGCAGCTGGTATGAACTTGCCAAACAGAGCGAGCAGGTTTCGTGGACGGATATTTATGTTGATAACAGGGGACGCGGTCTTATTATGAGCTGCGCCGCGCCTTTTTACGATGTTTTTAGCGGCAAAAAAAGTTTTAAAGGCGTTTCCGGCTGTGATGTTTCCATTGCCAAGTTTGAAGAAATTATAAGCGCGGCGAATATATGGAAAAACAATGCTTATGTATTTCTGCTTGATAAAAATGGACAAAAACTTTTTTCTTCTGACGGAACCGGTATCAGGGCTTCTGCTACAGAGGGTATTAAAGTTGAAAACTATGCTTCCAACCCAAACTATGCCGGTTTTTCCGGACGAATGACCAAAGGCGAAACAGGTTTTTTGAGAATACCGAATCAGGAAGGCAAAGAGGATTATGTCGCATGGCACCCTCTGCGCCGTTTTGCCGGCAGGCTTGGCTGGTCTGTGGGTATTTATTTTAACGGAAACGAAATTTCAGGACAAATGGGACAGCTTAAACTCAATATGGATGAGTCCGCAAAAACAGCCCAGCGTAAAACTGATTATACAACAGCAGGCGTTCTGATTGTGATTATTGCCATAGCGTTATTTATTACGGCGCTTGCCGTAATTTTGGTTTTTCGTTTTAGCGAAAGGGTAACAAGGCCAATTATAGAACTTGGCGATGCCGCAATGCGGCTTGGAGGCGGAAATCTTAATGTAAGCGCCGAAGTAACAACAGATACAGAAGAACTGGACAGACTCGCCATAGCATTTAACAGCATGACTTCAAATATAAAAGCTTATATAAAGAATTTTGCCAATGTTACTGCGGATATTCGAAGATTTAATTCTGAACTTTATGTAGCCCGCGCAATTCAAAACACCATGCTGCCAAACAAGTTTCCGGAACAAACCGGAGAAAAACGTTTTGATATTTACGCATTTACAAAAAACACCGAAGAAATTTCCGGTGATTTTTATGATTTTTTTATGATAGACAAAAAGCGCCTTATATTTATCATTGGCGATGTAAGTTTAAATGGAATCCCCGCGGCGCTTTTTATGTCAGAAACAAAAACGCTTCTCCGTTCATGGCTTTGCAATGGCAGTCAGCTCGATGCGGTATTTGCCGAGCTAAACACGCGCCTTCGTGAACACAACGAAGCGGGCGCAGTTGTTTCGGTTTGGGCAGGCCTGCTGGAACTTGAAAGCGGCAAACTTCAATTTGTAAATGCAGGCCACACAAGCCCTTTTATTGGAACAGACAAAAATCCTGTTTTGCTGGAAGCGGACTCCTGCCCCGGGCTTGGATTGGATGACGGCGCGGTTTATAAACGAATGCAAATAAACATACAAAAAGGCGATACGCTGTTTTTATATTCAAGAGGGCTTTTAGAGCTGCTTAACAGCAATGGAGAACGTTACAAAATTGAACGAATTAGCGGAATCCTAAACGAAAAATCTTCAAGTTCCATGAAAGAACTGCTGGAACTTGTAAAAACCGATATAGCCAATTTTATTGGAAGCAACAAACAGGAAAGCGATATAACGCTTTTTGCGTTAAAATTAAATTAACAATTCATTAAAAAGGACGGTTCGCCCTCTCCGCCGCAGGCTGCCTGTTCAATAAGTTACATTCCAAAGAAAAAGCCCATGAGGAGCCAACGTAGGGCCGGCATCTGAACGTCTGCCGTTTTTTAACAGATTTTTAAAGTCAAGCGCGTCAAGTTTTTTAGCTTCGTAGTATAACAAGGTGCCCGCAATGGAACGCACCATTCTTCTAAAAAACGCATTTGCGCAAATTTCAAATACAAGCCGGCTGCCGTCTATAAAAAAAACAGCGTTTTCTATATTTCTAAAAACAGAGCCGCTGCCGGAGGCAAAAATTGGGTCGGAAGGCGAGGCAAAAAGCGTGCAGTCAAGTTCACCGCGTAAAAATCTTGTATATTCATTTAAAAGTAAAATATCCGGCGCAGAGCGCAGCTGCAGCGCAAAACGTGTTTCGTAAGGCAAATTATTCATTCCTAAAATAAAAAAATAACGGTAAACACGCCGTTTTGCAGAAAAACGCGCATTAAAATTGTAATCGACTTCGTCTGCCGCCCGAATTCGTAAATCCTGCGGCAAAATGCTGTTAAGCGCCGGTACAAATGCGCGCGCGTTTATTGTATCTATTGTGGTATAAAAATTTGCATTCTGGGCGCGTGCATGAACGCCGGAATCCGTGCGTCCTGCGCCATATAGCGTAATTTCTTTGTGGTGTATTTTTTTTAGCGCGTCTTCAATGCAGCCCTGAACTGTGCGCCGCCCTTCCTGACGCTGCCAGCCCGAAAAATCAGTGCCGTCGTAGGCAATAGTCAGTTTTATATTACGACTCATTTTTTGAACCCGCAAGCGTTTTTAAATTGGTTATCTCATCAATCAGAAATTGTTTTTCCAAAAGAAGTTCAGATATTTTATGGCTGTCATCGCCGGCAAGACGTATATCAACATCTATGGCACGGGCGCGGCGTTCAAGATGTTTTATTTTAACGCCGCGTATGCCGTCTGAAACAAGAGTTTCGGCATTATCTGTAAACTCTTTTCCGGCGCATTTTTCGGCCAAAAAATCCCGCAATGGGCCTTCTTCCAATTTGGAAAACAGCGAATCAAGCGTTGTTTCTCCAAGTCTAATACATTCTTCCATTGCAAGATAAAGCTCTTTTGCGTTTTGGCTGCCAAGCTCATTTATTGATACGCCTTTACGTATTTCATAAAAAAAAGAAACTTTTGATTCAAAATGCACTGCCGCTGCGCATAACAAAAAAAGTTCTTCATTCATCATTATTGTTTTTGAATCGTCTTTTACCGGAGTTCTTAATTTGATGATTGACCTGGCGCCGCCTGAAGAGAGGTCATCAAATACCGCTTTTGGGTCAGCGCCAAACGAAAGCGCCGCGTTTCTGGAAAATAGTTCGCGTTCGGCGGCGCTTTCTATACTTGCAAAAAACGGCGCAAGAAAATTTATTGCGTTAATTACACCCCGCGGCCCCGCTTCCCGGGTTAAAAAACTGGTTTTACTCTTTTGTATAAGATATTCACTATCGCTTATAACGCGGCAAACCGCGCCGGCAAGCGCCGCGTTTCCGTCCGCCTTAAGAATATCGGCGGGGTCTTTAAAGGCCTGTGCATACTCAGGTTTAACGACAGAACATGAAAGCGCGTTTTCTCTGCAAACAAGAATCGCTTTTTCAACGGCCGCTTCTCCGGCGGCGTCCGTATCGAAAAACAGGTTTACCTTATCTGTCCAGCGCCGCAAAAGCCGCGCCTGTTCAGCCGTAAAAGCGGTGCCGAGCGGGGCTGCCGAATTGAAAACTCCTGCTTCATGAAGCGCTATAACGTCCATATATCCTTCGCAAATATATGTTGTTTTACTCCGGCGAATTTCAGGCAAAGCCAAATCCAGCGCAAACAGCGTTTCCCGCTTGTGGTAAATAACTGATTCCGATGAATTAAGATACTTTGGCCCGTCTTCTGTAAGCGTCCTGCCGCCAAAAGCCACTGTTTTGCCGTATCTGTCGTTAATTGGAAACATCAATCTTGCCTGAAAAAACGAAACCCGCGGATATTTACGCGAAAAAAGCGCGCTTTTTGTTAAAAACTCGCTGGAATAGCCTTTATCATGCAAGAAATTATGCAGCCAATACTTATCATCAGGCGCCCAGCCAAGTTTAAAACGTTCTACAGTCTCGCGGCTTAAGCCGCGGCCAAGCACATAATCAAGCGCGGTTTTACCTTCTTCTGTATTCATTAGAATATGATGAAAGCTGCCGGCAACACGTCTGTAAAGTTCGCTAAGCTCATCGCGTCCGCGGATAGCTTCTTCATCTTCTTTTTTAATACCAGGCGTACCGTTTTCATTTTCAACATGAACCCCCAGTTTTTTGGCAAGCAGAATAAGCGCCTGCGGATAGTTCAAATTTTCAATTTTCATTATAAAATTGAAAATTCCACCGCCCTCGTGGCAGCCGAAGCAATAATAAGATTTACGGTCAGGATTAACAGAAAAACTGGGAGTTTTTTCGTTATGAAAAGGGCAAAGCCCCCAGTAATTTACACCGCGTTGTTCAAGACGCACATACTCACTTACAACAGATACAATATCAGCGCGATTTTGGATTTCATCTATAGTTTTTTGTGATACAAGTGGCACTGTTATAAATTCAGCATATTGCCTATATCTATGTTGAGAGGCAGCGGCGGGTCAAAATCATCGTTGGAAACAAAGGTAATAGACTGGTCAAAAAAAGTCATTCCCTTGCTAAGATAACCTAAGGTAACTTTTCTTCCGTTGTCGGTCGGCAATAAAAACGCTATCCAGTAAGAGCCGCTGCCGTCCCAATAATCAAGTATTTTTGAAAGGCGCACGTTTATGATGCCGGTTTTTACTCTTCCAATTGAATAAGGCGAATTTATAATATCGTCCGCAGTAAGGCTGTTCAAATTTGGAGTGCCCTCTATAAGAACAACAATTATATATTTGCCTTCAATGTCCTTTATTTGAACTTGATAGTTAGGATCGGTGTCGCTTATTATGAGATCTTTGTGGTCATGTTTTTCAAATATACCAGATGAGCAGGATAAAAACAGAAACAGACTTAGAATAAAGCAAAACCCAACCCGCATTTTAACTCCTTTATAATTGAGTGAAGAATCGAACCTATTTTTTTCGTTTAACCTCTGTAACCGCCTGCCCAATTTTTGCTGTAATATTTGAAAGTTGAGAGCGAACTCCGGCGCTGCCGTCTATCGCCTCGCGGTAGCGTTTTTCGTCATTTGCGTTGCGCGCGCGGTCTGCGTTAGCTTTTGCGTCCATAAAATCACGGTCTATTTCTTCAAAATTTACGCCTTTTTGTTTTGAGCCGCGGGCGGTTTCTATAGTTGTGTTTGTTTCGTTTATAGAGTTATCCATAATGGATATTGCTTCGGCAGCTTCATCACGCGAACGTCCGGCTGCGGAGCGCCCCTCCTGAATAGCACGTTCCGCCAGCGCGATAGCTTCGGAAGCAATTCTTTTTGCTTCGTCATAACGTTTGGCTTCCGCTTCCGCCCGCATATTCGCAACTGCGTCCCTGGCTCTGGCAAGTGTATTAGCCGCAAAAGCAACGGCATTCTGATCGGCTTCGGCACGGGCAAGCGCTGAAGCCGCATTATCCATATCTTCTACCGGAGGTTTGGCACAAGCTCCAAAAACTATCGCAATAACCAGCAAAAACCACAAAAAATTATTAATTTTTTGAATATTAGTCTCCATATCTACCTAAATCCTCACGGATAATATATATAAAAACCGTATTTGCGTCAATAGAATTTGAAGGCAATAAAAATCCTGTTTTTTGTTTAGGAAAATTGAAATATGAAGGCAATAAAAATCATATAGATTTTTATTGCCTTTTGTACACGCGGCCGCCTGCGCGGGGCAGGCCGCCTCCGGCGGCCTGGTGGCGACCGGGTGGAGGCCGCCCGGAAGGGCGACCTTCTCGCAGGCGGGTTATGCTTTGCACGCAAAGCATAACCCGCTCCCATTCTCACGCCCCGCCCTGCGCTTCGCGCAGGGCGGGGCGTGAGAATGGGGGCGCGCGGCCGCCGGAGGCGGCTTGCGGTGGCGGCCGGGTGGAAGCCGCGCCGCAGAGGCGGTGTGGCCGCGCCGCTTCGCGGCGCGCATAGGATGGCCGGCGGGCGAAACCGCATTGCGGTTTCGCCCGCTGTAGTTGGAGGCCGCGCGAAGCGCGGCATTGTCGCAAACTCCGTC
>JAIRPU010000085.1 GCA_031256815.1 Spirochaetaceae bacterium
GTAACCAGTGAAGCGCGCGCGGCGGCGCACAGCGCCGGTTTATTTGTGCTTGAACTTGCCGGCGAAGCGGTTGTCCGCATCCCCGAACCGGCGGGCTTCAAGCCCAAAGAATGGTAAAATCTGGACAGCGGCATAGAGTATTGCAATAAATAATCTCATCTTGAAATTCATGAAAATCCCTCTTTGTTTAGCCGGCTCTCTCATAATTTCCGGTAAATTGGCATTGTCGTCAAATCCTCCCCTGAGTCTTATATAACAAAAAATTATAAATATTTTATACCCTGTCTATGGCTTTGATTTTTGGCGGCGGTTATGTTTTAAGCATAAAAAACACAGGAGAAGCAAATGAAAATAAAAAAGGGGCTGGTTTTTTGCGTTCTTTTTGCCGTTTTGGGACGGGTATGCTCTCGTTTTTGGCACAGATTAACAAGGCCTCTGCGCCTTATGTACCGGCGGCCGGCGTTGCCGGCATTGCTGCGCCACGCGTTATCTTGCCGGTATTTTAAATTGCCGGACGGAAAAATTTGTAACTATTGTGCTTTGAATTTTGTTGTTTAGTTGTTTCTTTGATGTTTAAAGCTGCTTTTAGCGGACGCTTAACATAACTACCGGTTTTAGGTTACAACTTCAATGGAGGAAAAATTGGGAATTTATAAAAAAATAGGGTTTGTCTGCCTGTTTTTGCTGGTCGCGCTTGTTGTTTTTGCCCAGGACGCGGATACAAGCGCTGCGTCAACACCGGATGTCCGGAAAATTAATGTTAACGAAGCGGTAAGGCTTGCGCTGCAAAATAATTTAAGCTTGCAGTCAAGCCATGTTGCGCTTGATAAAAAGAAACGTCCGGCGGATTTGGCGTGGAATCAGTTTTTGCCAAACGTGAGTTTGCAAGGCTCTTTGGCAGCGGCAAACAAAGCGACAAAGACTACAAGTTTCGACCCTACAAATGGGAGGCCTGTAGAGATTGAAGGCCCTGTTTGGAGTATGAACGGTGCATTGTCAATTCAATGGCAAGGGCTTAACGTGGCTATGGCAGAAGGAATAAAGCAGCTAAAACTTAACTACGAATCTGGGCTTATAACTTACGAAAAGGCAAAAATTCAGCTTGAACGGGACGTTCGCAAACTTTACCGCTCCATGCTGCTCGCTGACGAAAATTTGCGCGTTAGGGAACAGAGTTTTCAGCTTGCCGAAGAACAGGTTCGTACTTCGCAGGCAAATTATTCGGCAGGACTTTCGCCTGAACTTACACTTATGCAGGCCAGGCTTAACCGCGATAAACTCATTCCCGAAATTGACCAGACCCGCAACAACCGCAAGGTAACAATGGCAAACTTTGCTATGCTCTTAGGGCTGCCATACGATACCATGTTCGAGCTTGTTTCACATGGCGCAGAGGATTACAATATCCCCGGCGACACTGCAGACCTTATACGGAATGCGGCAGGTAATAAAGTTGATTTGCAGGAGCTGCGTTCAAGCATAAAAACCATGCGTGCGGCCAGAAATGCCATAAGGTACCAGTTATGGACGCCCTCCCTGAATATGGGTTGGAGTTTAGCGCCAACGTTTACAGGCGGCGACCCTTTTAAAGATGAATGGAAAAGCGACAGCTGGACAGACAGGGGCAATTTTTCGCTTCAGCTTGTTTGGAGTTTGAACGGCCTTTTGCCCTTTACAACCCAATCGGCAAATTTACGCGATATGGAAGATGACCTTCGCGCTGCGGACATAAATCTTGCGCTTGCTATACGCTCCACAGAGGTTGAGGTTTACAATCAGGTTTTTTTGATACAACAGGCAAAAGAGTCTATAGAGGCGCAGCAAAAAACCGTGGCGCTTGCGCAGAAAACTTATAACGATACGCTTACCGCATTCCGCGCGGGTTTACAGGACTTTATACAGGTGCAAAATGTTGAACAACAGCTCCGGGAAGCCCGTCTTGGAGTGTTGCAGCAGCAGTATAATCTTTTTTCGCTTGTAACAGATTTAGAATATTCGCTTAATGTTCCATTTGGAAGTTTAAGCGGCAAGGAGTAGAATAATGTTAAAGAAAAAAATATTAATTAGTGTGGTTATCAGCGCTGCGGCGCTGTCTTTTGCCGTTTGTAAAAAAGAAAAAGAAGACAATACAAAAAAGCAGGAGCAGGTTTTTGCCGTAACTACGGTTAAAGCCGAAGCGGGCCTTATTCGCGCTTATCTTCCGCTTGCCGGCGATATTGTCCCCGGTTCTACAGTAGAGGCCTATTCTGACGCGGCCGGCAAGGTAACGCGCATTTATGTTTCATTGGGCTCCCGTGTATCAAACGGGCAGCCTATTTTGCTTGTTGACCCTTCAAAACCAGGTATGCGCTATATGGAGCATATCGTTCGCGCGCCAATAAACGGAACAGTTATATCTCTGCCCGCCGAAGTCGGCATGACTGTGTCTCAGTCTACACCGCTTGTCCGGCTTTCCGGCGGCGGCGCGCTTGAAATTCAGCTTTTTGTGCCTGAACGCTATATATCCCGTGTGGGACAGTCTATGTCATGCGAAATTACGCTGGACGCATATCCGGGCGAAGTTTTCCGTGGCGTAGTACGCGAAGTAAGCCCCACTGTTGACCCTGTATCGCGCACTATGCTGATAAAAATCAACGTTGATAATCCGGGCTCGCGCTTAAAATCGGGAATGTTTGCCAAGGTAAATATAGTTACCGAAAGCAAGAATAACGCGATAAAAGTGCCTTCCAGATCCGTTGTAATTCGGAGTGGAAAGAAGGCGTTGTTTGTGGTGAACGCGGACGGCGGTGCTGAGGGCGGCGGCAGTTTTACGGCAAAACAGATTGATATAGAAACAGGCATAGAGAGCAGTGACGGAACTATAGAAATAACCTCCGGCGTAAATGCCGGTGATGAGGTTGTAGACAAAGGCATGACGCTGCTTGTTGACGGCGCTAAAGTCAATATAATAACCCGCAATAGTGAAGCAAATAAGATAAATGAAGTAAGTGAAGTAGATAGTAAGTAGTAAGTTAAGGAAGTAATAATATATGAGTATGACTAAGACGGTCGTTTCGAGGCCGGTAACATTTTTTATTGGATTTGCGCTTTTAATAGGGCTTGGTCTTTTTTCTTTGACAAAACTCCCTGTAGATTTATTCCCCGAAATAAATCCGCCCTACATAATGGTAAATACAACTTATTCCGGCGCCGGGCCTGAAGAAGTCGAGCGTTCTGTAACACGTCCAATGGAGCAGGCGCTTTCGGGCGTGTCCAGTCTAAAAAAATTAACTTCTACCTCATCAAAAGGGTCAAGCCAAATAGTTATGGAGTTTATTTTTGGAACAAACCTTTCCGATGCCACAAATTCTGTGCGGGATGCGCTGGAGAGGGTTCGCCGCGCGCTTCCAACGGAAGCGGATGTTCCAACTATTTTTAAATTTGACCCTTCAATGATACCAATAGTGAATTACCGCGTTACATCTAACATACGCGATATAGCCGAGCTTTACGAAATTGCCAAAGATACTGTGGCAACGCGCATGGAACAAAGTCCGGGGGTCGCGGCGGCAAGCGTTTCCGGCGGGCAGGAGCGGATTATCCGCGTAGACTTTCCGGAATCGCGGCTTGAGGCCTACAATCTCACCGTAACTCAAATTCAGCAGATGATAGCCGCTCAAAACGCCGAAATAGGCGCAGGCACAATAACAGAAAACAATATTTCTTATATTTTAACAACGCGCGGTCAATATAAATCTGTAGACGAAATTAAAAATACGGTAATTGCCTATACCGCAAACCCTTCAAACAGTTCGGCAAGCCTTATCCCAATTTATCTCGGCGACCTTGCGGATATTAGTGACGGCACAGAAGACGCCACAAGCCGCGTTTATGTAAACGGGTCGCCGGCGGTGCGCATTTCGGTGCAAAAACAAAGCGGCACAAATTCGGTGCGCGTTGTGGACGACCTGCGCGTCAGGATTAATTCCATTAAAAAATCGGTGCCGCCGGATGTGGGAATAGAAGAAATTTACAGCTCTACCGACCAAATAAAAAGTACGCTTAGCGCTGTAGTTTCAAGCGCCTGTGTGGGCGTTCTGCTTGCCGTTATTGTGCTTTTTGTTTTTCTAAGGGCAATAAAGCCTACTCTGATTATTGGTATAAGTATTCCTGTTTCAATTATTATTACGATAATGCTCATGTATTTTACAGGTTTAACGCTGAATTTAATGACACTCGCCGGCCTGTTTTTGGGTATAGGAATGCTGGTGGATAACTCGATAGTTATTCTGGAAAATATATATCATTACCGCGAAAAAGGCGCCAAGCTGCGTCCTGCGGCGATTTTGGGTACACAGGAAATGGTTGTGGCAATAACCGCTTCCACGCTTACAACGCTATGCGTATTTGCCCCGCTTTTAATGTTTAAAAGCACTCTGGAAATGCAGGGCGAAATGTTTGCGGGGCTTGCGTTTACAATAGTTATTTCCCTTTCAATTTCGCTTTTTGTGGCGGTTTTTTTGGTTCCAGTTCTTTCTTCCCATTTTTTGCCCCTTGTAACCAGAAAACAGCGCCCTCTTACCGGCCCTCTTGTAGGAATAGACAGAATTTTTGAAAATTTTTTTACCGGTCTTGACAACGGCTACCGCCGCATTATTGAACGGTTGCTACTTAATAAGAAAAAGAGCATATTTGTTATATTCCTGGTTTTTTTGGGCGTTATGGCATTGATTCCGGTTACAGGCTATGTTTTTATGCCTGAACAGCGGCAGGATTCGGTACAGATAAGCGCTACATTCCCGCTTGGAACTCCGCTTGAAATTACAGAAGAGTATTTAAAAAGACTGGAAGAATACGCAAAGGCAGAGATTGTAGCGGACGGCCGCCCGGCATACACGCGGCTTACGGTTAGCGCCGGCGGCGGCGGGCGTTTTGGGGCAAGCCCCCAATCGCATACAGGCTCGCTGCAGATTCAGCTTCCTGAATATAAAGAACGCAAATTGCAGGATACCGATGTTAAAACGATAATGCGCCGGCATTTTAACGAATTTCCCGGCGTTATATTCAACTTTTCAAGCGGTTTTCAGGGCGGCGGCATGGGCGGTAACCCTGTTGATATTCGTATAAAAACAGACGATTTGGTTCATGGCAAAGAAATTGCCGACCGTCTTGTGGCGCTTCTTGCGGAGCGCGTTCCCGAAGCTACAGAGCCGCAGGTTAGCATGAAGGACGGCCTACCGCAATACGAAATTGAAATTGACCGCAAACGTATGTATGCGCTGGGCGTTAATGTTTACACTGTTGGCAACGAAATTAAAGCCGCAGTAGGCGGACTTACCGCGTCAAAATATACAGACGCCGGCAAGGATTACGATATTGTGCTGCGTTACAAAGAAATGGACCGCAACTCGCGTCCGGCGCTTGACCGTATTTTTGTAAAGAACACGGCTAACCAGCGTATACCTGTTTCTAACTTTGCAAAGATTGTGGAAGGTACAGGCCCTGTAACAATAGAACGCGAGGAGCAAAGCCGCATAATTCACGTTACGGCAGGCTCTCAATCCGGCGTACCTCTTAATGTTATTGAAGCCAAAGTGAGCGAGCTTGTAACAAGCGAAATCCCTGCCGAAGAGGGGCTTGTTATTGAATTCGGCGGCGACAGCGACGATTTGCGCCGTATTGGTATGGCGTTTATGCTTATAATAATAGTTGCCATATTTCTTGTTTTTGGCGTTATGGCATCTCTGTTTGAAAGTTTTAAAGATCCTTTCATCATTATTTTTACAATGCCGCTTTCAATAGTAGGCGTTGTACTGATTTATTTTTTAACAGGCGAAAAATTTAATATCCTAACCGCCGTTGGCGTACTTGTGCTTATAGGCGTTATTGTAAATAACGGTATTGTACTTGTAGATTACACAAATTTGCTGCGCAAGCGCGGTTATTCACTTAATGACGCCTGCGCCGAAGCCGCCGGCAACCGCCTGCGCCCAATTTTGATGTCCACGCTTACAACGGTTTTGGGACTGGGGCCGCTGGCGTTTATGCCCGGCGAAGGCACCGAACTTGTAGCGCCTATAGGAAAAACAGTGTTTGGCGGGCTTACTTTTGGAACCTTAATGACCCTGTTCCTGCTGCCTTTGGTTTATGCCATTATCAACAAGAATGATGACGCTGTCCGCGCCAGAAGTCAGGCGCGCCGCGAAGGGCTTGCGCTTGGGCTAAAAGGCCAGGCGTTAAAGGAGCAGGCAAAAGCCGCCCAGACTGAAGCGCGCAAAACTGCGCTGGAACAGGAAAAAGAACACTTTGAAAAAGCGGGGATTGATATAGAAGAAGATGTCGATGAACGCAAACGTTTTTACAAACGCCGTACGCGGCCGCCCCGTCCATCCCGCCGCCGTGACGACAGCATTGAAAATGATGACGACGACGATGACGATGAATAGCGTTAATTTTTTTTAAGAGGAATTGTATGAAACGAATTGAAATTATAGCAAATTGCGCGGTAGAAGAGAATATTATGGACGCGCTTCGCGCAGAGGATGTTGCCAAATTCTATACAAAGTGTCCTATTGTTTACGGCGAAGGTTCGTCAGGAAAACGAATGGGAGACGCAATTTGGCCGGAAGAAAATTTTGTGCTTATAGTTTGGTGCGAAGAAGACGAAGCGCTAAAAATTGAGCAGGCTGTAAAACAGGTTAAAGCCCGTTTTCCAAATGAGGGTATAAAAATTTTTGGACTTTTATAGATGAGTTCATTTGAAAAAATTCAACAAATAGAACTTTCTGAATTTAAGGCTGCAGGCATTTGGATGCGGCACAAAAGCGGGGCGGAGGTTTTTCATCTTTACAACGATGATGAAGAAAACCTCTTCGCCTTTGTTTTTGCTACCGCCGCGAAAAATTCAAAGGGCGTAGCGCATATACTTGAACACAGCGTTCTTTGCGGTTCAAAAAATTATCCGCTTAAAGACCCGTTTATAGTGCTTGCGCAGGGAAGTTTGCAGACCTACCTTAACGCATGGACTTTTCCGGATAAAACTGTTTATCCTGCAAGCTCTCTTAATGAATCCGATTATTTTAATTTGATGTCTGTATATGGCGATGCCGTATTCCGTCCAAATCTTGAAGAATGGACGTTCAGGCAGGAAGGCCACAGGCTGGAGTTTAGTCGTAATGCGCGCGATACAGGCCGCATTATCCGTAACGGAATAGTTTATAACGAGATGAAGGGCTCTTATTCCGCCTTTGAAGAATATGTGCAGAATTGGGCGGCGCGTTCTGTAATGCCGGATACGATTTATGCCTGCGATTCAGGGGGCGACCCGGATTTTATACCGGATTTAACTTACAACGAATTTTGTTCGTTCCATAGAGAGTTTTATTCGCCTGCAAATTGCAGGATTTTTTTATGCGGCAATATTCCAACAGAAAAGCAGCTTGATTTTTTGGACGAGCGTTTTCTGTCTCCGCTTGCCGCCGGGCAGCGCGCTCCAAAAATAACGCTGCAGCCACGCTGGGAAGAACCCAAACGTTTTTATGTTCCGGCGCCAAAAGAACCGGACGGCAAGGCAGCGATTTTTGTTTCCTGGCTCTGCGGCCGCAAGAGCGGCGAGCCTTCCATGCATGAACTTTTTTTGCTTACAGAGGCGCTTTTGGGGCACGATGGTTCCCCGCTTAAAAAAGCGCTTATTTCTTCCGGTCTTGGCGAAGATTTGGCTATAGTCAGCGGTCTTGAAACAGAACTGCATGAAGAGTTGTTTTGCGCCGGTTTGCAGGGTGTTTCTGCCGGAACTGAACCGGAAAAAATTGAATCTATTGTAATGGACGAATTGAGCCGGCTTTGCCGCGAAGGCATTCCGCCGGAAGAAACTGAGGCGGCTCTTCATTCGCTTGAATTCAGTAACAGGGAAATTCGCAGGGCGGGCGGCCCCTGGTCGCTTGTGCTTATGCGGAGGGCATTGCGCGGCTGGCTGCACGGAAGCGCGCCCTGGGATACGCTTGTCTTTGAAGCGCCGTTTAATTCGTTAAAGTCAGAGTTAAAAACGAATCCGCATCTTGTTGAAAAACTAATAGAAGAACGGCTGCTTAAAAACTCGCACCGCGCGCTTGTTTGTGTGCAGCCGGAAGATGATTTTCTTAAAAAACAGGAAGAAGAACGCCGGAAAAAACTTTTGACGCTTGCAAATTCACTTTCGTTTAAAGACCGCCGCGTCATAGCAAAGCAGAACCGCGAGCTTAAAAACAAGCAGAGCAAACCCGATTCGCCTGCCGCGCTGGCAAAAATTCCGCATATTGCAAGAGAAAATCTTTCTTGTTCCGTGGAAAAAATACCGCTGGAAATTGTGGAAGCCGGAGGGGCCCCATTAGCCGTTACAAGACTTTGGACAAATGGCGTTACTTATTTTAATTTTGCTTTTCCGGCGGATATTTTTGATTCAAACGACTATATATACCTTCCGCTGTTATGCCATGTTATTCCGGCGCTTGGACTGCCGGGCATGGATTATGCGAAAGTTTCCAGCCTTCTTGCAAATTGCGCCGGCGGTTTTTTTGCTTCTCCGCATATTTCGCACACGCCTTATGGTACTTCGCCTTTGCTTGAAACCCCATGCGGAACGTTGCCGCTTGTTGGCCGTGATTGGATAATATTTAACCTTAAATGCCTCTTTGAAAAACAGGAAAAGGCGCTGGAAATAGTGCTGGCGCTTATTCGCGATGCCGATTTTTCGGACGAAAGGCGGCTTGGCGACCTGATTTTAGAATACAAGAATATAATTGAGTCGAATTTAGCGCCAAATGGTTCAAGCTACGCAAGTCTTCGCGCTTCATCTTTTTTGAATCCGGCAAGGCTTAAGCTTGAAATTATTTCCGGTATTACTCAATTTAAATTTGCAAAACAGCTTTCAACCGGCAATATAGCAGAAATTGCGCAAAAATTAAAACAAATGCGCGACAAACTTATTTCAAACACGCCTTTTATTCATATTTGCGGCGAAAAAGAAGATGAATCTGTAAAGTTAGCCGGCAGCGAAAACTGGAAATCGCAAAATGGAACGGCGGAACAGGAAAAAGAGCGCTTTGTTTTTACGCTTCCGGATTATATCACTTTGGACACATTAGAAGTTTTTTCTTCGCCTGCGCTGCAAGTCGGTTTTTGCGCGATGAGTTTTGAAGCGCTGGAGTATCTTGACCCTGCGCAGGTTTACGAACAGGCGCTTGCCCATTATCTTTCTACAGGCGTTCTTTGGGAAACTTTTCGCATGAAGGGCGGAGCTTACGGCGCGCGCTGTTCAATTTCGCCGATTGAACGCGCCTGGACTTTTAGCACTTACCGCGACCCATCTCCGGGCGCTTCGCTAAAAATCTTTCCTGATGTTTTAAAACGCTTTTCGCGGACAGAATTAAGTGAAGCTGCTCTTGGAAAGTTAATTACAGGCTGTTATGCAAAACTAAAGCAGCCACTAACAGGCGCGCAAAAAGGATTTTCTGAATTTTGCAGGCTGCTGTGCGGCATAAAACACGAAATGCGCTTGCAAAGAATGAAGACGCTGCTTTCTATTAGCGGTATTGATGTTACAGACGCCGCAAAAGGAATATTAAGGCGCGGCGGCATGGCAAGAAGAGTAATAATATGCTCTCCAGGCGAAGCGCAAACCATAGCAAAAAAACAAGGCTGCACGGTTCAAAATTTGGATTGAAACCGGTCTTAACACAAAACGCATTTTGATTTTTTGCGCCGCCGCTTGAAATTTAGCCGTCTGAAATTTAGCCGAACGCTTTTATGTTAAAAACCCGCCTGCGCTTTAACTACAGGCGGGTTCAATTATGCGGGCAGGTACGCAAATAAAAAAAGAACGGTTTATTTTGCGCTTAGCGCGCGCATGGAATTTAAAACGGCAAGCAGCGCCACGCCTACATCGCCAAATACGGCGCCCCATATTGGGGCAAAGCCAAATACGCCAAGCGCCAGAATAACCGCTTTAACGCCCAATGCAAGCGTTATGTTTTGTGTAACTATGCGTTTTGTACGCCGCGCTATGCGAATCCCGCTTACGATTTTTTCAGGTTCGTCTGTCATTAAAACAAGGTCTGCCGCTTCAATGGCCGCATCGCTGCCGGTACCGCCCATTGCAACGCCTATATCGGCAATGGCAAGCGCCGGCGCGTCGTTAATTCCATCGCCGGCAAAAACAACATTTCCCGTTCCTTTCTTTGAAGATAAAATTAGCTCTACCTTTTCCGCTTTTTCGTGTGGTAAAAGCTCGCTGTAAACGGTGGAAATACCGGCAATACGGGCTGTTTCTTTGGCCTGAGAGTTTGTATCGCCTGTGAACATCGCTACATTGCGGACGCCAAGTTCGCATAAACCGTTAACCGCCCGCGATGCGCCTGGTTTTACTTCGTCATTTACAACGATAGCTCCGGCAAAAACGCCGTCCGCCGCAATATAAACAATTGTGCCTGGAATTCCGCATGAAGTAAATTCGATATTTTCGCGCGTCATAAATTTTGCGTTTCCGGCAAGTATGGTCTTACCGTCAATAACTGCCTTAACCCCATGTCCTGGAATTTCGGTGTACTGTGTACCGGTTGTTGTGGAAACAGCCGCAGATACAGGCGGGGTTTTAGGGGCAGCGCCCCTAGGAGAGGGGGATAGCGCAGAAGCGTCCGCTTCGGAGCGAAGGGGGAGACTTCCCCCTTCATTATCTAATTCAAACGCCGCCTCTTTTAACGCAAGCGCTACAGGATGATTTGAATGTGCTTCCGCTCCGGCGGCATAAGTTAGCAGTGTTTTATCGCTAAAATTAGGCTGGGGCAGCAGATTGCATACCCTGAATATGCCCCGTGTAAGAGTACCGGTTTTGTCAAAAATAACGGTATCTACATTGGCAAGCGCCGCAAGATAATTACTGCCTTTTACAAGGATTCCCTGCCGCGAGGCCGCTCCAAGCCCTCCTGAAAACGAAAGCGGAATGGAAATTACAAGCGCGCAGGGGCATGAAACTACCAGAAAAACAAGCGCTTTGTAAACCCAGCCTTTAAACTCAAAACTGCCTGAAATTACAGGGGGCAGTACGGCAAGCAGCACGGCGGCTCCAACCACCGCAGGCGTATAATAGCGGGCGAATTTTGTAATAAAGTTTTCCGCGCGGGATTTTTTTTCGGCGTTTTCCTCTACAAGCCTTAGAATTTTGGCCACTGTGGATTCGCCGGCGCTTTTTGTAACGCGAATAATCAGCGCTCCCTGAGTGTTTATTGCGCCGGAGAGCGCTTCAGAACCCGGATAAACATCCCGCGGAATTGATTCGCCGGAAAGCGCGCTAAGGTCGAGCGAAGAATCGCCTTCTTCGATAATGCCGTCCAGCGGGACTTTTTCGCCGGGCCGGACAATTATTCGCTCTCCAATTTTTACAAGAGACGGGTCAAGCTTTTCTTCTTCGCCGTTTTCGCCAAGACGGCGGGCAAAATCCGGCCTTATATCCATAAGTTTTGCTATTGAAGCGCGCGATTTTCCAGTCGCTGCCGACTGAAACGCCTCGCCAATCTGGTAAAACAGCATTACCGCCGCCGCTTCGGGGTATTCGCCTATTAAAAAAGCGCCGATTGTAGCTATGCTCATTAAAAAATTTTCGTCAAAAAATCTTCCCTTGCCAATGTTGCGAAGCGCCTGTAAAAGCACATCGCCGCCGGTTAAAAGCCAGCTTGCCGCACAAATAACGAACAAAAATTTTCCATCGGCCAGGAGGGATTGCGGCAGAGGCGGTATTCCATGTTCAACAAGGAATCCGAATGCAAAAAGCACAAAGCCAACAGCCATCCGCAGTTTGTATATTAATTTTGATTCTCCGGCCTCTTGAACGCCGTGATTGTGAGATTCGCTGTTTACATGAGTTTGTGAATCGTGCTGACAGCAACAACATTGATGCGACATATAACTCCTCCAAAAATTAAATTTTCTGCCTCAATATACAAAAGATTGAGCAGTTGTTCAACTGTATGCGGAGAGTGTTTTTTTGTCAAGCGGGAGCT
>JAIRPU010000100.1 GCA_031256815.1 Spirochaetaceae bacterium
CACGGAGCGCGTCAGGGTCGCTAAAGAGAAAAGAGAAGACGCTGGATTTATAATTGCTGTTCATTCCCATAAAGAAAATATACTGCAAAATCAATAAATACAAAAGCAGAAAATAGGAAAGCTGCTGGCGGCTGCGGCGGCTTTGCCGCGAAGCGGGCGCGGGGCAGCCTCGGCCAACCGCGCGCGGCGCGCGGGGGCGGTACACGTCCGGCGAAACTGCGTTTGCTTTCAGTGTGTTACCTTTTTGGGCGCGCAGGGATTCGCCTTCCGCTCAAAACATCCTTGTTTTTCGCTACAGGCCGCCTCCGCGCCCTGCCGCCGCCATCCATGGCGGCTTTTCCGCTATCGCGGCGGGCGCTTCGGTTCGAATCCCTTCGCGCCCTCATAAAAAAAAGAACAGCGTAAACGCTGTTCCTCTGGGCGCGCAGGGATTCGAACCCCGGACATCCACGGTGTAAACGTGGCGCTCTAACCAGCTGAGCTACGCGCCCAAAATCAATTCAGCTTAGACTAAATAAATTTATAATTCAAGCAGGCTCTCCCGTTTGTCACTTAAACGCCAGAGAGCTTAGCCAAAAATGCCATTGTGCGCTCACACTTTGGATTGGATATAACCTCTTCCGCACTGCCTTCTTCAATAAAAACACCGCCATCCATAAAAAAAACACGGTCCGCAACTTCACGCGCAAAAGGGATTTCGTGCGTTACGATTACCATAGTCATTTTTTCCGCAGCAAGAGAACGGATTACTTTTAGAATACCGGCAGTAAGTTCAGGGTCAAGCGCGCTTGTTGGTTCATCAAAAAAAAGCAGCGCCGGGTCAAGCGCAAGCGCGCGCGCAATAGAAACACGCTGCTGCTGCCCGCCGGAAAGTTCAAAAGGATAAGCGTTTTCTTTAAGCGAAAGCTCCATTTTAACAAGCAGTTCTCTTGCTCTATCCTGCGCTTCTTTTTCCGAACGTCCCAAAACCCGCACCTGCGCTTCCGTAATATTCCGCAGAACAGAAAAATGAGGAAACAGATTAAAATTCTGAAACACCAGGCCCACATTCAAGCAAATTGAATGAAGCTGCCGCGCCGGAGCATAAACGCCATTTAACACCATGTCCTGCCCGCAAATCGTTATGCTTCCTGAATCTACAAGCTCAAGATGAGCAGCGCATCTTAACAATGTTGATTTTCCGGAACCGGAAGGCCCTATAATTGCCGCGACTTCTCCCTGCTTTACATTAAAAGAAATATCGTTTAATACACGAAGCTCCCCAAAAGATTTACAAATTCCGCTTGCTTTTATAATTTCCATTGTTTAACTCTTTTATTTTTATACAGCCTGGCACATTATGCTAACTTTTGTAATAAGATAATTTTTTTTCAAACTGCGCAAAACTAACCGTAACCGCCCAGTTCATAACAAGATAAAAAAGCCCCGCGGCAAAAATCGGCGTTGTAGAAAACTCCCTTGCCGAAGCGTTTTGCGCCGCATGAAAAAGCTCGGCAACGCCTATAACCTGAGCAAGCGCCGTATCTTTTACAAGAGTTATAAATTCGTTGCCGGAGGCCGGCAGAATTCGTTTTATTACCTGCGGCAGCAAAATTCTGAAGAAGGCCTGGTACTTTGTAAAACCCAAAACTTTTGCCGCTTCGCGCTGGCCGCGCGGAATCGATTCAAGGCCGCCCCTGTATATCTCCGCAAAGTAGGCGGCGTAGTTAAGCGAAAACGCAATAATAACCGCCGTAAATCTGTTGTAAGACAATAAATATTCAAGCGCACTCCAAAAAGTTTGGTTTGATATATTTGTAATATTTGAACGCAAAAAAGCCAGCAAATACTTTGGGGCAAAATATATAAAAATGAGCTGCAAAATCAGCGGCGTTCCGCGCATTATTAAAAGATAAAATGAAACAACAGCGCGTAAGGGAATGCTGCGCGACATTCTGCCCAGCGCTACGGGTAATGCAAGCGGGAGCGAAAAAAGCAGTGTAAGAAAAAAAACAGAAAGCGATACTCCCGCTCCCCGCAGCATAAAAAAAAGCATTATTTACCAATAATTGAAATATCAGCTCCAAGCCATTTTTCAGAAATTTTTGCGACAGTGCCGTCTGCGGCCATTTCCAAAAGCGTTTCCCAAACTTTGGCGGCAAGCGCGTTGTCGTTTTTGCGGAACCCTATTCCAAAAGATTCTTCGCCCAGATTTTCATTTAAAATACGAAAATTCTTTCCTGAACGGTTTATATTATCGTTAGCCACAACCAGGTCTATTACAACGGCGTCTATTCCGCCCACATCAAGATCCATAAGCGCCGTTAAAAAATCTTTATACTCAATTATTTCTTTAACAGACGCCTTAAATTCTTTTGCTTCGTTTATTGCTTCCACAGAGGAAGAACCGGTCTGCGTTCCTATTTTTTTGTCTTTAAGATCGGCAAGTGTCTGCGCGGCGGAATCACCTTTAACAACAACAACCTGCGCATTTTTTAAATACGGCGGACTAAAAAGCACGTTTTGCCGGCGTTCTTCCGTAATTGTAAAACCGTTCCAAATACAGTCAATTTCGCCGGTGTTAAGCTCCTGTTCTTTTGTACTCCAGTCGATAGGTTGAAGCACAAGCTCTACTCCCATGCGTTTTGCCGCTTCTTTGGCAAGGTCAACATCGTAGCCTGTAATTTCGTTATTTTCGTTTCTAAAGCCCATGGGCGGAAACGAATCATCAAGTCCAAGAATAAATTTCTTCTTGCTTAGTACAGTTTCAAGCGAACTGTCGCCGCCCTGCGCGGCGTTTGTTTTCTTTTGACACACGCTAAAAAGCGCCGCTACAAGCACACAAATAAACACAATTAAAAAACGTTTCATACTTCCTCCTGAAGTAAGCATTGCTATAAACTGACTGATATTAGCTTAAAGTAAAACAATTATTCAAGGTAACTGCCTCTCTGCGTTTTTATTTGAGTAGCGGCCTTTATTACAGATGGCGGAAAAATTCGGGCAGCTTTCACATCCCCCCCCCCCCGTAAACTCCGGCGGCAAAATGCGGGTTGCTATCTCGTTAAAGTTGGAAAGCAGTATTTGTTCTTTTATCCATTCTGCAATAGTTTCTCCTTCCGGTTCAGCGTTTAACAGCTGCACAAGATATGCAAGTTCTTCGATATTCACTTTTTCGGCGGCAGAAGCTATTTTTTTTAAAAGCGTTGTATCCAGGCTGTTTTTACAAAAGTTGCAGCAATCCGGAAGCGCGCCGGAAGTTGAATGTTTTAATTTATCTCCAAGCGCAGTTTCTATTATTTTTAAATTATCGCGCATCCATTCGCAAAATTCGCAGTGGTGCATTCTTATAAAGTCTATATCGTTATTTTTTGCGGCAAGCTCCAGCGCGGCGGCAAGTTCGCCGGAACGTTCATCACAAATTCCGCGCGCGGCCCCTTTAATTCCATGCACAATAATAGCGTACTCCGAAAGTGAATTTGATTTATAAAACGCTTCTTTTAACTGGTGCAGCAGGCCTGGTATTGAATTGCAATAAGATTGAATTAAAAGCAGATAAACCGATTCAGAACCAAAGCGTTCCATTGCAGTTTTAATTTTAATTCCAGTTCGCTTTTCAAATTCATCATTTAAGAAAGATGAACATTCCGCTGTGTGTTCCAAAAGCGCTGCGCGCTTTACCTTTCTTCTTTCCGGAATAAACCGGTGTAAAATTACATCGAGCTTAAAAACATCAATTGGTTTTGCAAGATATTCGGTAAAGCCGTTTTCCAAAAAAAAGCTCTCTGTATCTGATGTAATATTTGCGGTTAACGCAATAATAGGCACTGTTTTTGCTTCCGGTAAATCAATATTATTACGAATAATTTTTGTGGTTTCTATGCCGTTCATTTTAGGCATAAGATGGTCCATAAAAATTATATGATACTGTTCTCCTTTTTCAGACGCTTTTGTAAATGCTTCCAGCGCTTCGCCTCCTCCAGAAACACAATCGCAATGAAGCTCGTAAGGGGCAAGCATTCCGCGCGCTACCTGAAGATTTATATCTATATCGTCTACAACAAGAACACGCCCCCATGGAATTTTATCGCGTATAAAATTGATGTGAGATTCATCTGTTTTAAACTTGTGCGCGGCGAGCTGCATTACCGCCTCGCTGCCAACAAGCGCGCTGCCGCATACCTCCTGGCGTATTTCTACACTAAAAACTGTTCCTTTTCCATATTCGCTTGTTACTTTTATAAAACCAAACATTAAATTTACAAGTTTTTTTGTTATATAAAGTCCAAGCCCTGTTCCTTCTATGTTCCGGTTTATAAATTTATCTGTTTGTGAATAAAGGTCAAAAATATTTTCCAGATTTTCTTTTTTTATCCCAATGCCTGTATCTTCAACAATAAAAGAAAGAACGCCTGTTGTTTTTTTTATTGGCGCATCCTGCGGTTCATCCAGGATATGGTCGTAATGCCAGTCTACGGTAAGGGTTACACGGCCTTCTTTTGTATACTTTAATGCATTGGATAAAAGATTGTTAAGTATTTGTTTTATATGTTTTTCGTCTCCGTAAAGACGGGCGGGAAGTTCAGGAGAGCAGTTTATTTCAAATTTGACCGGCTTATTCGCAATTCGCAGCAGATTTAACGCCGAAGGTTCGCTAATCATCTGCATAGTATCATATTCACCCAAAGTAAGGTCAAACTGCATTGCTTCGATTTTGGAAAAATCAAGAATATCGTTTACATTGTTTAAAAGGTTGCTGCCGGCCATATTTATTTTTTGCAGATTTTCTTTTGTATCGCTGTTTTGATGTTTTGCCAGCTCGATATTGGTTAAGCCGATTATGGCGTTAAGCGGCGTGCGTATTTCGTGGCTCATTAACGCAAAAAAATTTGTTTTTGCGCGGGCATCATCTTCTACAGCTTTTTTTGCTTCAAGCTGAGAACTTATCAAACTTATTTCTTTGGCAAGCAGGCCAAGTTCATCATTGTGGCTTAGATTTATTTTTGTTTTGTAATTACCTTCGATGATTTTATGAACTTCGCTGCGTAAAAAGCCTATACGCTTAAACAGCCGTTTTTTATAGAAAAATTCAATAAAAAAAACTGCAAAAGCGCAGATAGAGAGCGCCAAAGCTGAACAAGCTAAAACAATCAATAACATTTTTTACCTAAAATATTTTTACATACGGTTAAACCGGTTGCATATAACAATATTGCCATTTAACGGCAAAAATTTATTAAATTTTTATAGTATCTTTTCTCCTTATATCTTTCCCTCCCTGTTTAATAAACACGCGGGCTGCCCCGCGGCTTTTTATAATTAAAATTCCTGTTTTAACGGTTTGTTATTCGCGAAGGTATACGCCAAAACCTTCGTTGTCCACCTCTATATATTCAATAACAAGTTCACCGCGTGAATTTAACGCAAAACGGCGAATTGTTTCAAGACGGCCATCGAGGTCGGTATCGGCGCGCTGGTATAACGGCGTTCCGTTCCGGTAAAAGGTTTCTGAAACAAGGTTCCCCGCAAGCTTTTCTTCCGCCTTTACTATAACGCCGTTTAAAAGTTTTAGCTCTTCCAAAGCGCCTTTGAACTCAGCGCTTGGACGGACAACACGCCGCGCCGAAGCGTAAAGGATGCGTTCTGTTAAAACGCCAAACTCTTCGTTACGCTCCGGAAACAATATTCCGTCTATTTCAAAAAGCGGCTGAAAACTGACCGGCGCGGCAAAAAATTCGTCCGGCAAAAAATAAAAAGAGGCCTGCGGCGAATCGGCGCGAATAACAGAAGGGTAGGCATCGTAAATCAAATGATAGCCGCCTGCTTCGGCGTCAAGGGTTATGCCCGCTTTGCAATTTAAAATTAAGGGCGCGCCGCGGCTTTGCGCCGCGTCTATTCGCACACGCCGGCACATTCCGGCTTCGTAATCTGCCAGCAATTCAAAAATGCCGTCTTTATTACGGTCTTCACCCAAAACGCCGTTCAATGAAAGAAGCCTGTCCATAAAGTAATCACGGGAATTGTCGTTTCGTAAAAGTGAATATACTTCGCGCAAAAGCTCAACCGGAACAGGCGCGGCGGAGTTTTTGTTATTATAAAACAGGTTTTCTATGGCGGTTTCTTCGTTATAAACGCCGAGGTTTAACAAAACGGGCAGCGCTTCGCGCGGAGGCTGCCCCTTACGCGCAATATGAGAACTTAAAATTCTGCGCGCGCTTTCTACATCGCTTAAATATTTTGCCGCTTCGAAAATTACATCGCCGGCTTCCATATTTGCGCAAATCCGCTTTGCAAGCGCCTCAACAAGCGATATATCCGCATCGCTTCGCCGCTGTAGAATGGCCGCATATTTAAAAACCAGCGCCTGAATCGCCTGGTCTTCCGGATACGAAATTAGCGCTTCTATTGCGCGGGGTCTAAAGGCGCTGTTGCGGCGCAATCCCAAAAGCGCGGCAAGCGCCAGGCGCTCCCGTTCCGCGCTTTCGCCAACACGCTCAAGCTCGTAAAGCGCGGCGTAATAATCGCAAAGTTCGTTCAAAAGCCGCGCTTTTAAAAGCCGCGCTCCAGATTCGCTGTGCCGCCGCCAGCGTTTTGCCGAAATCGCTTTTTCTATCGTCGCTATAACCTGAGCCCGCGGACGGCCAAGCTCGTCTTCTACACGGGCAAGTTCTAAAGACAAATCCGACAAAACCGCTTCGTAATCTGAGGCGCGGAGCAAAAAACGTTCGGCGGCTTCAAGACCATCGTCCCGCAAAACGCGCGGAAAATACCGGTAGTAATACTCGGAAAGTTCGGCGTTTGGCGGCTCTTCCGCTTCGGCAAAGGACAGTCCAAGCGCGAATATAAAAACCGCGGCGAAACCACAGCGAAGCCGCGGCAAAACGGCCGCAGAGCCGCAAAACGGCCGCGAAGCCGCAAAACCGCCGTGAAGCCGCAGCGATTCTTTGTATTTCAATTTAGCTCCGCTTCCATAGCGTTTATCGCCGCTATGTAAGCTTTTATTGCCGATTCAACAATGTTTGTAGAAACACCGCGCCCGTTCCAGTGCTTGCCGTTATAGGCAATTTTTACCATCGCTTCGCCCTGCGCGTCCGAACTGCCGGAAATAGAACCGAGT
Source organism: Spirochaetaceae bacterium (assembly GCA_031256815.1). GTDB lineage: Bacteria > Spirochaetota > Spirochaetia > Treponematales > Breznakiellaceae > JAIRPU01. Next base: position 7,097 of record JAIRPU010000100.1, read on the forward strand.
TCAAAAGTATCCATGCTTACATCTTTGCCTATTATATCGTTTATCGCGCTAAACGCCGCGTCTATGCAGCCATTCCCAAAATGCACGGTTTCGC
>JAIRPU010000009.1 GCA_031256815.1 Spirochaetaceae bacterium
ATACTGCTGCCCGTCGCCCGCGCCGCCGGCGTAGACCCCGTGCAGTTCGGCCTTGTAATGATGACCGTTACCACAATGGGCATTATGACGCCGCCTGTCGGCATTGCGCTTTACACAACATCGTCCATTATGGGCTGCAAACCGGAGGAAACGGCAAAACAAACGCTGCCCTTCATTGTTGCCGTAGTTGCGGTAATTGTGCTGTGCGTGTGCTTCAAGGACTTGGTGCTTTTCATCCCGAATTTGATTTTTGGAAAGTAAATGACATCCTTGGTTATTGAAAGCTGTAAAGTTTGAAAAATAAAACCGGAATTTAAATTCTTCCGGTTGGAGGAATTTATGACTAATCAGGAGATTCTTTCTCATATTGACCACACGGCGCTAAAAGCTGTTAGCGCCTGGGAAGATATTTACAAGCTCTGCGAAGAGGCGCTTTGTTATAAAACGGCGTCTGTTTGTATACCGCCATGTTATGTTAAAAGAGCCGGGGAGCAGTTCCCCGCTCTTAATATTTGCACGGTTATAGGCTTCCCTCTTGGATATAACGCAGCTCCAATCAAAAAAGCCGAGGCGGCTTTGGCAATAGAAAATGGCGCTTCGGAAATAGATATGGTTGTAAATCTTTGCGATTTAAAAAACAAAAACTTTGATAATATCTGCGCCGAAATAAGCGCTTTGCGCGAAATTTGCGGCAAAAAAATTCTAAAAGTAATTGTAGAAACCTGCTATCTAAACAGGGACGAAAAAATCGCGCTTTGCAAAATTGTTACAGAGGCAAAAGCAGATTTTATAAAAACCTCCACCGGTTTTGGAACCGGCGGAGCGGAACGTGAAGACATCGAACTTTTTAAACAACACATAGGCGGCAGCGTTAAAATTAAGGCTTCCGGCGGAATAAAAACGCGCAAAGATATGGAAGACTTCCTTGCGCTTGGCTGCGAACGGCTTGGAACAAGTTCCGCTTCGGTTTTGTTTTAAGAAGCCGTTTGCACCGGCAGCGCTTTTTTATTCTTGCTTTTTATGTGCCTTTCCCAGAAAAGAGTCCAGCCTGAAGCCACAAAAATTGTTGAATATACGCCGGAAAGCATACCCACAATCAACGCAAGCGCAAAGTCTTTCATTGAACCGGAAGTAAAAATGTAAAGCGAAAAAACAGCGAGCATGGTTGTAAAAGTGGTTATTATTGTCCGCGCAAGAGTCTCGCTCAAAGCACGGTCAAGTACATTTCTAAAATCATCGTCAGGATTAAATTTTCTGGTTTCGCGTATACGGTCAAAAACAACAATCGTATCGTTTATAGAATATCCAAGTATTGTAAGTATAGCCGCTATGGTAGTTGTATTGAATTCCATGCGCGTCCACACAATAAATGCAACCATTACAAACGCATCGTGCGCTATTGCAAGCACCGCGCCTATAGCAAACTGCGGCTTAAAGCGGATTGACGCATAAACTAAAATTAAAATCATGGTTAGCGTCATTAAAATCCACGCCTGCTCCTGCAGCTGCCTGGAAAAACGCGAGCCTACATAATCAGAACTGGTTATTGCAACGCTGTCTTTTCCAAATTTTGCCTCCAGCGCGGCTTTTAATGGCATTTTGTTTGTTTCATTATTTTTTTCGTCATCTTGAAGACGTATCATAAAACGCCGTTCGGATTTTTCGCCAAGCTCCTGAACCGCTACCGCGCTTCCGTATACTACAGTAAGCGCATCTCTAACTTCGCTTATTTCTATAGCGCTGCTGCCCGGTTCAAGGTAATGAAAGCTATAGGGCGAAGCGCTAAGCTGCGGCGTTCCCTCCGCGCTCTCAACAAGCCACTCTGTTTTTATTTCTTTAGAGGCGGAAAGTTCGGCGGCAAGGCCGGAAACCTGTGTTTGCATAGCTTCGGTTAATGCGCCAAGCGTTTTAAAAGAATCAAAATTGAAGTTAAAAACCTCATTTGGACTGCCGGAACCGGTAATTACAATGCTAATCGCCTGTTTGTCATATTGAACACTGGCATTTCCACTGCCGGAATAGGTAATAGAAAAAGCTTTAGGCGCAAATTGCAACTCCTGTAAAAGCCCTGCCTGAAAATCGACGCCAAGGTTAAAACCGCCATTATAAATATAGCCGGTAATGCCGGCCGCAATCAAAATCAGCGAAAACAGAGCCGCCGGAATAAAAATTTTAGAGAATCGAATAATTCGCTTCACAAATAACTCCTGTTTTTAGCGTGTGTCTGCCGGTTTAACACGGCGCCAGCTCAACGAAAATTTCTTTGCCCCCAAATCGGTTCCAAAATCAAAAATAAGACGGGAGACAAAAAGCGCCGTAAATACGGAACTGAATACGCCTATTGCAAGACTGACGGCAAAACCCTGTATCGGGCCGGAACCGAGCTGGGATAAAAACAGCGCGGCTATAAATGTAGTAATATTTGAATCCATGATTGCCCAAAAAGCCTTGTTGAACCCTGCCTCTACCACCGCTTTTCGCGTTTTGCCAAGACGCAGTTCTTCCTTCATGCGCTCAAAAATAATAACGTTGGCATCTACCGCCATACCTATCGTAAGAATAAAACCGGCAATGCTGGGTAAGGTAAGCGTAAAATTAAACGCCGAAAGCACGCTGAACATAATATAAATGTTTAGCACTTGCGCCATAATCGCGTTTATGCCGGCTCCGCGGTAAAATATCAGCAAAAATACCATTACCGCGCCAAGGCCTCCTATAAGCGCTTTTAATCCCATGGCGATATAATCTTTGCCAAGAGACGCGCCTATGCTTTGCTGGTGAACAACTTCAAGTTCAACAGGCAGCGCGGCTGTCCTTAGCGTTAGCGCAAGATTATTCGCTTCGTCAGCGTTAAAACCGGATATGCTCATGTTATTGCGTATACCTTCACGAATAACAGGCGCGGAACGGATACGGTCGTCCAGAACAATGGCAAGCGGCTTACCTACGTTAGATGAAGTGAGCTTCCAAAAAATATCCCCGCCTTCGCTGTCAAGCTCAACGGCAACATGAGGCGTTCCATCAAAATTATCTTTTGAAACGCTGGCGCTTTTTATATGGTTGCCATCCAAACCTATTTCTTTTTTAACGGCAAGATAATGGCTGAACATATCAAGCCCGTATTCATCTTTTACAAAAACACCCAGAACTTCGCAATCCGCTCCGACTATTGAGGGGTCGCGGAGTTTGCCTTCTTCATCAAAAGTTCCTAAAGGATTTGAAGCATAGTAAGTATTGAATTTTTTTGTTGCTTCTTCGTCAACCAAACGTAAATTAAGGCTGCCTTTACCCATAACAATAGAATTAATACGCTCCGGGTCGGCAGTTCCAGGAATTTCAACATAGATTTGGTCTGAACCCTGCCTTCGGATAACAGGTTCTGTTAAACCAAAGCGGTCAATTCGGCTGTTTAATACCTCCAGCGCCTGTTCCATCGCCTCTCCGCGTTCAGTATCGTTTAAGGTATGCCCGATTTTAGCTTCGTAACTTGCTAAATTTGCCTGCAAAACAATCGAAAGCCCGCCTGAAAGGTCAAGACCAAGCTGAACAGCGTTTTTTTGCAGGTCTTTTAACGCCAAAATTCGCTTGCGCACCGCTGTCTCGATACAATTCTGCACAATTTGAGGAGTTTCAAAACTTAAAAGAGTTGACTTTGCATCCCATGCGGCCGGTTTTGGCATATTTCTTATGGAACGCGCGTCTTTTGCCTCTTTTAAAAGATAAGCAAAACCATCCGGAAGCGCAGCTCCGGCCGCAGCAGCTTCGTAAAGCCGCTTGTAATCTGATTCTGCAATGCGTTTGGCATCATCGCGGATTTGCTGCCGTGTTTGCAACGCGCTTTGTTTATCGTCCGGGTTAGTCCAAAAATACCATTTAATAGTCGGATAGAGAAACACAAAACAAAGCGCGATTGCGACTATAACGATGACAAAACGATAGCGCTTACTCATTATTCAGCCTTCTTCTCCTCGGATTTTTCTTCGGACTTGTCTTCGGATTTTGACGAGTCGGTTACAGTTGAGATAGCGCTGCGAAGAAATTCGATTTTTGTGTTATCGTCTACTTTAACAACAATTGTTTTTTCTTTTACACTCGAAATAGTCCCGTGTACTCCACCGATTGTAACCACTTTGTCGCCCTTTTTAAGCGCTTCAAGCATTTTTTGCGTCTCTTTTTGTTTTCTGTTCTGCGGACGGATTATCAAAAAATAGAAAATCGCAATAATAAGAATAAATGGCGCAAAACTTAGTATGCTGCCAGCCGGACCGCCGGTTCCGCCTTCGCCGCCAGTCGTAGCTAACAACAAAGGTAAATTAAATAAACTCATGCCTACTTCCTTAAAAATTAATTGAATATGACTATATCACAAGCCGCGCCGCTTAACAAGAGCGCTGTAAATGTTCAGCGCAAAACTTATTTTGCCCGCGGCGGCACGGATATAGGCAGCGCCGGAATTTTCCGCTATACTGAAATAAGTAACGGAGGAAGAGATATGCCCACGGCGAAAACAGGCCGCAAAGCGAGCGGCACAACAACGAAAAAAACGGCAAAAAAAACTGCAAAAGCCGCCGCCACTAAAACAGCAAAAAAGGTAACGCTGGACGATGTATGGGCTATAATTGCCGAAATCGGAATAGCCCATAAGGAACTCGAACAGGCAATTAAATCGACCCATAAGGAACTCGAACAGGCTATTAAAGAGAC
>JAIRPU010000017.1 GCA_031256815.1 Spirochaetaceae bacterium
GTATAGTGCCATGTTATCCAACTGTTGAAAATAAAATTATATTCTTTTTCCAATATAGTATATAAATATGAAATAAACCTGACACCCATAAAAATATATATAGTGCCTGATTTTTTTAAAATCCGGTACGCCTCTTTTATCCATTTACGCGAAAATTCCATATATTCATCAAAAGTTCTCATATCGGTATTATTACCATAATCTTTACCGAGGTTATACGGCGGGTCGGCAATAACTACATCAATTGAAGCCGTTGCTATTTTCTGCAAATAATTTAAAGCGTCATCTTCAATGATTTCTATTTTCATATCCCATCCTTAATCCAGTGATACTGTTTTGCGTAACGCAGCCATTTTGTTATTTTCATCTTCAAGAATATCATTAAATATTTCAAATGCCCATGCTTCAACAAAAGGTCCTGCAACCTTATTTATATTTTCCATAGGAAGACCGCGTTTTAGATTCGTATTTATAATGATTTTATTCTTGCCCAACTGAATTGAATCATTGACTATGGCTTCAATCTGGCATACTACAAAATTAGAACAAGCCAAATAATCTGGTGATTCTACAGGTATTTTAAAATCAAGTTTTGCGTATTCTTCATTCATAATTATCCCATACAATTTAAAATAAATGAGTTTATACATAATATCAAGCTGTCAAATTTATATCATTAGGTAATGCTAAAATGATATATTTGTATACTTTTGTACACCTACCGGTTACCGCGCTGCCTTAAACCTTTTGAGACGCAAAGCGTTTGAAAGCACCGAAACGGAACTCATGCTCATAGCGGCGGCGGCAAAAATTGGATTTAAGAGAGGGCCGCCAAAAAGGTAGAGCGCGCCCGCGGCAATTGGAATACCGAGTACATTATAGCCAAAAGCCCAAAACAAATTTTGTTTTATATTGCGTATTGTGGACTTGCTCAAATTTATTGCCGAAGGAACATCCATTAAATCCGAACGCATAAGGACAATATCCGCGCTTTCTATTGCCACATCAGTACCGCTGCCTATGGCAATGCCTATATCCGCCTGCGCCAATGCCGGAGCGTCATTTATGCCATCGCCGACAAAAGCTACGGTAGAGGCGCTTTGTTTCTTTGCTTTTCCGTTCTGAAAAGCCGGACTAAAAGTATCCCGAATATCTTCCTGTAATTTTTTTACCTCCGCCGCCTTGTCCTGGGGCAGCACTTCCGACAACACGCGGTCAATCCCAACCTGTTTGGCGATTGCGGCGGCGGTTTTTTTGTTGTCTCCGGTTATCATGACAACTTCTATACCCATGCTGTGGAGCCTCTCAATCGCCGCTTTGCTCGATTTTTTAAGCACGTCCGCAACCGCCACAATGCCCGCTAATCTTCCGTCCAACGCAATATACATCGGCGTTTTGCCTTCGCCGGCAATGCGGTCGCTTTCCGCTTCAAGGCATGAAAGAGAGATGCCCCGTTCGTCCATGAGTTTTTTATTTCCAGCAAGAACCTTAACGCCCTTAATAAGGGCTTCAATACCCAGTCCGGTAATGGCCTTAAAACTTTCTGCTGCAAAAATTTCAAGCCCTTTTTTTTGCGCGCCCTGCACAATCGCCTGCCCCAATGGATGTTCGCTGCCTTTTTCGGCGGAGGCCGCCATTTGCAGCAGATAATCCGGGGGCGTTGCGGGGGTGTCCCCCGCAGAGGGGGGGGGCGGAAGACCCGCTTCGGGGCTGGAGCCGGGGGGGAGACTTCCCCCCTCATTAACCACAACATCTGTAACCTGCGGTTTGCCTTCGGTTATTGTGCCGGTTTTGTCAAATACTATGGTGTTAATTTTGTGCGCGGTTTCCAGAGCCTCGCCGCCTTTAATCAAAATGCCATTCTCCGCGCCCTTGCCTGTGCCCACCATAATCGCCGTGGGTGTGGCCAGACCCAAAGCGCAGGGGCAGGCAATTACCAGCACAGAAATAAAAATTGTAAGGGCGAACTCCAGCGTTGACTTTCCAGCAGGCAGACTTACAATACCCGCCTGAGCCGCCGTATACCACGCGATGCCGGCGGCAAGGGCAATGGCGCAGACAACCGGCACAAAATAGCCGGAGACGGTATCGGCCATTTGCGCTATCGGCGCTTTACTGCCCTGCGCGTCCTCTACCAGTTTGATAATTTGCGCAAGCGCCGTATCGCTTCCAACTTTTTCCGCCCTAAAATGAATTAGGCCATTGGCGTTTATTGTTGCGCCAAAAACTTTGTCGCCCGCTTTTTTATCCACCGGCATACTCTCGCCTGTTAGCATCGATTCGTCGATTGCCGTTTCGCCTTCGATAACAACGCCGTCAACAGGAATTTTAGCGCCCGGCCGGACGACTATTATATCGCCTGGAATTACCTCTTCAATAAGAATCTCTTTTTCGATTGTATTGCCCGCCGCGTCTTTTAGCACAATTAACGCGGTTTTTGGGGTCAGCCCCATGAGTTTTTTTATTGCATCGCTGGTGCGCCCTTTTGATATGGATTCAAGGGTTTTTCCAAGCAGTATGAGCGCGATAATCATTCCCGCGGTTTCAAAGTAGAGTGAGTCAACGGCGCTAAAGTTGCCATTTGCTATTTCGAAAATGTTGTACACGCTGTAAAGCACTGCCGATGTAGTGCCCAGGGCTATAAGGCTGTCCATATTCGGGCTTCGATGCAGCAGATTTTTAAAGCCCGCGCTATAAAATCTGTTGCCCGCAATAATAACAGGGATAACCAGCAGCAACTCCACAAGCGCGTAAACAAGCGGAAAGTTCATGGGGGCCAGCGCCTTTGGGAATGGAAGTGAGAACCATTTAATCATTGGAACCATTGCAATATAGAGCAGCGGCGCGGCAAAGGAGATTGCAACTATAAATTTTATTTTAAGGGTTTTTATTTCTTTTTCTTTGCGCAGCTTATCTTCGTCAATTGCGCCTGCTTTTGAAGTGTCCAGCACTTTATAACCGGCGTTTTTAATCGCGTCCTTTATGGCTGATATGCGCGCCTGCGCAGGATTGTAGACCACTGTGGCCTTTTCTGTTGCAAAGTTTACGCTGGCGCTTTCAATGCCTTCCAGTTTTTTTACAGCCTTTTCAACCCGCGCGGCGCAGGCGGCGCAGGTCATGCCGCCAACTTTTAATGTTTCGGTTTGCATATAGTTCTCCATAAAGTATTAGATTGAGTATAGCATAATCTGAAATTGTGTCAGAATTATGGCGTAATTGCCCTGCAATAGATGAAGCGGCGCGGCCGTCCACCGGCCGCCGCCGGTGTTGCCGCCTGCCTGCGCAGACGCGCAGACTGGCGGCCGGTGAGCCGCGCAAAGCGCGGCTGCCTGCGGCGAAGTCCGGCGAAGTCCGTCTGCGGCGAAGTCCGGCGGAGGCGCGACTACGACACGATATATATTTTTTATGTTTTGGGCGCATTTTTGCCAGCCGTGCGCCCCACAATCCGCTTCGCGGCACACCGCGCCATCGCGTGAAAGCGCGTTGCGCTTTCACGCGGCATATCTCGCGCCCCGCGCCGCGAAGCGGCGCAGGGCGTAAAGAGAATAAAAATCAATAAGATTTTTATTCTCTTACTAATTTCAATCCTAATTCCAACCGGCAAAAAACGCGCTTTCCGCTCCAATTTGCTTCGCTTCGCTTGCAAATTCCGCTTCAATCGCTTGCGCGGGCGGCGTGGAGGGAGCGGCGGACTGCGAAGTCCGCCGCTCCGGGCCGGCAGTGGCGGCGTTAGGTGAGAGCGGCGGTATGCTTTGCACGCAAAGCATACCGCCGCCTGCGAGAAGGCGCGGCTGTGCGCGGCCGTGTTGCCGCCAGTCTGCGCAGTGGCGCAGACTGGCGGCCGGCAAAAAGGCAACGCCATGCAAAACAGCGCGGCCGCCACTGCAGTCGCCACCGGAAGCAGGCGAAAACGCAACGCGGTTTCGATGGACAACCCCTCATATCCGCCGCGTCCGCGTTGCGCAGCCGCGGCCGCCTTAACACAGGCCTGCAAAAGCGTAATACGCTTTTGCAGGCGACCGGCGATAAAGCCGCGCAAAGCGCGGCTGCCTGCGGCCGCCAGAGGCGGCTGGCGAAGTCCGCCGCCGGCGGTGGACGCGGGCCGCCTGCGGCGGCACATCTCCAGTTCGCGGCGGCCTGTAAAACAATAAAATCTGCCGCCGCGTTAAAGTTTGGCATACTTTTTGCTGTAGTTTATCCAGATATACAGAAACTTTTTTTGGAGGATTAAAGTGAACAAAAAGGTAACTTTTATGGCGGTAATGTTCGCCGCGGTAACTTTTGGCGTTTTTGCACAAGACGGCGCGGAGATAAAGTCGCTTGCTTTTTCGCTGGATATAATCTGGCTTTTTCTTGGGGCAATTCTCGTGTTTATTATGCAGGCGGGTTTTGCGCTTGTTGAAACGGGGCTTACCCGCGCAAAAAACGGCGTAAACATTACGATGAAAAACGTAATGGACTTTTGTTTTGGCGCCATAGCTTACTGGGCCATAGGCTGGGGTTTGATGTATGGCAGGGATTTTTCCGGAATTTTTGGTACAAGTGAATTCTTTAACGGCCCCATGGAAATAACTGAAGAAACAGGAACGTTTTACAAGAGCTGGTTCTTTCAGGTTGTGTTTGCCGCTACAGCGGCGACCATTGTCTCCGGCGCTATGGCGGAACGCACAAAGTTTAGCTCGTATCTGCTATACTCAGTAGTAATTTCGGCGGTAATTTACCCGATTCAAGGCCATTGGATTTGGGGGGGCGGCTGGCTTGCCGAAATGGGCTTTCATGACTTTGCCGGCTCTACGGCGGTACATTCAGTTGGCGGCTGGGCGGCAATTATCGGCGCTTCGGTACTTGGCCCGCGAATTGGCAAATACGTTAAAGGGCAAAACGGTAAAATATCGGTTAAAGCGTTTCCAGGCCATAACATTCCATTTGCCTGTCTTGGCGTGTTTTTGCTCTTCTTTGGCTGGTTTGGATTTAACGGCGCTTCTACCGGCATCGCCACAGCAGGAGAGGGCGGAATTTGGAGCGGCCTTACGATTTCGCGTATTTGCGTTACAACCTGTCTTGCCGCCGCTGCCGGCGCGATTGCCGCGATGTTTTTATCGTGGATAATGTTTAAAAAACCGGACTGTTCCATGACTTTGAACGGGGTTCTTGCCGGACTGGTTTCAATAACGGCCTCATGCGCGGTGGTTTCGCCGGGCGCGGCAATAGCGATAGGGCTGATTGGAGGCTCTCTTGTTGTGTTTAGCGTTGAGTTTATAGATAAAACACTGCATATAGACGACCCTGTGGGAGCCTCGTCTGTGCATCTGGTTTGCGGCATTTGGGGAACGCTTGCCGTGGGTATTTGGGCAAACGCGCCGGATGACGGCATTATCGGATTGCTGCACGGCGGCGGAATAGCGCAGCTTGGCAAACAGGCGCTTGGAGTAGCCGCGGTTGGCGGCTGGACTGTTGCAACAAGTCTGCTTTTGTTTTTGGGTATAAAAGCGCTTACAGGGCTTCGTGTTTCGCAAAAAGAAGAACTTATGGGGCTTGATATAACCGAACACAAAGCGGAAGCTTATCCCAGTTTTCAAATATTCAGCAATGTTTAGTAATGGAGTTTATTTATGAAACTAATTATAGCATATATTCAGCCTCATGCGTTAAATGACGTAAAGCAGGAACTATACAAAGCGGATGTAAAAAAAATCTCTGTAACCAACGCGCTTGGCTGCGGGCAGCAGGGCGGTTATATGGAGCATTACCGCGGAATAGAAGTTGAAGTAAATTTATTAAAAAAAGTGCGTGTAGAAATTGCCGTAAACGAAAGTTTTGTCCAGGCGACCATAGACGCAATAATAAAAGGGGCGCGTTCCGGTGAAATTGGAGACGGCAAAATATTTGTGCTGCCCATTGAACAGTGCATAAGGATACGCACCGGCGAAACAGGCAACGAAGCGATAGGTTAATTACCGGAAATTACCGGAACTGCCGGAAATTGCCGGAAAGAGACTGCCGGCAGCGCACTACAAACGGATTTTATTTTTTGATACTCTATAGTGCGCTGTCTGCGGCAGGTAAAATTGAACGCGGGCGTTTTGTTTGTTTAAGATTTATATTTGCAGGAGATTTTAATGGGCGACCCGCGCGGTTTTTTAAAAGTAAGACGAAAAGTTTCCGGTTACCGTGCTGTAGAGGAACGTTTAAACGATTACAGTGAAGTTGAACAGCAGCTTAGCGATGAAGAACGCCGGGCGCAGGCAAGCCGTTGTATGGATTGCGGCGTACCGTTTTGCCATTGGGCCTGCCCTGTTGGTAACATTATGCCTGAATTTCAGGACAGGCTTTACAGGGGCGATTGGACAGGCGCATGGGTGATTTTACAGGAAACCACGCCATTTCCTGAATTTACAGGACGAGTCTGCCCTGCCTTGTGCGAAGCTTCGTGTGTTTTAGGCGCGAATGACGAACCGGTAACCTGCCGGCAAAACGAGCTTGCAGTTATAGAAAAGGCGTTTGCGGATGGGCTTGTTAAGCCATGCCCGCCAAAAAAACGTAACGGCAAGCGCGTTGCCGTGATTGGCGGCGGGCCGGCGGGGCTTTCGGCGGCATACTACCTTAACAGATACGGGTTTGAAGTTACAGTTTACGAGGCGGACGCGCAGGCCGGCGGCTATCTGCGCTATGGGATTCCAAACTTTAAACTTGACAAAACCTTTATAGACCGGCGCACCGGAATAATGGAAGCGGAAGGTGTAAACTTTAAATGCGGCGTATGCGTTGGAGACGGGCGTTTTGCGTTTGGCACAAAAGGCGGAGCGCAGCGGATTCCGGCAAAAAAGCTTGAAGCTGAATACGACCTTGTTCTTGTTACGATAGGAGCCAGAGAGCCGCGTGATATAAAAGCGCCCGGCCGGGAACTTTCCGGCATTGTTCAGGCACTGGACTTTTTGTCCTTGCAAAACCGGACGCTTGCCGGCGAAAAAAATATTATTGAGCCGGCTACCGCATACGGCAGAAATGTGCTTGTAATTGGCGGCGGCGATACCGGCGCCGATTGCGTTGGCACGGCCAACAGGCAGGGTGCGGTAAAAGTTTCGCAGATTGAGCTTATGCCAAAACCGCCGGAACACAGGCCGGAGAATCAGCCATGGCCGCTTTGGCCAATGCTTTTTAAAACGACAAGCTCGCACCAGGAAGGCTGCGAAAGACTCTGGTCGGTTAATACAAAATGTTTTGAAGGCGAAGACGGGGCTGTAAAAAATGTTAAACTTTGCAAAGTTGAATGGGAAAATGTTCAGGGCCGCCCTTCAATGAAAGAGGTTAAAGGTTCCGAATTTGACATAAAGGCAGAACTTGTGCTTTTGGCCATGGGATTTGTTCATGTTGTGCAGGAAGGGCTTGTTTCTGAACTTGGGCTTGAAACCGACGAACGCGGTAATATCCGCACAAAAGGAAGTTTTCATACGTCAAACCCCAAAGTTTGGGCGGCCGGCGATTCGCGCAATGGCGCAAGCCTTGTGGTAAGAGCCATGGCGGACGGCAAAGCCGCAGCGGAAGCGATTCTTCGCGCGTTGTAGAGAAAAAAGTTGAACTTTGATAATCGCCTGAATTTTTTGCAAAGCAGTTTTTGGGGCAGCTTCAAAAGCGCTTTTGGCTGGAAAGCTGTTTTTATTGAGGCGGATAACGAAATTGACGTTTGCTGCCCTCTGCTTGTTTTGCAAAAAAAGATTATAAGAGGAGTAACGCTTGCCTATATACCCTGGGGGCCGCTGCTGCCGGAAATGCCGCGGGAAGAACGTTTTTGCGCGCTTGAACGCATTGCGGCTGCGTTAAAAAAACGGCTTCCGCGTTCAACAGCATTTATCCGCTTTGACCCGCCATGGGAAGAAGGCGGGGTTTTTAAGGGGTCTCCCTTAGGAGAGGGGGGCAGCGAAAGCCGCGAAAGCGGCTGCAGCGAGGGGGGAGACTTCCCCCCCCATATAAAAAACTTTATAAAAGCGCCTGCGGACATTCAGCCGCCATGCACTGTAGTAATAAATTTAACCCCTGCGGAAGATGAAATTTTAGCGCAAATGAAGAGTAAAACCCGTTATAACATCCGTCTTGGATTAAAAAACGTTACCGTAAAACGCCCGGACGCGGCGGGGCTGCCTGTGTTTTACGCGCTTTTCCGGCAAACCTGCGCCAGAGACGGAATTGCGCTTCATAGCGAAGCGTATTACAAAAAGCTATTTGAACTGGGCGGAGATAAACTGGGGTTGTATATTGCGGAGCATGAAAACGAGCCGCTTGCGGCAATAATTGTAATTTTTTTTAATGGGACGGCAACCTATCTTTACGGCGCTTCTTCAAACCAAAAACGCAATCTAATGGCCGCTTATGCGCTGCAATGGCAGGCTATTCGGGATGCAAAAGCGCTTGGTTGTTCTGAATATGATATGTTCGGTATTCCGCCGGGTGATGACCCCACGCATCCGATGCACGGGCTTTGGCGTTTTAAAACCGGTTTTGGCGGAAGATTTGTAATTCGCTCAGGCTCGTGGGATTATCCCTTGCGGCCATTTGTTTACAGCCTGTTCCGGCTGGCCGAAGCGGCGCGAAAAGCCTTACGCGATTTAAAAAAACACAAACATTTTTCACGCGATTAAGCGCGGTAGACCCCGCAAGCGCAATGCAGCTTGCGGCGGGCGCGGCTTGCGGCGGCGCGGTGCGTCGTTGCGTCGTTGCCGCCCGTGCTCTGGAGTTCCTTCTGGCCGATGCCCGCGGAGAGAGCGTTTTGCGGCAGGTAGCCGGGAAGGCCGCGGAGCGGGCGTCCTGTTTCGCCGGGCGCGCGGTGCGGCTCAACCTTTTTCATCCGGACGGCAGGTTTTTATGCGCGGCCTGAAGCAACAAGCTCTTTTGCCGGGCATAAAGCCCGGGAGAAAGCGGGAGGATGGGCGGCAGCGGTCCGGAGAAAGCGGAGGGGCCGCTTGGCCGCCCATGTCGGAAATGCTGCATTCTCTGCTGGTTTTCGAGCCGGCGGCCCGGCGACAGGTCTCCGGACAGGCCGAGGCCGGGGAGTCCGGTTCGATTGACGTGTCCGACCCGACCTCCGGCCGGAAAGAGGATATCCCGTCAGTTCCTGTTGTGGTCGCCGGCGTTGAGAGCGGCTGCATGTCGGCCGCCGAGATGCAGCCCACCTTGCGGCGGCTGCTGGACAAGGCGGAGTTGATATGCGCCGGACGCGACCTGCTGGAGAGCCTTGTTCCGAAAATAAGCCCGGACGCGCCCCTTCGGGAAAGCGTTTCCCCGGGCGATGAAAGTCTTGAAAAAGGCGAAACCGGCGTCAGACGGGAATTTTTGCCGCTCGCCGCTCCCTGGGAGGCGGTCTGGCGAAACATAGCCGGAGCCCGCGCCGCCGGTCTGCGCGTGCTGGTGCTTGCGGACGGAGATCCCCTGTTTTTCGGCATAGGCGCCAGTCTGGCGCGGCGCATGGGCCCGGATGCCGTGCATGTCATTCCGGCGGTGAGCAGCCTGCAACTGGCCTGCGCCCGCCTCGGTCTGCCCTGGCACAATGTGCTTTGTTTTTCCCTGCACGGGAGGAGCAATTTCGCTCCGCTCAATGCCGCCGTGGGCAGGGGCGCGCCGTTGTGCCTGCTGACGGACGACGTGATCCGTCCGAACGACGTGGCCGGATATTTGCTTGACCG
>JAIRPU010000068.1 GCA_031256815.1 Spirochaetaceae bacterium
AAGTAACTTCTTTAATTCGCGGTTTTCCCCTTATGCTTATTGCTATGGGAATTCTTGCCCTTGCGCTTAGCGCCGCAGCCATAATGTATTTGCTGTAGTATGGAATCGAAACAATCCGTAATTATTGGGTTTAATCACCATCTTTCGCTTAAAGCGCCGGAAAAAGTATTTAAAAAAGTTTATAATGAACAAATAAAACCTTTTTTTCAAATTTTATATGATTACCCCCAGTTCCCTTTAACAATTCATTTTTCCGGTGTTTTGCTTGAACGCATAGAAGACAGCTACGGTGAGTTTTTTATGCTGCTAAAAGATTTAATTAAACGAAAGCAAATCGAATTTATAGGCGGCGGCTTTTACGAACCCGCGCTGCCATTGCTGCAAGCGCCAGACAGAATTGACCAGATAGAAATGCTGACAACATACATACGCAAAAAATTTAACAAACGTATAAATGGCTGCTGGATACCGGATTTGGTTTGGGAGCAAAGCATTGTAAATTCAATATGCCGCGCCGGTTTAACCTATAGTTTTGTAAACGAAGCAAGGTTTGTCCGCGCCGGATTAAAAGCGCAGGACTACAATTTACCCTGCGTCTGCGAAGAAAAATCCAAGTCGCTTACTGTTTTTCCGGTTTTTTCAAGTTTAAATGAACCCATCCATTTGCGCGGCATACAATACGTGCTGGATAAATTAATCGAAGAAAAAAAGAGTTCTCCTTTTGTCCGCGTTATTTTTCCGGATTTTTGCAACGAAACTCCCGACTGGTTAAAAAACTTTTTTGAAACTTTAAAACAATACGAAGATAAAATTAAATTTTCTTTGCCAGGCGCCGAAATGCGCGAAAGCGAGCGTTTGGCACGGGTTTATTTTTCAGATTCCATGTGGAAAAATTGCCTTATCGAACACCCTGAATCAACCTACGTTTACAGCAAAATGTTTAAAATAAAATCAATGATAACCAATATCAAAAACGATAAAGAAAAACGGGAAAGCATTAAAGAAGAGCTACTAAAGGCGCAGGACTATTCCCTGTTTTGTTACGATGATATTGAAGGCAAAATTCCGGGTATTTATAATGTTTCCTTGCGCAATGCGGCCTGGAACGCATTATTGCAGGCAGAACGCATGGCGCGGAACAATCCGGTTTGGCAGGCTTCGCTTGTAGCGCTGGATATAAACTTTGACGGCATTTTAGAATATTCTTTTCAAAGCGAAAAATTAAACGGCATTGTACGCAGATGCGGCGCAGCGCTGTTTGAATTGGACTATCTGCCTGCATGCTGGAACTATCAATGCACTTTAACACTGCCAGGCTCGCCCGTATTCGAAAACGAAGCCAGCTTTTTTGATACAATCGCCGCTCCGGACAGCGCATGGCCGGACGATTCTTCAAAAGAACCATGCCGTGTTCCAGGCCTTGAACTTTGGCAACAGGTAGATATGGACAGAGTTCAAAAATCCGCCTCGTTTGAACTTAAAGCCAAAGAGGGGCCCTTTGGAGCGTTAAAATTTTTAAAACAATACAAGCTTTCCAAAAAAAGTTTTATGATAAAATACCTTATTACCAATACAGGCGGAACTAAACTCGATTTTAAACATTTTTTAACGCTTAACCTTTCTTTTTTTAGCGATGCTTCTGAATATTTGCGTATTTTTAGTTATAAAAACTGGAATCCTTCTTTAGAAAACAACGAAAAACAATCAGTTTCGCCGGATAACGGAGAAGCGTATAATATCGATGCTATAGACTTTGAAGATTTGCATAACGAGCTTGTAATAAACTTTAGCTGCAACGAAAAATTCGACGTCAAAATAGAACGTGTATGCGCCCCATACCGCGATTCCGCGCATGATATTAACAACGCTTACCAGTGGACGCATATTATAATAAGACAGGACCAAAGTATGGATTCCGGCGCGGCAAAAGAATTAATGTTTAATATTTGCGTTCGTAAAACAGCTTAAAGCCGTGCAGCTCCGGTTTATTTTACAATAAAAGAACCGGCTTTTATATGGTCATCAAAGCTTTTTGAAAAATAATGCCGCCCTGCCTTTGGGTCAACAATGCGAAAAAAAAGATAATCTGTTTCCGCAGGAAAAAATGCCGCGCGAAGCGCCACCTCTCCAGGCGACGAGATTGGCCCTGGCGGGAGCCCTTTGTGAATATATGTGTTATAAGGGCTTTCTTCTTCCAAATCGCTGTAAAACAGCGTTTTTGGATGCTCCTTGCCGTCAATTTCTGTTAAAACATAGACAACCGTAGCGCAGGATTCAAGCCTCATTCCGGTTTTAAGCCGCCGTAAAAACACCCCCGCCATAACCGGCGCTTCGTCCGCTATTCGATACTCGCGTTCAACTATTGAAGCTAAAATTACTTTGGAATAAATATCGCCTGCACTCATCGTA
Organism: Spirochaetaceae bacterium; assembly: GCA_031256815.1. Classification (GTDB taxonomy): domain Bacteria; phylum Spirochaetota; class Spirochaetia; order Treponematales; family Breznakiellaceae; genus JAIRPU01. The sequence goes on from JAIRPU010000068.1 coordinate 2,410, forward strand.
TTTGTATTTATGCCTAAATCTCCAAGCTTTTTGTAAAAAGTAGCGGCCATTGTTCGCACAACAGAACTCGCCGGATAGTTTGGCGTCCAATGATACGTGTCCGGATAAAGATAGCCCTCCATATTTGAAGCAGGCACATTGTATTCCCGCAGTATGGCGGCGCTGGAAGCCGCCGATAAAAATTCTTCCGAACTGCAAATTAAAGCTTCCTCCAGTATACGGGCGGTGCGTTTTAACGTTGAACCTTCCGGTACAGTAACCGGAATTAAAATCTGCCTGCCTTCGGTAAAAAACTCGTACAGTTCAATAAGATTTGTTTTTGAATCAAGTTTATACATTCCCGCCTGCAAATACGCCGGTCTAAAATGACATAGTAGCTGCCAGGCAAAAAGGCTTTTAATAAAGCCGGCCTCTTTTAAATGCCCGCCCACAGAAGTTGCGCTTTCGCCTTCGCGCACCAAAAAATGCGCGTCATTTGCGTCAAGCAGTTTTGCGTTTTCTGTATTTCGCAGTTTGCCGGAAGGAGGCGAATTAAAATACATAAACGCCCCAAATATACCGCCGGCGGCCAAAAGCACAAAACCGGCTGTTCCGGCCAATAATTTGCAAGTTGACCGCAAAACACGGTTCATTTATAGATTATCCCTTATAAATTTAAGATTTTGTTCAGCTTCACGGCGTTTTTGTTCATCTTTTGTAAGAGGTATTGCGCGGGTATACCAGTCTATAGCCTGCTGAAATTGCCCGCTCATATAAAACGCCCGCGCCAGAATAAACATGGCGTCAGAGTCGCCGGAACGCCCCTCCATGTATTCCAGCAGCTGCGGCACGGCAGATTCAGGCTTGTTCAATTCAAAAACATATAACACGGCAAGCGCATAACGCGCCTGAGTGTAAGTTGGCTCAAGCTCTATCGCTCTAAGATAAGCTTCTTCGGCCATATTAAAATAGCGTTCAACTTCACCATTACCGGATGCGTAAAGCGATTTTGCCGCATAAGAGGCATTTAAACCTAAAAGATAATGAAGCGTTTCGTCTGCCGGATTATAATAAATTGCCTTTTCCAGCGCTTTAACCGCCTCCAAAAACATTTTTTTATCGCTAAAGCGTGTCGCCAGTATTTTCCAGTAGGTGCCTGTTTGAGAGGCATCGCGCACGTGCTGTTCCTGAAGATCTTCGTATGCGGCTATTGCGCGTTTTAAATCGTCTATCGTGCGCGGAACGCCTTTTCGCGGCCCAAATTCAGAAATGCGCCGCGCAAGCTCACGCCGCTCTTTGTCCTGCGACCAGTAAACAACGCCGGAAATTCCAGCAATGACAATAATGCCACCGGTAATCGCGCAAAGCGCCTGCTTAAGCTTTGCTTTATTCATATTTATTCATTTTACATACAAGCTATGCATATTTGCAATGCCCCGCGCGGCTTCTTCTCCGCGTTAAAATACCGGCAAACACACAAAACGCAGTTTTAACGGCAAATTGACTGCCTGCGCAAAAACTCTAAACAGTGCCTTCGTAAACCAATAAGGCCTTGCCGTCTATGGTTATGGAAATACCGGATTCAAGTTTGCGCGAAACATTATGCACAGACAAAAGCCAAACCAAGTTTGGATTTATCATTTTAAGTTCTTCCGCGCTTAACATTGAAACGCCTTCGCAAATAACGCCGCGCACTATGCGGATAATCGGTATATAGTCGGCATTTAACGAAGGGCAGACGAGTATGTCGCCGCCTGAGTATTTTATAAGTTCACGCGCAGCCGGCGCTGAATCTGCCCAAACCACCCGTCCTGTCGCCCTGTGCAAGGTTTTGTTGGCAAAGCCGCCGGACGCGCTTCTTGCAAGAACATTGCCCATAATAAGAACGCGTATCGTGTTAAGCGGCAGCGGACTGCCCAGCGGCAGACCGGCGGCAAGAACCAGACAATCTGATATAGACGCCATTTTTGTTTCGGAGGCAATCTTTAACGCATTTTGAATCATTTGGTCAGAGTGTTCCGCTTCTTTTGTAAGCGCCGGAACAACCCCCCAAAGCAGCAGCATTGAACGCATTGTACGAATGTTTGGCGTAACCGCCAAAACCGGCTGCTCCGGCCGGTAGTGCGATATAAGCCGCGCTGTATTTCCGGAAATTGTAGGGGTTAGTATTACTTTTGCGTCAACGGCAAGCGCGGTTTCCCATGCGGAGCGGGAGACCGATATTGCAAGTTTTGTTGCGTGTGTGGCAAAGGAGCTTTCATCTTCGTTATACAAAGTCATGGCATTACTCTGGCGCGTGCGTTCAAGCGCTTTGTATTCCGGAGAGCCTTCTACAGAGCAGGCTATTTTTACCAATGCCGTGGCAGCCTCCACAGGATACGCGCCCTGCGCGGTTTCGCCGGAAAGCATTACCGCGTCCGCGCCGTCAAAAATGGCGTTTGCAACATCCGTAAGCTCGGCGCGGGTAGGGCGCGGGTTCACTATCATTGAATCAAGCATTTGTGTAGCGATAATAACCGGTTTGCATTGCCGGCGCGACGCTTCCACAATCCGTTTTTGCGCCAGCGGAATTTGTTCATCTGGAATTTGAACGGCAAGGTCTCCGCGCGCCACCATAATTCCATCCGCCAAAGCGGCAATTTTATCAATATTATTTAACCCTTCTTCATTCTCAATTTTGGCTATAATATTAGCATTGGAGCCGCATTTGCGCAAAAACGCGCGAATTTCGCTTACTTCATGCGGAAAACTCAAAAAACTTGCCGCAACAAAATCGACATCTTCTTTAACGCCAAATTCAATATCGAGTTTATCCTGTTCGGCCAGAATGGGAAGCCCGGCATGAACGCCAATCAGGTTTACATTCTTGCGGCTGCCTATTTTGGCGCTGTTCATGGCCTTGCATCTTAGCGCTTGCGGAGTTTTTTCAAGTACAAGAAGTTCAAAAAGACCGTCCGCTATAAGGATTCGCGTGCCGGCGGTAATCTTTAAAAGAGCGTCCTTCCAGTTAATCGACAGCGCGCCGGCTTTTTTACCGGAAGCGGCGCGTGTTACCTCTCCGTTGCAGCCAACAAGCACCTCATCATCTTTGTTAAAACTTACCGGGCTGCCATCTTCAACAAGCCCTGTCCGTATTTCCGGGCCTTTTGTGTCAAGCAGAAGCGCAACCGGAATATTCAACTTTGAAGAGATGCGGCGCACTCTGTCCATACGAACTTTATGTTCATCATGGCTGCCATGCGAAAAATTAAAACGGGCGACATTCATCCCTGCTTTTATGATGCCTTCGAGTACATCATCGCTATCGCAAGCAGGGCCCATAGTGCATACAATTTTTGTTTTACGAATACAATTTTCCATTTTTTAAGCTTACAACAATTTGATATATAATTCAAACCGTGCTGAATTTGATTTTACTTCCGTCAGCAAAGGCGTTTACCGTTGCGCCTTCGCGTATTGTGCCGGCAATAATCGCCTTTGCAAGCGGATTCTCAAGCTCATTTTGAATTGTCCGTTTAAGAGGCCGTGCGCCAAACACGGGGTCAAAACCAAGTTTCCCCAGCAATGTCAATGCCGAATCGTCTGTGTTTAACATAATTTTACGTTCAGAGAGCCGTTTTTTTAGCCGTTCGATTTGAATAAGCGCAATTTTATTTATTTCGTCTTTACCAAGCCTGTTAAAAATTATGGTTTCGTCAACACGGTTAATAAATTCCGGCCTAAAATACTGGCGCAGCAACTCGTTTATCGACTGCCGGATTTCATTTTCATCGTTTTTTTCCAGTATAATATCGCTTCCAAGGTTACTGGTAAGTATAATTATTGTGTTTTTAAAATCTACGACGCGCCCCTGTCCGTCGGTAAGCCTGCCATCGTCCAGTATTTGCAAAAAAACATTAAAAACTTCGCTGTGAGCCTTCTCCACCTCGTCAAAAAGAAGCACGCTGTATGGCCTGTGCCGCACTGCCTCGGTAAGCTGCCCGCCCTGTTCATAGCCGACATAGCCTGGAGGCGCGCCTATAAGGCGGCTTACCGAATGTTTTTCGCCATATTCGCTCATATCAATTCGCGTAAGCGACTTTTCGTCATTAAAAAGAAAATCCGCCAGAGTCTTTGCCAGTTCTGTCTTGCCAACGCCGGTCGGCCCCAAAAACAAAAATGAACCCAATGGCCGCATATTGTCGGAAAGCCCCGCCTTGTTACGCCTTATCGCATCCGCCACCGCCTGAACCGCTGCCGGCTGCCCTACCACGCGCTTTTCCAGCGCTTTTTCCAGTTCAAGGTACTTCTGCAGCTCTCCGCTTAGCATTTTGGCCACAGGAATCCCCGTCCACGAAGAGACGACAAGCGCTATATCGTCCTCGCTAACTTCTTCCCGCAGCAAATTTTCCTGCTGCCTTCCAGACGCCTTCCCCTCTGCCGCGCCCGGCTCTTTTTCTGCAGCCTCCCTCTGTTTGGAGAGCTGCGGCCTTTTACCGGTAAGCTCATCAAGCTTCTTTTGCGCTTCCGGTATTCTGCCATAACGCAGCTCCGCCGCTTTGGAAAGGTCGCCTTCGCGTTCATAGCGCCCCTGTTCGATATTTAACTCCTCAATTTTTTGTTTTAACGCGCGAATTTGAGCGATTTCGGCTTTTTCATTTTGCCAGCGGGCTGCCATTGCATCGCGGGCGGCGCTTAACTCCGCAATTTCTTTTTCTAATTTGGCAAGCCTTTCTTTTGACGCAGCCCCGCCGTCACCTGAACTGTATTTTATATCGCCGTCAAGCGCCTGTTTTTCGATGGAGAGCTGTAAAAGCCGGCGTTCAAGTTTATCAAGTTCTGTAGGGCGGCTGTCCAGCTCCATTTTTAGACGGCTTGCAGCCTCGTCAACAAGGTCTATCGCTTTATCCGGCAAAAATCTGCTTGTTATATAACGGTTAGAAAGCGAAGCGGCCGCGACAAGCGCCTCATCTTTTATTCGCACTCCGTGGTGTACTTCGTAACGCTCTTTAAGCCCGCGTAAAATGGCGATGGTATCTTCAACGGAAGGCTCCGCCGTATAAACCTGCTGAAACCGGCGTTCAAGCGCCGCGTCTTTTTCGATGTATTTTCTGTATTCGTCCAGCGTAGTCGCGCCTATGCAGCGAAGCTCTCCGCGTGCCAGCGCCGGCTTTATAAGATTTGCCGCGTCTGTAGCGCCTTCCGCCGCGCCTGCGCCGATAAGCGTATGAAGTTCATCAATAAAAAGTATAATTTCACCGCCGGAAGCCTGTGTTTCGGAAATTACCGCTTTAAGACGCTCTTCAAACTCTCCGCGAAACTTTGCGCCGGCGACAAGCGCGCCAAGGTCAAGGGCAAGCAATTTTTTGCCTTTAAGCCCTTCAGGCACATCGCCCGATACAATGCGCCGCGCAAGCCCTTCGGCAATTGCCGTTTTGCCAACGCCAGGTTCGCCAATTAAAACCGGATTGTTTTTTGTGCGTCTGGACAGCACCTGCATAACACGGCGAATTTCTTCATCGCGCCCTATTACAGGGTCAATTTTTTCGGCGCGTGCCAGCGCGGTTAAGTCGCGGCAATATTTTTCCAGCGCCTGATATTTTGCTTCCGGGTTTTGGTCAGACACACGCGCATTGCCTCTTACAAGTTTTAGCGCGGCAAGAATTGTTTTTTTTGTAAGCCCCGCTTTTCGCAGCGCATCGCCTGCGGCGCCTTCGCTTTCTGCAAGCGCAATAAGTATGTGTTCGGTAGAAACATAATCGTCTTTAAGCTCAGCGGCGCATACTTCCGCCTTTGCAAGCGTTTTGGAAGCGGCGCTTGATATATAAATATTTGCCGCCTCTCCATGGACACGCGGCAGCGCCCCCGCAATACGCTTGAATTCAGCTTCCAGCGCGCCGGCTTTTGCGCCGCTGCGTTCAACAAGCGGCGAAACAATGCCGTCTTTTTGGGTTAACAGCGCAAGCGCAAGATGAATGTTTTCTATTTGAGGATGGTCGCCCTTTTGAGCCAGGGTTTGCGCATCCTGAAGCGCTTCCTGCGCTTTTATCGTAAATTTCTCAAGGTTCATAATATTAAAGATACAGAGTGCGGCAAACCGTGTCAAATTCAAGCTTCCGCTTTGTGTTTATCTGCCGGCAGTTCCGCAGGGCAGCGCCGGGCCGTTTGCGGCAAGCGCGCAAGCGATTGAAGCGGAAAGTGCAGCGCAGGCAAAATTTTATCCAGATGCCGCTTTGTGTTTACAAAAACCAATTGACAAAAAAACAAACGGGGCATATAAGGGTTCTATGTGGGTATTATTTGCCTTGCTTTCGGCTTTTTTTGCGGCATTAACTTCAATTCTGGCAAAAATTGGCATACAAAATGTAAATTCAAATTTAGCAACGGCAATAAGAACAGTTGTTGTTTTAATTATGTCCTGGTTTATTGTCTTTCTTACAGGCAAACAAAATGATATTGCAAACATTGGACACAGAAATTTAATTTTTTTAATTCTGTCTGGAATAGCGGCCGGATTATCGTGGCTTTGTTATTACAGGGCTTTACAAATTGGAGAAGCGTCAAAAGTTATGCCCATAGATAAATTAAGCCTGGTATTTGGAATTATAATGGCGTTTTTAATATTAAAAGAATCCATAAGCATAAAGACGATAATTGGCGCTGTTTTTATTACAGCAGGCACATTTGTTTTAATATTTTAACAGTCCCATAAAATATTATATTCCGGCAGGATAAACGCAATGGCATTTTAAGGTTTAATTTTGCGCTGAACTTGCTGTTTTATTAAGCT
>JAIRPU010000163.1 GCA_031256815.1 Spirochaetaceae bacterium
TTTCTGCTTTGTCATTTTTTTTGGGGGGCCCGCTGGCTGTCGTGATGGCCGGTGTGCGGCGCTGGGGCGAAACGGCGGGCGACACCGCCGGGGGTTGCGCCGGCTGCCGGTGGAGGCCAGAAAAACACTTGCAATACATATAAATACACGTATAATATAGTTGTGAATGTTAAAGAAGTGATTAAAATACTTTATGCGGATGGATGGAAAAAATGCGAACAAAAAGGTTCTCATATACAACTTGAGCATAATGTAAAAAAAGGAAAGGTAACCGTTGCAAATCATAAAGGCGATTTGCCTAAAAAAACACTTCATAGCATTATGAAACAAGCAGGGCTTATTTAGGAGAATTATATGCGAAAAATTACATATAATGCGGTTCTGGAATACAATGGGAATGGCGGTTATGGCGTATTTTTTCCTGACATTCCGGGCTGTGTTTCGTGCGGTGATAATTTTGAACACGCTGTTAAAATGGCAAGAGAAGCGCTTGAACTGCATATTTACGGACTTGAAAAAGAACACGCCGAATTACCTGAAATCACAGGGCAAATACCAGATTTAGACAAGGGCGATTTGGTTGTACCTATATGTATTTATCCAGACATAGTAAAAGACGAATTGAACAATATTAGAGACAAAACGACTATTACTTTACCGCATTGGTTAAAATCGATTGCGGAAAAAGAAGGCATAAATTACTCACGCCTTTTGGAAACTGCAATAAAAGAAAAATTAGGAATAGCCTCCTAGCGTCCGCCTATCACCGTTGACTATACCCTACTCCGCGTAAGCGCGGCGGCCTTATCGCCTGCCTGCCGCCCGCCGCTTCGATATGCCCGCCGCCACAACCTATGCCATGCGCCGCTTCGCGGCGCATGGCAGGTCGAACACAGGAAGAATAAAAATCTGTAAGATTTTTATTCTTTTTTATGCCGCGTTTGCGCCGCGCAGGACGTGGCCACCCGCCGCTTCGATATGCCGCTTTGCGGCGCGTGGGCGAAACGGCCGGTGGAGGCCGCGCCGCTGTTCGGCAGCTTTGGCGCATAACTTGACCTTTTTTTTATACCGTGCTATCAATTAGATGCAGTAGCGAAAAATGGCAAAAAGAGACGAAAAATGGCATTAAGTGGCGGACATAACAACACGCTGGATGAGAAAGGCAGAGTCGCGTTTCCGGCGCGGCTAAAAGCTGAACTTTCTTGTAACAACCTCGTTATAACACGCGGTATAGAAAAATGCCTTTATCTTTTTTCGCCGGATTCGTGGCGGGAATTCGAATCAAAACTTCAAAACCCTGAAGTAATGTCACGCGATTGGCGCAAAATGCAGCGGCATTTTTTGGGCTGGGCAAGCGAGGCAGAAATCGATAAATCCGGGCGTATTGCCATTCCGCAAAGTTTGCGCGAATACGCCGGTCTTGAACGCGATTTAATTGTAATGGGGCTTGGACGGCGAATCGAAATTTGGGACGCGGTTTATTACCGGCAGTCCCAGGGTGAGGAAGAAGGTCTTGATGAAATAGCGGAACGTTATGGCATTGGATTCTAATTCCATTTTTCACAAGCCTGTACTCCCAAACGAAACGCTTGAGTTTTTGGGCGGGGGGCTTTTACAGCAAGGTAACGCGAGCGGAACAGACGAACTTATGGTAGACGGCACATTAGGTGAGGGCGGCCATAGCGAACTGTTTTTGCGGCGCTTTTCCGGATTGCGCGTTGTTGGAATAGACGCCGACCGCGTAATAATGGAAAGCGCAAAACAACGTTTGTCGGAATTCGGCGCGCGGGTACTGTTTCACGAAGGCTGGGCGGATGATTTTTTTAAATTTTATCCGCAAGAAAACACCGCTTTCCCGCGGCCCGGCATCATTCTCCTGGATTTGGGGGTGTCGCTTTTTCATTACGAAAAAGGCGGCAGGGGATTCAGCTTCCAATCGGACGAATTACTAGACATGAGAATAGATACCAGCCGCGGGGAAAACGCCGCTGCCCTGCTCAACACGCTAAACGAGGAAGAGCTGGCAAACCTGCTCTTTCAAAACGCCGGAGAGCGGCATTCCAGACGCATCGCCCGTGCCATAATCGCGGAAAGGCAAAAAGCGCCGCTTAAAAACGCCCGCGAACTTGCGCGTTTAGTCTGCGCCGCTGTGCCGCCGCCTGCGCGCCACCGGAAAACACACGCGGCAACCAAAACTTTTGCCGCCTTGCGCATAGCGGTAAACGGCGAACTTGAACGCCTGCCCGCTTTGCTTAAAACAGCTTTTTCCGTACTTAAACCAGGCGGGCGTTTTGGCGTTATAAGCTTTCATTCTTTAGAAGACCGCATAATAAAGAACTATTTTAAAGAACTGGCCAAAGACTGTATTTGCCCGCCTTCTGCGCCAAAATGCGTTTGCCGGGGCAAACGGCTTGCGCGTCAAATAACGCCAAAAGGAATTACGGCAAGCAAAGATGAATTATCATTCAATCCGCCTTCCCGAAGCGCGCGGCTCCGCGTTGTAGAAAAAATTTTTGATTAACAGTTTATAGTTTGGCGCGGCGCATGAAGCCGCCGTTCAACGGGGTGCGGCGATAGAGCCGCCGGCTGCATTCCGGCAGCGCGAATCAAACATCGCCGCCCCTTCTCAGAGGCGCGGCTTGTCTGTCTGCAAGTTTATTTTTTCCAGGCAAATATCAGCCTCTTAGCTGGGGCTGGAAAAAATATAACGCTTTTGATATAAGCTATCTATCGTGCTTAACCGCGACTTGCTTGTTTTTCAAAGACCGCTTCTTACCTTTGCCCGTTCCTCAAACGAGCGAATGGTTGTTGTTTCGCTTTGCGCTTTTGCGGCAATACTTCAGTCCGCATGGTTCGACCGCGGCTGGTCGCTTATTGTCGCGGCCGCCGCGCTTGGCGGGGCGCTTGTTGTGGACTTTTTTTGCGCTATGCGGTACAGGCATTTTAGATTTACAGATGGCAGCTCCATTGTAACCGCGCTTTTGTTTACCCTCTTTTTACCAAACACGATAAACCCCGTTTTTGCCGCGCTTGGAACAGCCTTTGCTGTCGGCGTTGTAAAGTATAGTTTTGGCGGCCTTGGCGCAAACTGGTTTAACCCCGCGCTTGGCGGCTGGCTTTTTATCAGATTTTCGTGGCCGGATTCATTTAAAGAAGCAATGTCGCCCTCGTCTTTAACTTTTATTTCAAATTTTATTAAAGACCCCGCCGGCTCTTTCGTAGCCTCTCCTGTTTATATGCTTACAAAAAACGGTTTTGGAACGCAAAATGGCGAATTAATTACAAACTTTCTTAATAAAAATTTATTTTCACTAATAAATATAGAGTTGCCCTCGGCATATTTTGACTTTTTTATTAACCCGGGGGCTGGAATAATTGCCGACCGCGGAGTTATTGCCCTTATTGCGGCAAGTATGATAATGATTGTTGCTATGGTCAGCAGAAATATCCTTTCCGCTATTTACCTTTTTGTATTGTTAGCCATTGTGCGTATCGCCGGCGGACTTCCTTTTGGCGGTGAAATCGGGTCGGGCGATATGTTTTTCTGCCTTTTTTCCGGCGGAACGCTCGCCGTAGCCTTGTTTGTTATCGTAGAATCCGCAACCTGCCCAAAAACAAAAGGCGGCAGACTGATTTTTGTAATAATTGCCGCTTTGCTTACATGGGTATTCCGTTATGTAAAAGCGGAAGGCTGCGCAGCCATTTTTGCAGTCGCGGCGGTAAATATTATTTCGCCGCTTTTTAGAATGATAGAAGAAAAGTTGTGTTACGGAGGCGCAAAATGGCAGTAAAGCAGAGTTTTTTTGAAAAACTAAAGAAAATTCCATCTAAAATAGCGGCGTTCTTTGTTAATATGGGAGAATCCGGTTACTTTGCTATATGGATAGGCGTTTTTTTTGTTTCTGCGGCCTTACTATGGGGCATCACTTCAAATATTCGCCTGCGCGGCCTGGCAGAACAGGTAAACACTATTCTTGAAACTTCCGGCGAAAAAAGCCGTTTGAACAAAGCATTGCGCTCTTTCGGGCTTAGCGGCACGGCATCGCAATCGGGAACCTGGTTCTTAACAACAGACAATAAACTTGCGGTAATATGGAATATACCGGCGGACGGCATCTTTGCCTCATACTTAACCCTTTTTGATGATGAAACTCAAATTGAAAAGATAGTGCCTCTCTCCGTAACAGCAAAATCTTTTGCCGCGCGTTCTTCAAATGGTATTCCGCAATTATGGATGGACAGAATAACCCGTTCAGCGCGTATTATTCAAGGCGGCCGTTCGTGAAACTTCAGGTTCCCTTTGCAAAAACACTTTGTTCACCGGCTTTGCTGCTCAGCGCCGCCCCGCTCCTTATTATAAGCACTTCCCGCCTGGCGTTTGCTTTGATTGCCGCCTGCGCGTTAATTTGGACTGCGGGAATTTCAATTTGCATAAGCAGGCTTCCGCAAAGAATTTTCCCTCAAAAAACATTCTTTGGGATTTTGCCTTTATTCCTTTTTTCGTGGACGGCAAGCCTTTTCTTCTTTGTGCTGGAAATTTTAAATCCGGTGCTTGCACAGGAAACAATGCTTATTGTGCTTATTACACCGGCCATGTTTTTTGCAGGCGGTATTTGTAACCGTACCCAAAACTTAAGCTTTAAAGCGGCGCTTGGAAAAACGCTTGGCGAAACTTCCGTATCCGGCGCTTTTTTTGTATGTTTTGCCGTTTTGCGCGAAACTTTGGGTTACGGCGCGCTTTCTATTCCATGCAGAGAGGGAATAAAAGAGTTGTTTTCGTTTGAAGGCGACGCATTCCCCGTTCAAATAATTTCCAGCGCGTCTGGAGCATTTTTGCTTTTAGGATATATTTTCTTTATAGCGCGCTTTATCCGGCCGCGAAAGGCAAAGGAGGACGCAGTATGAACTCAATCGCCCTGGCCGTGCTTTCGGGATTTTTTCTTAACCTTCCACTGCATTTTGGAATCGGCGTCAGCGATATTTATGCTGAACGCGAAGCGCGTTTTCTAAATTATGTGCTTAAAGCGTTAATTCTTTTTTTTACACTACTGCTCCAATGGCTGCTTTTTGCCCTTGTATTTTCTCCAATGATGCTTGGATTTTTTAAGTATTTTTTACTTTTGCCTGTTGGAGCGTTTTTCCCGCTTTGTTTGCGTTTTATATTACAAAAAATATTTCCCAAATTGTTAAAAAAAGAGGATGTTTTCGTGTTTTCTTATGGCAGCGGAGCCAGTATTGCGGCGTGTTTAATTATGCTTTCCATTGCGGGAAGCCTGGCAGAGGCGCTTGTTATTGCCTCAGGATTTTCGGGCGGCACTTTGTTTTCAATGCTGCTGCTTCGTTCTATTCTTTTTCGTGTAGAACGCGAAA
>JAIRPU010000105.1 GCA_031256815.1 Spirochaetaceae bacterium
CCATTTCACCACGCCGGCCTAACTGTCTGTATTTAAAAATTGAAAAACAGGCAGTTCGATATTCTAGTAAAAAAGCTTTCTACATTCAAGATAGTATCTTTTTTCGCAGGCAGCGCCCATAGAAAAACTCTTGCGCGGCAGCGGCCCGTTTTTTGCTATTGTTTCAAAAAGCCCGTCTTTTTTAAAAGGCGGCAGTATAATTCCGGCAGCGTCATCACGGGACAAGCTTATGCGGCAAAGTTCATCTGCATCATGCAAATAGTCCAGCGATGCGCTTTGTTTTTCGCGCAAAATATTTTGCAAAACCGGCTCAAGCGCAACAGTTGCGGCAGCGCTGCCTTCACTTTCCAACAGCGCAAGTTTGAATCGCGAAATAAACGCATAGCGGTTTTTTCCGGCGTTTTCTTCCGCAACAAGCTGATTTAAACGCTTAATATCTGTTTGAGGGCTAATGTTGAATTTGCCTGAGGCCTGCAATGCGGCAAGCGCATCTTCGGCATTTATTTTTAACAAGACCCTGTGAATAGGCTCGAATTTCAGCATTTCATCGTAAAGATTTACCACTTCTACAAGCGCATAACGCGCCCTGTGTTCGTTGTTAAAATCAGGCGTGTTTTTATTTTCGGCCTTGTATTGTTCCCAAACGGTTTTAGCTGCGGCAAGAGAATGGTTGCCGTCTCCAACCGCAAACAAGAACGCGTTATCCGCCCCAAATTTTGTTATGGAACTTCGGTAAAGATGATTCAATGTATCGCTGATAAAGTTCCAGTCGTTTTGACGGTACACAAGCCTGCCCTGCACCGAACCTCCATCTTTCATAAGCGCGCTTTTGTATATAATTGGAGCGTTATGCAGCAGCTTTTCAAACAGGCCCATAAGAAGATTTTCTTTATCGTCAATTAGAACGAGTATATGCGGAACTTCCAGCGGCGCTTTTGCGCGAATTTTAACGCGCGGCGGCAGGCGTTCTTCTATTGTGTCTTCTGTACACCGGATAATAGAGGTTGAATTTCGCTTCCAGTCGTATTTTTCAAGGTCAAGAGCCATAATAAAACCGCGCCGCACTCCGGATTTTATTGTGCGCTCCACAAATACTCCTGCCTTTCGCGATGGGGCAAGTACGGATGAAGTCTTATATTCATTTTTAATATATGAATCCATAGTCGCGTGAATAGCGCTGATGCGTTCATCGATGTTTTCGTCATTTAAATAAACTTCCGGAAATATAAGGCGCAGCGTAGAAGGAGAATCTCCAACATAATTGGCAACATCAAGCCAGTAGTCTCTGTCTTGCGTCCATTGGTCACAAGCTATAACCGCCCATTTTTCAATGTTTACAGATGCGGCAGGCAGCGAAATTTCCGGGATTTTAACTCCAAGTTCAGCTAAACTAGCGGGATTTACATTCATAATTTGTGTTATTATACTCCATAGCAAGTGTTTTTGTCTATCGTTGTTTTAACTGCGTTTAAAAAAGATAAAAACCGCGCCGGCTGGCGTAAGGGTTGTTATGCTTATATTCGGCAATATGTTATTTGACGCGCCGCTTAAAACAATAACGGCGTTTAACGCGGAGCAGTTTCGCGCCGCATTTTTGCTGCTGGAAAAATTACGCCATGATTATTTTATAGCAGGTTATGTGCGCTACGAAGCAAAAAATATTTTTTACGAAGACAGCGCAATTCAAAGCAGCCTGCCCCTGCTTTATTTTGAAGTTTTTAGCGAATATAAAAAATATAAAGAGAGTGCGGCCGCGCCGCTTTACCTTGATGTAAAAGTAAAAATTGGTTTTGATGAATATAAAAACGCAATAGATAAAATTAAAAATGAAATTAAAAACGGCAATACATACGAAGTAAACTGGACGCATGATTTTACTGTAAACGCAGGAGATGCCAATGCTGTTGAAGTATACAATTATCTTTTGCCAAAACAGCGCACTCCATATAATGCGTTTATTACAAACCGCTGGGAAAGCGTACTTTCATTTTCTCCGGAGCTGTTTTTTAGCATCGAAGAAGAAGGCGGCGTTGAGCGCATTGTTACAAAACCAATGAAGGGCACAATACGGCGAGGGCAGAACGAAGAGGAAGATACCGCGTTAAAACAATTCCTTATGAATGATGAAAAAAACCGCGCCGAAAATGTAATGATTGTAGATTTGCTGCGCAACGACCTGGGCCGTATTGCGCGTTTTGGCACGGTCCGCGTACGGCAGCTTTTTGAAATAGAAACTCATCCTACATTGCATCAGATGACAAGCAGGATAGAGGCCGAATTAAACCCCAAAACCACGTTGTACGAGCAGTTTAAGGCGCTGTTCCCCTGTGGTTCGGTAACGGGCGCGCCCAAATTAAGTACAATGAACATCATAGAAAAAACAGAAAGCGGCCCGCGCGGCGTCTATTGCGGCGCTATAGGACTTTTAACTCCGAGGGGGCATGGCAAGCGGCGCGCCCTTTGGTCTGTGCCTATTCGTATTTTGCAAAAAACATTTAACGAAGAACACTGGCGTTATCGTTCCGGCGGCGCAATAGTTTGGGATTCAAATGCTGAAGATGAATATAAAGAAACTCTTGTAAAGGCGCGGTTTTTACAAAATGATTTTTATCTTTTAGAAACGATGAAGTCGCAAAATCTAAAGATAGAGTTTTTTAAAGAACATCTTTTTCGTTTAAAAAAGTCGGCGGCTTATTTTGATTTTATTTATAACGAAACGCTCGAAAATATAAAGCCGGATAAAGATGGAATACTGCGCCTGCTTCTTAAAAAGAACGGCGAATATAAAATTGAATACAGGCCGTTAGTGGAAAGCGCTAAAAATTATGTACGTCTTTCAAATATAAAAGTAGACAGCAGCGATATATTTCTTTATCATAAAACAACCTACAGGCCGCTTTTTAATTTAACTTATGACGATTATTACGATGAACTTTTTTGCAATGAACGCGGCGAGCTTACCGAAGGTTCACGTTCCAATATTTTAGTTGAGCTTGAAAAAAAACTTTATACGCCGCCGCTTTCCTGCGGTCTTTTGGACGGCATAATGCGCCGGCAGCTTTTAAATCAGGGGGAATGCGCCGAACGAATCTTGTACCCGCGCGACCTTGAAAAAGCCTCTAAAATTTTTTGCGTAAATTCAGTGCGCGGCATAAAAGAAGTGCGCTTTGTTTAAAAAAGAAGCGCGGTTCATTTCCGCGCCCTTTTACCGGTATGAAGTGTTTTTTATTTATTGCGGCGCTGTGTTTGGCGGCCTGTATTTCCATGCCATTTGGCAAGCGTTACGAAGCCGGTATTTGGCGGGGGGAGGCGCGCGGATATTCCGGCGCTATTGTTGTTGATGTGGAAACGGACGAAACTTCCATACTCAACATAGAGATTGTAGAAGAGAGCGAAGATCCGTTTACAGGCGGCGAAGCTCTGCGCGAATTATTGGATACTGTGCTTGTAGAAGATTCTACAAATGTGGATGCAGTATCCGGCGCTACATATTCGAGCGATGCTTTTTTAAGCGCGGTTCAGGAGGCATTAAAAAAAGCAAAGCGAAAAACGCCGGCGTCTGATTAGTTTTTTGGCTTTTGATATGCCGTGGAAAACAACGAAGCTATTGCCTCTTTTAAATTTTTTATGACGATAGGATGTTCTTTTTCCGCTTCAGCATCTCCTCCAGGTCCAACAAAGCGTTCAAAGCCAAGGTTTTTTGCCGTTTTTATACGCTGTCCAAGCCGGCGCACAGGCATTACTTCGGCGGCAAGTGTTAGTTCGCCTGTAATTGCGGTGCGCAAAGGCAGCGGGATTCCTGTTCTTGCCGAATAAATACAGGCGGCAAGGGCAAGTTCCACGCCTACTTCGCTAACTCTAAGTCCGCCTGCCACATTTATATAAATGTCCTGCCCGTAAAGCTCCAGTCCAAGCGCTTTTTCAAGAGTGGCGGCAACGCGGGCTACCCTTGCGCCGTCAATCCTGTCGGAGTATACGCGGCTGTAAGCGCCTTTTGCAGGCACGGTTAAGGCCTGAAGCTCGACAAGCAATGTTCTTGTGCCTTCAAGCACCGCGGCGGTTGCTACGCCTGCCGGCAGTGAACCTTCGCGGCGTACAAGAAACAGAAGCGAAGGGTCTTCCACCGCGCTAAGCCCTTTTTCACCCATAGTCCATATTCCAATTTCGTCAACAGAACCGAATCTGTTTTTGGCGGCGCGCAGAAAACGGCTGTCCGTATCGCTTTGTTCAAAATACAGTACTGTATCGACCATGTGTTCCAGGGTTTTTGGACCGGCTATAACGCCGTCTTTTGTTACGTGCGCCACGAGGAAAAGCGCCGCGTCATGTTCTTTAACCCATGATATAAGTTCAAAAGAACAATACTTCATCTGATTTATGGTACCAGGAATTATACCCGCTTCCTGTGTCCAAAGTGTTTGAACAGAATCGACAATCACCATAACAGGCTTTAGCGATTCAAGCAGAGGCGTTATTTCTTCAAGATTGCCGGAGCAAAAAATTTCGATTCGCCGGCAGCAGAGTTCCAGTCTGTCTGCGCGTAATTTGATTTGGCCGGCAGACTCTTCGCCTGAGATATACAGCACCCGCCCGTTTGAAGGCATCCAGGCTGCGGTCTGCAAAAGCAAAGTTGATTTGCCTATTCCTGGTTCGCCGCCTATTAACACAGATGAACGCCGCATTATACCGCCGCCAAGCACACGGTCAAGTTCTGCAATACCGGAAGAAAAGCGTGTGCCTTCTGAGGCCTCAACGGACGAAAGCGGCAGCGAAGCCGGCGGCTCGTGCCTGGCAATTCGGCCGCCCATAGCAGGAGAAGCGCTATCGGCGCTTGCCGTTGTTTCCAGCAGTGTATTCCATTCTCCGCAGTCAGGGCAGCGGCCAAGCCACTTGGGTTCTGTATGGCCGCAGGCTGAACAGCGAAAAACAATTTTTTTCTTGTTCTTCATATAAGATGTAACATAGTCTGCTTAACGCCTTAAAAACCCTTTTAAGGCATCGTTTGCCGCGTTTGATGCCCGTTCTTTTGCATCTTCAATGGCGGCATTTGTTTTTTCTTCGGCGGCCGATTTTGCCTTGCGTTCCATTCCGGCAATTTTTTCGTTAAGCGTCTTTGAAAGCGTATCCAGCGCGGTTTTGTCGCCGCGGGCAGCCGCGGAAAGTGAATCAAGTTCCTTCTGGCCCATATTCACCTTTTCAAGATATGGAGTTAGCCGGTTTTTTAATTCTTTTTCTACAGCGGCAATCGCTTTGTTAATATATGCCGCCGCGGTTTTCTTTATCGCTTTAATAATAAGCTCGCCAATGTTTGTGTTTAACGAAAAATCGTCTTTTGCTTCGCTGTGAGCAAAATTCGCGTTAAGTTCGATAATGCCGGCCTCTCGGACTGCCTCGTCTATCGCGCCGGCAATGATGCCTTCGTCCGTGTTAATCTGCGGCTCGCGCACATTAACACCTGCGCCGGCGTCCCATGCGCCGGAACGCGCGCCGGAAGCGCTTACATTAAAAGCGGCGCTGCCAGAAAAACCATTAACGCCAAGCTCTTTAATTCCGGCGTCAAGTTTTACAGGAAAGTTTTGAGCGTCTAAACTTGCATAAAAAAGCTCGTTTTTTGAAGCGCGAAGTTCGGCGCGGCCGTCAAAAGAGGCAAGCCTGCGCGCGCCGCCTTCTTCACCAACGCGCAAAGCAAGCGTAACGGGAGCGTTTATTAAATCCGGCTCTGAACTTACATTGCGCAGGTCAAATGAACCGTTCCAGCCTTCAATTGTAATATCAGTAGCAAGAATCCCCAAATAAAAAAATGGATATTGAGGAGTTGGAAATTGAACATCCCGTCCTTTAAACCGCGCTTCCTTTGGTTTTTCGCTTTTTTTAGGGAGCATAGCCTGATACGCTTTAATTTTTTCCAGCGCGGCAAGCGCGGTTTTGCCATATTCGATATACTGCAACGCCGTTCCGCTTAAAATTTCGCGTAAAACAGGGTCTAAAATCTGATGATAGCCCCCTTCTTTAAAGTCAACATAAGATTTTAAACGTTCAATATCGTCCGAAACGGCGGTTTCTGCGGATTTTTTTAGTTCAATAGCGGTTTTAACATCGGAATTTATTCCTTCCACTATGGTATTAACTTCATTTCTGGCGTTTTGCACGGCGTTATAAGCGGTTTTTGCGTCTTCTACAAGCTTTAAAAGGCGTACCACCGTCTCCGGATTTTTAACATCCATACCGGCAAGGTTGAGTTCAAGAAAAGGTTTTGCCGCCGATTCTAATTCTAAAACACGTTTTTGCGCGGAATCGACGCGGCCCTTCCATTTTTCTTCTGTATTTGAAAAAAGCGAGATAGCGTCGTTATAAATCGCAAAAGAACGCATTTTACCGGTCTCGCGGTCAAGCAGCGCAGCCGCGTCAAATTTGCTAATATCGACAAGCGGCGGTTCCGCCGGTTTTGACGGCTTTTTTTGCCCATCAGCGCCGCCTGCGGCAAAACGGGCAAGCGCGCCTGAGGTTTTGCGGGCTGTTCCAAAACGAATACCGTCTGCTCTTATTTCTTCTATGTAAATTTTTCCACGAAGCACCGCCTGCGGCAAAAGCCTGAATTCTATTCGGCTTAATTGAAACAGGTTTTGCATTGGACGCTCTTTATTTGCAACTGTTATGGAATCTATGCTAATTCTAAACCGCAAAAGATTTAACCTTAGTTTATCTACATCTGAGCGGGCTTCGAATAAATTTTCCAAAGCGCCTTCCAGCGCTCTTTCCAGCAGCGGGTTCATAAGTACTGTAAAAAAGAAAATTGCCCCTGCCACAGAAGCGGCGCAAATCGTAAGCGGAAGCGCTTTTACCGGCCATACACGGTTTTCTTTGATTGCTTTTGCAAGCATTTTAAGGCGCAACGCTTCTTTTTTGTCTAAATCTGCTTTAAGAACAAAAACTGCAACAACAGTTTGAGTTTTTATTCCGGCTGAAGCGCCTGCTGAGTCTTCGGCTGAAGTTTTTTCTGCCGTAGCGTCAACAGCGGATTTTCCGGCCTGGGCATCTTCTGGTAAAAGCACATATTTTCCACGTTCTTTTTTTGCCTGTTTTTGCATAAAAACAGCGCGCAAAAATTCCTGGTCGCTGCCTTGTTCAATGTAACGGATTATGTTTTTTTCAAACTGAGCGGCGGGAATTGGTTTTTTAAAAATAGCCGGTACTTTTATTGCCATGAAAGCGCCTCTTCTTTGAATGCGGATATTGTATTAACAGCGTTTCTAATTTTTGCTACAAGCGGAATACGCCCAAACGCGCCGACAAGTTTGCTGTTTGCAATTTTTGGAAGCAGGGTTCGTCTGTAAACAGGCACAAGGGCGCGTATTAAAAAATAAACCGGAAACCAAAGCGCAATAGCGGCGGCAAGCCCGCCGGCGACAAGCGTGTTGTTAAAGCGGGTGAACGGCACAAATGGCATATTGTAAAGTTTGGTATAAAAAGGCCGCAGCGCTTCCATATTAAGAACGAACCAGCCAAGTTCATCGGTAAGAGGATAAATAAAAGGCGAACAGAGTTTTACAAGCGCCAGAACAAAAATTTTTGCCGCGTGGTTGTGCGTCCAAAAAAGTGAAAACACAAAGAGCGCAATCCAAAATATGCCTGTGGGAAGAAGCGCAAACAGCAAGCCCCACGCAAAGCCGGCGGCGATATGCGTCCTTCTGACGTTCCCGTTAAGCGCCAGTATTAATTTTGCAATTCCTTTTATCACGCCTGTATTCTAATATCAATTTATTTTTTACGCAACACAAGTTTACCGCGCCGCGCTGCTCCTCCAGCCTGCGAGTCTGTAGCCGGCGATAGGCCATGCTAAACGGCGCGGTTTAGTATTTATGGTATTTCGGGCGCATTATTGGTTTTTTTTGGGTTTTTAATTATATTTAATCTGATGAGTCATAGAGTCCGCGTCTTAATAATTTTATTAATGGCGTCAGCGCCGCTGCTCCGCGCTCTGAATATGGACTCGGGTAACTACGGTTCAATTCATGACTTTTTTAACAGTCTGTACGGAACGGACGAAAACGCGGGCCTTACCGCCTTTCCGGTTTTAAATATACCTATGGGCGGCCGCTCAGAAGGCATGGCAGGCGCTTTTTCCGCTGTTTGCGATGATATTTCGTTTATAGACTGGAATCCCGCCGGCTCCGCAATGTTAACCAAAACAGAGCTTGCCCTTTTTCATAACAACTGGATTGCCGATACAAAAATCGAATCGGCGGTATTTGCCACACGCATTAAGCGCGTGGGACTTTCCGCCGCGGCAAAATGGCTTTATACCCCGTTTACCGAATATGACGGCTGGGGCGAACGCGCTTCCAAAGGCTATTATTCAGAAGCTGCCGGTACTTTAAACTTTTCGTATAATTTTTTTCCGGGCTATTACTATTCCGGCTTTTCCATAGGTGCCAGTCTTAAAGGTTTTTTCCGTTCAACCCCTGAACTTGCCGCTTACTCACAGGCCTCACAATCCGCGGGAGGCTTTGCCGCCGATTTTGGAATTCTTACGCGCGTAAATCTTTTTAAATTTTATGATTCACGCGATAAAAACACGTCTTTTGCGCTTGTGTTCAGGAACATTGGGCCGCCTGTGCTGGAAGAAGCGCTGCCCGGCGTTGCCACAGCGGGTATGTCGTGGAAGCCGGTACGCCCCCTGCTAATCTCGTTTGACGCCTCTATGCCCGTAAACATAATGGATATTTCGCTTTCAGAAAAACCGTACTTTGCGCTTGGACTTTCCGCCATGGTTACGCGCTTTTTGTCCATGCGCGCAGGCGGAATGTTAAAAGCGGGCAGCGCGCGCGTTACCGTTGGAAGCTCAATAGAGATAGGCGCTACAGCGATAGAAGTAAACTATACGCTTGACCTTACCACCCAGGTACAGCCTTTAAACCGCGTAACGGTTGGAGTAAGGCTTGACCTGGGCGATGGCGGCCGCGCTGCCGCCGCAAAAATTGTCGATTCAAAATATCTTGCCGGACTGGACGCTTACAGTTCCGGCGATGATGAAAAAGCCATGGAATTTTTTAACGCCGCACTGGAAATAAATCCGTTTTTTGACCCCGCGCTGGAAGGTGTGGCGGCGATAAAACGCTACCGTGAACTTCAACAGCGCATAAAAAAAATGGAATCGCTTGAATAAAAACAGTTTCCGTTGTCTTTCCCGCTGCCGTTCAAGCGGCGCTAACGGATAAATCCGCTTTTAATCGTGCTGCCTTACAAGCATTTTACGCCGCGGCTTTTGCCGCAATAAACCTCACCTTTCTGCCGCGCCCGGCCTGTTATTATAGAGGGCTAAAAAGACTCTTGTAATAAAAATTGATATATGGTAAAACTTACCGAAAATTAATATGAGGGGCTGTTTTTACGGCTCAACGGTAAGGGGTTAAAAATGGAATGGATAATTTTGGTCATTCTTTCTCTTGCCGGGTTAACCTTGGGATGGACCACACGGTGGCTTTATGCGAAATTTCAACTTACGGCAACAGAACAGGTTGCTGAAAGGATAAAGAAAGATGCTGTTCGGGATGCGGAGGCTATCAAGAAGGAAATGCTTCTTGAGGCAAAAGAAAGAATTATCAGCGAGCGAAATCAGCACGAGAGGGAAACTCGGGAACGCAGGGCGGAACTGCAGCGTTATGAGAGCAGAGTAGCGCAAAAAGAGGACGTTATTGACAAAAAACTGCGCCAAACGGAACGTATTGAGCAGCAGTTACAAGAAAAAGAAAAAGCTTTTAATAAACGTGAAGAAGCGCTTTCTTTTGAAGAAGACCGCTATCGCTCGGAACTTGAGCGTATATCAGGCCTAAGCGCCGCGGAAGCAAAGCAGCTTATTATCCGCGATTTAGAAAGTGAAGCAAAGCATGACGCGCAAACGATTATAAACAAGATAGAAAACGAGGCTAATCTGGCTGCCGAAAAGAAAGCTATGTCTATTCTTGTAACGGCTATTCAACGTGTGGCTACTGAGGTAACAGGCGACATAACCGTTACAACTGTAACGCTGCCCGGAGACGAAATGAAGGGGCGTATTATTGGCCGGGAGGGGCGGAATATACGCGCCCTTGAAACGCTTACCGGAGTTGACGTAATTATTGACGACACGCCGGAGGCTGTTGTTATTTCGTGTTTCGACCCGGTTCGCCGCGAAATCGCAAAGACTTCCATGGAAAAACTCGTAGCAGACGGGCGGATTCATCCGGCGCGCATAGAAGAAATTGTCGCAAAGGTTTCCAAAGACACTTCTCAACGTATATTTGACGAAGGCGAAAAAGCGCTTTTTAATCTTGGAATTCACAACATGAATAACGATGCTATAAGGGCGCTTGGACGCTTGCACTTTCGCGCAAGTTACGGGCAGAACGTACTTGTACACTCAAAAGAAGTTGCGCTTATTGCAACAACGCTTGCCGCCGAGCTTGGCGCAAACCGCGAACTTGTAAAACGCGGCGCGCTTTTGCATGATATTGGTAAAGGCGTAGAAACAGACAGCGAACTGAATCACGCAGAAATTGGCATGGAAATGGCGCGGAAGATGGGGGAAGACCCTCGTGTTCTCAACATGATAGGCAGTCATCATAACGACATAGAACCTTCGTGCGTAGAAAGCGTAATTGTGCAAATAGCGGACGCTATTTCCGCAGCGCGGCCAGGGGCGAGAAAAGAAACCATGGATGCGTATACCAAACGTCTTAAAAATCTTGAAAATATAGCGACAGGTTTTGAAGGGGTCGACAAGGCGTTTGCGATACAGGCTGGACGCGAGCTGCGAATCGTAGTGCATAACGAATCGATAAGCGAAGACGGAGCGCGCAGCATGGCGCGTGAAGTAGCGCGTAAAATTGAAAACGACCTTAGATATCCCGGCCGGATTAAAATTACAATGATACGGGAAACGCGCATTGTGGAGTATGCGCGTTAAAAAATAATGGCGCGTTTTAAAACGTGAATGGGCAAAAAAACGGTTTTTTAGCAAATTTTTCCGGCAAACCGGTTTTTCTTGCCCCATTGGCAGGCTGGACAGAAAGCGTATTCCGTTCCTTGTGCATAGAAGCGGGAGCGGATTTTTGCTGGACAGAACTCGTTTCATCCGAAGCGCTTGTCCGCGGCGCGGATTGCAGGCTTTTACTGCGCCGCGCCCATAATGAAACCGCTTATGCAATTCAGCTTTTTGGCTCAAATCCAAACGTAATGGCGGAAGCGGCGCGAAGGGTTTTATGTTACTCACCTTCCCTTATAGATATTAACGCCGGCTGCCCTGTTCCCAAAGTAACAAAATCCGGAGCGGGAGCGGCGCTTATGAAGTCGCCGGCGCTGCTTGGCAAAATTGTTGAGGCTGTTGCAAAGGCCGTCTCGCCCGTGCCTGTAAGCGTAAAAATCCGCTCCGGCTGGGATGCGGCAAGCATTAATTTTGAAGAATGTGCTGAAAGCGCCGTTGCGCATGGCGCGGCGCTTGTTTCCATACATCCGCGTACAAGGGCGCAAGGTTATGGCGGCAAAAGCGATTGGCTTTGTATAAAAAAACTTGCAAGGAGTCTGCCTGTGCCTGTCTGCGGTTCAGGCGATTTGTTTTTTCCGGAAGATGTAAAGCGTATGTTTGACGAAACCGGCTGTGCCGCCGTAATGATAGCGCGCGGAGCGCAGGGGAACCCGTTTATTTTTTCGCAAAGCAGAGCTTTTATTGAATCTAAAACTTATACTGAATATGGACATGAACAGAGGCTTGCAATGGCGCTTCGACATCTTGAATTGCTTGCCGCATCCGCCGGCGAAAAAAAAGCCTGTGTTGAAATGCGAAAAATTTTTTGCGCGTATCTTAAAGGCATATCCGGAGCATCCGAACTTCGCGCTAAAATTGTTCATTGTTCCAGCATAGCGGATTATAAAACAGCCTGCGCTTTGTGTCGCTAAACAGC
>JAIRPU010000129.1 GCA_031256815.1 Spirochaetaceae bacterium
CACGGAAAATTTTGAAAATCATTTTTTAATACTTTCCGCAAGCCTCGGCTCTCAAATTCTAAAAACATATTCGCTGCAAAAACCGGACGGCGAAAAAAGTGATGAATTAACCGTCCCGCACATTGCAGACTTCTTTTTTTCGGTATTGAACGGCAAAACACAAATTCAGGAACTTTCCGGCAGTATTCCGTTTGACGAATTGCGCATAAAGTATGGCTCTTAACAGCGCCTCTAAAAGCCTGCAAAAGCGTTTTTTGCGGCATAATTGCGCGCAGATAGAAAACGGTGCGTTTTAAGAGTCAACCGCAAATCCGTACTCTTCAAGTTTACGGTGAAGTGTTTTGCGGCCTATGCCAAGCACACGCGCCGTTTCGCTTTTATTGCCTTTTTGCGCGTTAAGTGTGGCGCGAATCAAAAGCTCTTCGGCTTTTTCAAGCGTTGTTCCCTGCGGTATGCGAATTAAACTTTCTTCATGTTCGCTGTGTATAGAAGGCGGTAAATCTTCTTTTGTGATTACTTCTCCGCGCGCCATAACCACAGCGCTTTCTATGCAGTTTCGCAGTTCGCGCACATTGCCCGGCCAGTTATAGCCGTTAATTTCGGCAAGCGCCTTTGGGTCTATTCCTGTAATTTTTTTGTCGTTTTCTGCGGTAAACTGTTTTAAAAATGCGTTTATTAGAATATGAAGGTCGTCTTTGCGTTCCCGCAATGGCGGAACAGCAATAGAAACAACATTCAATCTGTAGTAAAGGTCTTCACGAAATTTTCCTTTTTCAATTTCTGCTTTTAAATCCCTGTTTGTGGCCGCTACAAGCCTTATATCAACTTCTATTGTTTCTTCGCCGCCCACACGTTCAAATTTACGTTCCTGCAAAACACGCAGCAGTTTAATTTGAATGTTCTGGTCAATTTCGCCAATTTCATCGAGAAACAGTGTCCCTTCGTTTGCCAGTTCGAATTTTCCGCGTTTTCTTGAAGTTGCGCCTGTAAAAGACCCTTTTTCGTGACCAAAAAGTTCGCTTTCAAGCAGGCTTTCTGCAAGCGCAGCGCAGTGTACTTTTATAAACGGCTTGCCGTTTCTTGGCGAAAGACTGTGTATTGCATCGGCAACAAGCTCTTTGCCAACACCGGATTCACCTGTAATTAGTATGGAGGCGCGTGTCGGCGCGGCGCGGACTATCGTATCCATCATATTTCGCATCGCGTGATTTTCGCCAATTATGATTTCGCTTTGTTTTCGCTTGGCAAGCTCTTCTTCCAGCGCCTGCTGTTCCAGTCTGCGCCGGCGGTTGCCAAGCGCGCGTTGTACAATTATGTTAAGCCTGTCCAGGTCTTGTATCGGTTTTGTAAGAAAATCCCATGCGCCGTCTTTCATCGCCTGCACGGCATCGCGCACGGTACCATGTCCTGTAAGCACTATTACCGCTACGCCGGGTGTTTCGGACTTAACTTTTTTTAACAAGTCTTCGCCCGACATTCCGGGCATACGCAAATCTGTAATTACAAGGTCAATATCACCGCGTTGATAGCGTTTATACGCCGATTCGCCATCGCTTGCCGTTACAACATCGTAACCTTCCATTTCAAGCGATTCTGCCAAACCTTCGCGGATATTTTTTTCGTCATCAACAACAAGAATCTTAAAATTCATAAGCGCACTATACCGGGCTTATTTGTAAATGAAGTTCTTTTAACTGTTCCGCGCTTATTTCTGAAGGGCAATCATCCATAAGGCTTTGCGCAAACGAATTTTTTGGAAACGCGATAACTTCTTTTATCGAACTTTCACCGGCCATAAGCATTACAAGCCTGTCCAGTCCGGGCGCTATGCCGCCATGCGGAGGCGCGCCATATTTGAATGCGTCTGTTAAAAAACCGAACTTTTTTTCGGCTTCCGCTTCGTTTATGCCAACAACTTCAAACACCCGTTTTTGCAGAACAGGGTCATGAATACGAATTGAACCGGAGGCAAGCTCGTAACCGTTCAAAACAAGGTCATAAAGGTCGCCTTTAACAGCGCCAGGGTCAGATTCCAAAACAGCGTGATATTTTTCCTGTGGAAAAGAAAAAAGATGATGCGCCGCTTCCCAGCGCCCTTCCTCTTCATTACGTTCAAAAAGCGGAAAATCAATTATCCACACAAATTCAAAACGTTTTGGGTCGCAAAGCTCAAGCAGCCTACCAAGCTCTTTTCGAACTGCGCCAAGCGCCGTACAAGCGATTTTTGCGTTTGAATCCGCTACGACAAGAACAAGGTCGCCCGGTTTTGCGTTTATCGCCGCACAAAGCGCCTCCGCCTGCGGCGTAAAGAATTTAGCGGTGCCGCCTTCAAGCGAAACCTGCGTTTGCCCGCCGCCCGACACTTTAAACCAGGCCATGCCGCGCGCCTTGTAGATTTTGCACAATGATTCCAGCTCGTCAATTTGTTTGCGCGAGAAAGCGGCGCAGTTTTTTGCGACAAGCGCTTTAACCGCGCCGCCTGAATCAAGCGCGGTTTTAAACGCCATAAAATCAGATTTTATGGCAAAAGGAGCAAAATCAATCAATTCCATTTCAAAACGAAGGTCAGGTTTATCGCTGCCAAACCGGTTTATTGCTTCGTCGTAGCTTAAGCGTTTAAAGTTCAAAGCAAGTTCAATTTTAAGAGTCTTTTTAAAGATATGAGCCATTAGCGATTCGGTGAGCGCCAGTACATCATCTCTTGAAACAAAACTCATCTCTATATCAATTTGAGTAAACTCAGGTTGTCTGTCTCCGCGCGCGTCTTCATCGCGGTAACAACGGGCAATTTGGAAGTATTTGTCAAAACCAGATACCATAAGCAGCTGCTTGTAGAGCTGCGGAGATTGAGGAAGCGCATAGAACTTGCCTGCATAGAGCCGCGAAGGCACAAGGTAATCGCGCGCGCCTTCCGGCGTGGATTTTATAAAAGTGGGCGTTTCAATTTCGAGGAATCCCTGCTCTGTTAAAAATTCACGCACGGCAAAACTAACCGCGCTGCGTAAAGCAATACGCCGTTGCATACCGCCGGAACGAAGGTCAAGATAGCGGTATTTTAGCCGCAGTTCTTCTTTTGCGTTGGTTTCGTCCTCTATTTGAAATGGAGGAGTTTCACATTCGCCCAGCACACTAATTCCGGCGGCAATTACTTCCACTTCGCCTGTTGAGAGAGTTTTGTTTACCATTTCTTTAGGGCGGCTGCGCACTGTTCCGCGAACAGCAATGCAGTATTCGTTGTGCAACCGTGCCGGCTGTTCGGTCTTTTCATCCACAACTATCTGAGTTATGCCGTAACGGTCGCGCAAATTGATAAACGAAAAACCGCCGTGGTCGCGTTTTGCGTCCACCCAGCCGTTAAGAATTACTTCGCGGCCAGAATCTGCGGTGCGCAGTTCGCCGCAGGTTACAGTGCGTTTTAGTGCTTCCAACTAAACTTTCCGCGCAAGATAGCCGCTTTTTATGCAACGGGTACAGATATGCGCTGTAATTGTGCGGCCTTCAATTTCGGTCTTAAATTTCTTAATGTTTGGCTTCCAGACCCGCCGCGTTTTGTTGTGCGCATGACTCACTTTGTTACCCGAAACGGTTCTTTTACCGCAAATTTCACAAACTCGTGCCATTTATTACACTCCTGTTTTAATTTTTACGCCTGCCTGCAAAGCGGCCGCGTATCTATTTTGGACGATACTGGATTTGAACCAGTGACTTCCACCGTGTGAAGGTGGCACTCTCCCGCTGAGTTAATCGTCCAAATGCCGCATTGTAACCATAAAAATCCCGCTTGGTCAACCTATCGCATTGCCTCACTCAGGGCAAGACAGCAATTCCGATTTCTGGGTGCTGTCAGCTTATCCTGCGCTACTCGCGCCGCCACACACCGCACCTGCGGTGTGTGGCGGCCGGTGGGTGAGGCGCGCCGTCTGCGGCCGCCGTTGTTCCCC
>JAIRPU010000045.1 GCA_031256815.1 Spirochaetaceae bacterium
AAATACCAGAAGATTATATCCTAATCCATATATTTTTTGACGGGCAGATTTAAATGGGCATGAAGATTGAGGCTGGGTAATACTTGTTACTTTTATATCGGTATTTATGGTTTCTCCAGGGAAATCTATACCGCTTGCGGAATTTCCTTTGACAAATGTATAACTTTTTTCCAAATATCCTTGAAATTTATGTTCCAAATAAGTGCCGACAGCTTTCCCATCGGTTGAACCAAATACTGACGGTTCATCGTGGCAGGACTCTATTATGGAGAACTTTTTTGCTTCATCTTTCAAAAAATTTATGGTCAATTCCAGCATAGTGTAGCTACTGTTTTTTAATATAGTGGTTTCCGGTTTTTTATACAACGCTTTGAGGACTTTCTTTTGGGCTTTTGTGTTCCCAGACCGGGATGATTTCATGCTCTTTATTATAACCCACTCAAAAGGCGGCTAAAAGTAAAATAGCTGTGTTTTTGCGATGGTAGCTTGACGTTTTTTTACATAATAATATTATGGGTAACTATGAAGAACGCTGAACTTTTTAACGAATATGCGCGTGATATTTTGAACCATGAATTGTTTTTGCTGGGGAAGAATGTTTTTTCGCACGGCTCGATTTCGATTTATGAACACAGCGTGGCGGTGGCGGCGCTTGCCTTTTCCATGGCGGAAGACAAGAAAAACATCGACAAACGCTGCATTGTCCGCGCGGCGCTGCTCCATGATTTTTTTTTGTATGAATGGCACGTATGGGGCTGGCGTTATATAATGCACGGCTGGGCGCACCCTGCCATTGCCGCAAATAAGGCGCGGGAGGTTTTTGGCATAAACGACAGGGAATATTCATGCATAAGAACACATATGTGGCCCTGGACGTTCTGGCGGATGCCCCGCTGCCGTGAAGGCTGGATTATTTCGATGGCAGATAAAATCGTAGCGTTAAAAGAAGCGCTGTTCTGCCGTGGCAGACGCAGTCATTTAAAAGACCCTATTTCGTTGACAGCCGGAGAAACGGAAGGGCTTGTTTCCCGCGGCGTTTATTGACGAATAAGCCGCCACATCATTTTAGCGCTTTATGGACGCGCAGCGCCTTCCGCTTAATGGCGGGTTGTAAAAGAGCGGTTTTTGACGCTATTCTTTGTGTAATGAAGAGATATGTTTTTATGTTTTTACTTGCGCGCGCCGTTTTTTTTAACGCGTCTTTCATTAATTGTCAGAATTCAATAGTTAATTTTGTAGAAAGAACAGACGGCACAGACAACGGTTTGGAACGGCTGCTTTCCGGTATGAAGAATATTAATTTTTACAAAACTTCCAAAGAAGACGGCCTTATAGAAGCAAACGATGTAGTGCTTATTAAAATCAATTCGCAATGGGATCAGCGCGGCGGCACCAATACCGACGTTTTAAAATCACTTATTGAGTATGTTTTGCGCCATCCGCAGGGATTTACCGGCGAAATTATTGTAGCCGATAACGGACAGGCAATGTTCGGCTCCGAAGGCAAAGGCGGAAGGCTTGACTGGCCGGAACCCAATTCCAAAAACCGCAGTCAGACTGCGCAAATGGTTATAGATGAGTTTGCCGCCCGCGGGCATAAAGTTTCCGGTATTCTGTGGGACAGCTTTACCAAAAAGCGCGTAGCAGAATTTTCCAGCGGAGATAATAACGATGGTTATGTTGTAGAGCCTGGAATTAAGCCAACGGCTATTATTATAAGTTATCCAAAATGGACAACGGCTTACGGAACAAAGATAAGTTTTAAGTTCGGAATTTGGAACAACGAAACAGGCAGTTACAATAACAATAAATTAAAGCTTATAAATCTGCCCGTATTAAAATCTCATTCGCAGTACCATGTTACAGGCGCGGTAAAGGCATATATGGGAGTTGCTTCAAACGCGCTTACCGATATGTCGCCGCACAAAAGCGTAGCGCTGGGCGGCATGGGAACCTTAATGGCGGCAACCAGATTTCCAACGCTTAATATACTCGATATAACCTATATAACACCGCAGCGCGGCCCGGCTTCGCCTTATAATACGGCAGTTCAAAAAAATATGCTGGCGGCCAGCGCAGACCCTTTTGCGCTGGATTATTGGGCTGCAAAAAATGTGCTTTATCCAGCGGCGGAAGCGGCGGGCGACCCGCGGCTTAAATATAAAAATCCGGAAAGCAAAGAGCCTGGAAGTTTCGGTGTTTGGCTGGAAAAGAGCCGTGACGAAGCAAAAAAAGCCGGACTGCCGGTTGTTGAAAATTTCAATTCAATTACGGTTAATAAATTATAAATATGAAATATACATGGCTCCCTGTTTACAAACACAAAGAACTTATATTAAAGGCGCTTAACGAACATCAGGCTGTTGTTGTAGAAAGCCCTACCGGTTCAGGAAAAACGACGCAGCTGCCTGTTATCCTGCTTGACGCCGGTTTTGCAAAAAATGGCATGATAGGCGTAACGCAGCCGCGCAGGATAGCGGCGCTTTCTGTAAGCGAGTTTATAGCAAAGCAGCTTGGAACAGAGTTTCCAGGTCTTGTTGGCTACAAAATGCGCTTTGCCGACCTTACCGGTGAATCGACCAAAATTAAAATAATGACGGACGGCATATTACTGCAGGAACTTAAATTAGACCCCTACCTTTCAAAATACGACTGCATTGTTATTGACGAAGCGCACGAACGCAGTTTAACAATAGATTTTATTTTAGGACTTTTAAAACGAATACTGGAAGTGCGCCGCGATTTGAAAATAGTGGTTTCATCGGCAACAATTAACGCTGAAGTGTTCAGTGAATATTTTGGTGAATGTCCCATTGTCCGCATAGAGGCGGAAACTTATCCTGTAACACTTATTTACGACCCTCCGGCGCAAAGCGGAAACTACAACGAATCTACAGAACTAATTCTGGAAAAAATCAGCATTATAACAGAGCGTTTTATAAGCGAAAAACGTTCCGGCGGCATATTAATTTTTTTACCTGGCGAAAAAATTATAAAAGATTGCATTGGGCGTCTTATGCGCTCTTCCGCCGGAAAAAAGCTCCACATAATCCCGCTTTACGGCAGGCTTGGCAAAGAAGAACAGGAACGTGTATTTGAAAAAGCGCCCTGGAACAAAACAAAAGTAGTTGTGGCTACAAATATAGCGGAAACTTCAATAACGATAGATGGAATTACCGCAGTAATTGATTCGGGACTTTCCAAACTAAATTTTTATAATCCACATTCGTTTACATCAAGTTTAATAGAAGGGCCAATTTCAAAAGCTTCTGCAAATCAAAGGAAAGGCAGAGCGGGGCGTACGCGCGAGGGCTGCTGTTACAGGCTTTATACACGCAGAGATTTTGAAAACAGGATGCTTTTTACACAGGAGGAAATTTACCGCACAGACCTTTCCGAAGTTGTTCTTCGCATGGCGGAGCTTGGCATTACAAACTTTGAAGAGTTTGATTTTATTTCGCCGCCTGGAAGCGAAGGCTTAATTTCCGCTGTAGAAACATTAAATCTTCTTGGCGCTTTGGAAAGTGATAATACGCTTTCCAAAATTGGAAATATGATGGCGCAATTCCCGCTTGCGCCGCGTCAGTCAAGAATAATAGTTGAAGCTATCTTAAATTATCCGCAGGTTACAGAAGAAACAATTATTGCCGCAGCGTTTCTTTCAACGCAAACGCCCTACCTTCTTCCGCCCGGGCAGGAAACCGACGCCAGAAAGCAGCATCATACATTTCGCGACAGCTTAGGCGACTTTGTAAGCTATTTAAAACTTTTTTCGGCATATAAAGAATCGCAAAACAAAGTCCATTTTTGCGAAAAATATTTTTTGGACGAAAAAACCATGTCCGAAATATCAAATGTTGTTGAACAGCTTGAGCTTGTGGTTTCCGCAATGGGCGTGCCGCTGCTTTCCGGCGGCGCTGTGGACGACTACCTTTGCGCGATTTCGTGCGGGTTAATTCAATTTGTTTGTGTACGCAACGGCCGTGAACTTTACCGCAGCCTTACCGCCGATAAAATTCTTATTCATCCTGGTTCTGTTATGTTTAAAATGGATCCTCAGTTTATTGTAGCCGGCGAAATTATCCGCACCGCCAGAACTTACGCCTCTTCTGTTTCGCCGCTTTCAAAGCAAAATTTGGAACGCATTGGCGATGGCTTTTTAACAAAACTTGGCATGGGTAAATCCGTATCCAAACGCAAAAAACAAAGCGTAGTTATTAGTAACTGGGCAGAAACAATAAAAATAGGCGGCGAAGTATTCCAAATCAGCACTGTAAAAGGCAAAAAAATTGCAAAACTGCCCTGGGAACGCTTAAAAAAAGCGCTGGAAAGCCATGCGGACGTGCTTTTTAAGGGTTTGCGCGGCGAAATAATTTTAAATGATGATTCTACGCTGCTTTCCGGCGAGAAGCTTAATTTTATTTTAAAAGTAGCGCCAACGCTTTTTATAGACGGTGTTTTGGAACATAAACTTCCAAAACAAAAACAATTTAATTCTGATAAACATATTAACAGCCTGCTGGAAACGCTGCCGTTTTTACTTGCGCCGGTTCGTTTTGAAAAACAAAAAAAAGAGAGGGCGTTTTTGTGCCTTAAAACAGGCTCCAGCGGCGTTTATTATCTGCGTTATTTAAAAAATCTTCATAAAGCAATAAACGAAAGCCTTGCCTCTCTTGAAACGCTTATAGATGAAATGCAGGATAATGTTGACCTTGATAAAAAGCATATTGTAAATACAGCCTACCGCCGTCTTAGCGGCTATCTAAGTTGAATTATATGGCGGCAAAAGCTCTGGTTGCGTAATTTAAGCAGCGCGCCGCTAATGCCACTCTCCGTCATAACCCCAGTTCTCAAACTCGCGTATTGTAAGGTACTGCCGCTCTACGGGGATGCCGAATTCTTTGGACATAAAGACGCAGGCTTCACGGGTAAAGCGTTTTTTGGCCTCTTCCGTGGTTTTGGTATAAACCCGCAGGTCTATATATGCGCAGGACAGTTCCGCGCCGCCTGAGTACATAACTCCGGAATCGTTGATATGGAGGATGAGGTCTGCCTCACTTTTTCCGGGAATAATCGTAATAAGCCGTCCCATTTCTGTTTTTAGTTTTTCCCGCTGGACGGCGTTTAGTTTTTCTCCAACGCTTATTGATAAATATGGCATATTTACTCCTTCTGCATATTTTAGCGCGCCCTGCCAAAGCGCGCGCCGGTTTTACAAGCGCCGCCAGTAGCTCCTTTGCAGCGTTTGAGATAATTATTCACGGCCTGTATCCCTGTGTTATTGCCTTAGAAAGTTTTTGTTTAAGAAAAGAGTTTTCTTTCTTCAATTTGCTTATTTCAAGATGCTGGGTTTTAACCGTTTCTACAAGGTCTCCCTCTGTTAAAATACCCGAATGCAGCAGTTCTTCAACATATTCTTTTTTATTTTCAAAATCTACTTCGGCTTCGAGCAGCGCTTCCTGATAACTTTCGTCGATATTTCTTCCAAGCGTAAAGTCAAAATTATCGTCTCCTGTCTGCATAATTTTATCGGCAATCCTGTAAATTGCCTGTGCAATAAGGGACTGCGGCTTATAAATTATAACGGGCAGTCTTGACGCAAGGCTTATGTCCTGAACGCTATCGCGGTAAATTACGCCAAG
The DNA here is from genome assembly GCA_031256815.1 of Spirochaetaceae bacterium. GTDB lineage: Bacteria > Spirochaetota > Spirochaetia > Treponematales > Breznakiellaceae > JAIRPU01. The sequence goes on from JAIRPU010000045.1 coordinate 5,643, forward strand.
ATGTTCAATTTGCAGTCCAAGATATGATTCGCATGAACGGCGAATTTTCATTGCAACATCGGCATCTTTTGGGTCTTCAAGCATATTTAGTATAAGTCTTGGATGAAAATGCTCCATAGCATTCCTGAATTTGGAAAATGAAGCGGCGTCTCTTGCGGCAATTTCTTCGAGCATTTTAGGCAGATATAGCATCTTAAAGCCGGAGCCGTCTTTACGCAGTTTTTCCAAATAGGCAAATGCCGCGCTGTTACGCGAAAAAGAGCTGTACATCAATTTAAAAATCGCGTTTTTTAAAAATACATAAGCGCCAAGCGTTGCTGTAACGGCAGGCGCGCTTACAATAAGCCCCTGCCCTGAAACAAGAAAAAAATCGAGTATGGACTGGTGCGTTCCCGCGCCAAGGTCAAGTATTAAAATATCAGTGTTAAGCGAAAGCAGCTTTCTTATCAGCGTGTTACGCTGAGTAATTTTTAAATTTGCCGCGCCCGGGATCTCTGCATCGCCTGGTATAAATTTAAGATTTGGAATATCTGTTTCTGCAATAACGCTGTTAAAATCAGTTTTGGGGTCGTTTAAAAATCCGCCGAGGCTGTGGCCCGGTTTTCTGTGGCCAATTATAAGATGAAGGTTAGACGCGCCAAGGTCAAGGTCGGCAAGTATGACTTTTTTACCGGCCTGCGCAAAAGCGCAGGCCATGTTTGCCGCGACAAGAGACTTGCCCACTCCTCCTTTACCGCTGGCAACCGGCAATACCTTCATTTTATTTGACCGCCCTTTGACGAAGCAATCGCTTTTTTTACAAACAGCATTGAAAGAGCGTCCCAAACTACTAGCGCAGGCGTTGAACAAACAGAAATTATCTGTGCGTAATGTTCACTGCTAAGCATAAATATAATTTCATAAAATCTTATATTACGAACGCTCCAAAAAATCTCCGCCGTAACGCATATCAACTTTCCTGCAAAGTATAGTTTTGAAAACCCGCCACATTCTTCGTCATGCCAAAGAAAAAACACCATCAAAGGGAATATCGCAAGCGGCGCAAGAAAAAGAGAATATGGAATAACACCGTAGCGCATTGCGTTAAAATCCGGAATATATGCAGAAGAAACATTAAATGTTAGTGTAAAAAGCGCTAAAATTAACAAAAAACGGCACGTATCACCTAAAAACGCAATCAGCAACAATATAGAACGTTTACCCATTGGCTAATACTATATAATAAAACTCAAAAAAAACAAGAGCGCCGCGAAGAATTCAACAAGGCGCCCCAAAGAGTTATTTTACAAGCATAATTTTTCGTATTTCATCTATTTCCGGTCCAACTATGCGAACAAAATACATACCGCGCGCGACCGCGTTACCTGCGTTGTTGCGGCCATTCCAGCGCACAAAATGTTCGCCTGAGTTTAAATGCCCGCGTTCAAGAGTTTTTACAACAACCCCATCCATTGTAAATACGTTAATTGTAACCTGGCCGGATTTGGAAAGAACATAGCTTATCGTTGTTTCATCGCCTTTAACAGGATTAATAACGTTATTTATTATGGAAACGCCGCCTTTTTGCCGGACAATATCGCGAATTATAAAACTAAAAGGCCGCAGCCCTTCCCACCACGCGCCGCTTGAAAATTTTGAATCCAGCATAACGGCGTAAACAGGATAGGTAGAAAGAGGCCCCTGTTTAATCTTGAATATAAAATCAAAAACACCTTTAACATTAAGGTTATTAAGGTTTAGTATGTATGTAAAATCGGTACTGCCTGAACCCGAAACCGTAGTGCTTGTATTAAAAAAGTCAGGAACTATTCCCAGAACAGGGTCAAAACGCTCGTTTTGAAAGTATGCGGTTGGTGGCAGCCAGAGTTTTCCCGCTGCCCCGCCCTGCCGGTAACGATTCTGGACATCAAACGCAAACAGAAAATCAGGAGGGGTAGATAAACCGCTTACTGAATTTTTAATAAAAAACTCAAGATTCGCAAAAATATCATTTGCCTGCCAGTTCCTGTTTACAATAATCGAACTGGAACCGTCCCATTGATTAATGCTTATATGCGGAGATGACGCAAGCGCCGTGGTGTTTGCCGCCCAAACCGGCCAAAACGCTGTTGGCGGGGCGCTGTTCGGCTGTGGAAGAACCATTACATCGCTTAAACGCCTGGCATTATACCATGGCGAAGCAGAAGGAGCGGCTTGAACTAACATTCTGCCTTGCAAATCGAAGATACCACTAAACTCGGTTTTTGAGGCAAGCTCGCCTGGATATGGGTCGCGGATACGCACTTTTATATAAGAGCTATAAAGGGGATTCCCCGGATATTCAGGGTCGCACCATTGCATAAGGCTTTGCGGATACACAGGCCATCCGTATTCGCGTCCTGAAGTTCCCGCGTTGTTAAACTGGTCGTCTTTGTAACGCCGGTCGTCAAGAATTGTTTGAGCAATATTGTAGGGGGCCGAAGGCGAAAAGCGCGCGCCGTCTTCACCAGCCGGGGAACCGGCGTTAAAATCCAGGCCGCCGCCGATAACGCTCAAAGAGGGAAAATTGTTGTTTACAGGTTCTGAAAAACGAACATAAAGCTCGCCTGTATCTCCATGCAAAAGCGAATAAACCACACGCGCAGGCGCGGTATCCGTGCTGGGGAATCCATTTTCAAACTCAGGGGGAACGCCAACGGGTGCTCCAATATAAGCGTCTATAACATCTCCGTGCGCAATTAGACGCCATTTTGGAACAGCATTTGTATCCGGTTTATTATGGGGCTTTAGTTTAACAAAAAGGAATTTATAACTGCCCGGAGGCGCGGGAGAAGGCGCCAGAACATCAAGCCAGTAGCGCGGATTCGACAAATCTCCTTCAATTCCGCCAAGCTCATAACCTTCTACTTCTATTTTTAATCCGCTTGGAATATTTAAATTATTTGTAGTTTTAAGCGCGCTAACAGAAGGCTGAATTCTAAGCCTGTCTATGCGCCCGTCCCCGTCTGTATCTTCAGTAAAAGCAAAAAGATAAAAAAATTCATTGTTCCAGTTTATCGTCCAGTACGGAGCTTTAACACCGGTTTTTACTTTTACAGGGCTTACATTAATAATTTCTGTGGAGGCATAACTATGAAACACCTCTATATTATCAAAATCAATATTATTAGCGCCGCTTACATTAATTACCCAGAAATTCTGGTCTGGAACAGCGGGCAATGTTGCCAAAGTTGGTATATAAGGCGGGTCGACAATTCCACCGCCGCTGTCATCTTTTCTTGTAATAGTTAAAAGCTTTGTGCTTGTGCCATACATCTTAATATTGCCGGTGAACTTGTGTTCATCTCCGATACTTTGATAGTTTGAAAACAAAATTTTATCTACGCTTGAATCCTGTTGACTATTATCCACAACAAAATTATACCAGACTGTGTTGCCGCTTATTGTAATTATTTTATGTGCAGGGTCTCCTTTAAATGTAACGGTATAACTACCAGGAGTAAAATTTGTAGAGAGCGTCTGTGTCCAATCGCCTTTTAATGTAAGATTACTTGAAGCGCTAACAGCGCCACTTGTGCCAATTTCAAAACTGCCAAGATTGCTGTTGAGCACAGAAATTGTTCCGTTTCCTTTCATAACAAGCGTTGATTCCGGTGAAAGATCTAAGCTGCCGCCGGTTAAATTTACGTTACGCGATGAACCGCCTGGAAGCCCAACAATAAAGCGTACGCCTGCTGCAAGCGTAAGAGCGCCGGCTCCGGTAAAACCGTTGGGCACTGTAACTGGAGTTGAACCGCCAAGCTGATAATTATTGTTATCCAAACAGACAAAACCGCCAAGTACAGTTAAATCGCCGTTTTGATAACTGTCGCTTTGCATTAAAATATTTTTATGCGTAACCGCGTCGCTTCTGGCGTCAAGCGTTAAATCGTCTATTATTTTTAAAAATGTACTGTTTTTTACATTAAATTTTATATCATCTGTTGAATATATAGACTTTGCGTCGATCTCATCGGCTTTAAACTCCACCAAACCAAGTCTTTTTGAAGCCGTTCCAAAAGCGGCATCTCCAACATCATCATTTACAAGTATTTTACCGCCTGCGCCGCCTAAGCCTAAATTTTCAATTGAGATTGAATAAAATTTACCTGCAGCAGACATTAGTTTGCCGCGAAACTCGGTAACGCCGCCTTTGTCTATAATAGACCAATTTGTTTCAAGAGTATAATCTGAATTGGTAATAAGCGTAGATGTGCTTCTTACATTCCAGTTTGTATCGGAAGAGCGGGTCTGGTTTCTCGCTCCGACTATTACCGCTCCCCCCGGATTGATCAGAGAACTATCTCCAGCCTGTTTAAATCGAAACAAATTTATATCCTCAATATTCATAGCGCCTGTATTTATAATTACAAGCTCTTTGTCATAATAACTAAAAGGGGTGGAGGCTATTTCGTCCGTAACCTTATTATAAAACTTTACAGCGGCGGCGGCATCTATAGTTACATCTTCCGTAATATAAACCAGCCCGTCGTCTGCTGGGTTAGCTGCGCGAGTATTAAAATCAACGTTTTTTCCAGCGGCATCTATATTACCGCCAAGAGTTATAAAGCCGCCATTGGTTACTATGGCGGTATTTGCATTAAGATGAACGGCGCAGGCGAGTTCAACATGCTTTGTAATGCCGGAAGCGGCTTCTATATTACCAGACAAAGTAAGAGTTGACGCCTGTATTTTTACCTGCGAACTTGTGCCGCCAAGCGTTATCGCGCCGTTATATGTTTGCGTTCCGATGGTTCTTACACTTGCCGCATTTATTCTTGCCGCGCCGGTTACGCTAAGAGAGGCAAGCGCAGTAGTCCCAACTGCCCCGCCAAAGGTTACCGTTCCGCTGCCGTTTGCGTTAAGCGTAAGCCCCTGCC
>JAIRPU010000072.1 GCA_031256815.1 Spirochaetaceae bacterium
GGTTATTTGGCACTGCCGTCCATGCAATGGATTCATATTCAGTTGTAAGTGAGTTTGTGCTTACAGAACGCTCGTCAGTCCCGCCGTTATACGACATAAAAGCGCTGTCCGCGCAATCATCAGCTTCGTGAAACGTTATTTTAGTTAAATCAGGGGTAAGCGGCGCCTCGCTTTTAAGAGTAAACTTTACATTGAGCAGCGTGTATGCAATAAAATCAGTCGTAACAAAATTTAAATTTAAGCTGCTGGTTTCGTCTTTTTTTATAGACACTACCCTATGCGTCGAGACGTAAGCAAAATCCGCACCAAGATGAAGGTCAAGAAAATACGCGCCTGCGGGGATATTATCCTGCCTGCCTGCAGCCTGTCCACTGGTTAAATCAATCCAGTCTGACCCCAGGGAAAGCACGCTCAAGTCGCCCGGCTCTCTTTTAAGCGTAAAAGACACTTTGCCAGGTTTAACGGTATTCGGCGGGAAGCTTATATCCCATTCAAAACTGCCGTAGCCTTCCGGCTCGGAATCCGCCATTTTTAACCTGGCAAAAGAAGGGTTATACTCAATGCCGCAGGCGGCAAGCGCCAAAACAGCGCTTATGGCGAATCCAATCCTCATGCTTACAATTTAATATTTTTTTAAATAAAAATCAGCAGGTGTTGAATAACGTCGATTGATTTGATAAACTTAAGGGATTGATGTATATTTCGGTTCGCAGTATTTTAAAATTTAGTCTGGGCGGTATTGCTGTTCTTTATCCGTTGCTTGTTTTTCTTTCGTTTGTTGTTTTTGACGTATCTGCCCTGTATCTTTCAATATTTATAATAGTTTTTTCAATATTGTATCTTCTTATAAACCTTACCAGCGAAGAAAAAAATTTGTCGGTTCAAATTTTTATAAATCCCGCTGTGTTATTAATTATTGGTATAACAGGAATTATTTTGAATAATGAAGCGGCTATGCGTTTTATTCCAATATTCCCCGGCGGAACAAAGTCGGTTATAAAAATATATCCGCTGCTGGTAAACGCAGCATGGTTTGTTGTTTTTATGTCGAGTTTGTTTTTTCCGCCTAATTTTGTATACAAAATTGCGTCGCTTTTTGATAAATCAATACGGAATCCTGATATAAAACCCTGCATTATAAAGTTTAGCAGGCGCTCGACGGTTGTTTGGTGCGTGTTTTTTGCGCTGGACACTATTATTGCGTGGTTTACAATTTTTGCGCCGCAGTTTATTCATTTAAAAAACGAACACACTGCCGATGTAATTTGGGGAATATATAACGGGGCGGTAACTTATATAGCCATGGGCGTTATTACAATAATTCAAATTATTACAGCCAAACGGATTATAAAAAAACAAAGAACCGCTTAAATTGATTCGATTGTTTTGTTTAAACCATTAGCGCGGTAAAACAAGCCACTGCGGAGAAACCGCCTCGAACACACCGGACTTGCCCTGCAGCGCCTGCGCTTCCGGCGTTTCAGGATACATGGAAAGCAGCGCCCTTTTGTAATCGTCATTGCCGGTTAATTTAAAAAGCGTCCAGTAAATGCCCGGTCTGAACATTTCGTAGTCGCCGCTTTCCAGCAGTGCGCCAAGAATTTGAGTTTCGCCTGTACGAAACGCCTCTATTTGAGCCGCCATATACTTTGCCTTAATCAGCATAACAGAATTCTCTTTTGCGGTTATCAACACAAGCTTTGTGTTGGATTCTGCCTTTTCCCAGTCGCCCAAAGCCAAAAAACAGGCTGCCGCGCCAAGGAGCGCGTTATCGTCGCGTTTGCCTTGTTCTGTATATGCGGCCTTCATCCATGAATCTGCTGCCGCTTCAAAGTTACCGGAAAGATGTTCCAGTCTGCCAAGCCGTACAAGCGCATCATGCTGTTCACGCGCCGCTATTCCACTGCGCGCCGCCAAAGCGCGCGCTTTTTCAAGTTCGGCAGAAAGCCCCCCATCGCCAAAAAGAGGGAGCGCTATAATAAAAAAAATTATGCCGCTAAAAAACTTCATATAAATAATATCGGCAACAATGGCGGCACAGTTTTACGCGCCGCAGTGGTATAAAAAGCCTGATGTTCTGCGCCTTATATTAAATATGAAAAGCGGTTTAAACTCTGTATTACGCCGGATAGTTCTATAATGGCAGATTATATCTGCTTCATTACATTTATCATCTCTATTGCGGAAAGCACTGCGTCAAAGCCTTTATTGCCGGATTTGGTTCCAGAACGTTCTACGGCTTGTTCAATAGAGTCTGTAGTTAGAACGCCGAAAATTACAGGCACTCCTGAAGAAAGCGCCGCCTGCGCCACTCCCTTTGAAACTTCGGCGGCAACATAATCGAAATGCGGGGTTGAACCTCTAATTACCGCTCCAAGACACACTACCGCATTAAAATCGCCGCTTTTTGCAAGACGGGCGGCGGCAAGGGGCGTTTCAAAAGCGCCTGGTACACGAACTACGGTTAGCGCTTCTTCAGCGCCGCCATGCCGGCGCCAGCAATCAAGCGCCCCTGATAAAAGTCTTGATGTAATAAAATCGTTAAAGCGGCTTACAACAATGGCAAGTTTGCCGGATGCTTTAAGGTCGCCGGAAATTTCTTTAAACATAGGTATCTCCATTAAAATACAGCATATTATACATTCTAAATTGTAATAAAAAAAGCCCCCCGGGAAAAGGAGGTGATGAAACCCGGGAGGCAGCCTGTAGAACGGTTGTATGTAGGTAAAACAAAAAGTTGAAAAAACATTCAGAGGGAAAAAACCATGGGGTAACTCTGGTATCCGCCCTACAAGAACATACCCAAGTTACTTAGTATTTTAAATTGTGTCAAGCTGTTTTGTAAAATGTATGTAAAATCCATTTTTATATTTTACGTTCAAAACGAAGTTTTGCCGACATTGCTTCATAATTTTTGTCTAATTCAGCGAGCTTGCGGCAGAGAGACTTCATGTCTTCCCAAGCAAACGCCTTTTGTGTTTCGTCCCTAAGAAGATAACTTGGATGAAATGTAGGCAAAAGCGGTATATTCCGGTAATTTTTCCATATTCCGCGAAGCCGCGTTATTCCATCGTTAGAGCCGGTTAAATTTGCCGTGGAAACTCTGCCCGCGCTTAGGATTACAAGCGGCTTTAAAAGCGAAATTTGCTTGTGCAAAAAATGGATGCAGGCGTCTACTTCGCCAGGGAGCGGGTCGCGGTTTTGCGGCGGACGGCATTTTACGATATTTGCTATAAAACAATTTTTTTCGCGGGAAAGCGCTATGCTGGAAAGCATTTTGTCGAGGAGCTGCCCTGCCTTGCCTACAAAAGGCCGTCCGCTTGAATCTTCATCTGCGCCCGGCGCTTCTCCAACAACAAGCACAAGCGGATTCGGCACTCCTTCGCCAGGCACAACCTGTTTTCTGGTTTTACAAAGCGCACAGTTTGAACAGGCCCGCGCTTCGGCGGCAACTTCATCTATAGTATCGAATTTCGCAGGCGCGGTGTTGTCAGCCGCCTGTGAAGGCGCAGCCGCCTGTGAAGGCGCAAATGCCGGTGTGGGCACGGCTGCCAGCGCGGTGTTGTCAGCCGCCTGAGTGGGCGCAGCCGCTGGTGGAGGCACGGGCGGTATAATCGCTTCATCATCTTTAAAATCATAATGACGGTTATAAAACCCATAACCGCCTTTTAGCGAAGCTTCCGCCGTGTCAAGAAACTGCGCCATTACGAGCTTTTGCTCACAGGTCATTAGCCGGCCTCGTTCCAGACGCCCATTTTACGGATTTTTTGGTTTCTGTAACGAACAAGCACATCGGAACGGTGCTTCGTTAATTTTTCAAGGTCTTCAATTAAAATGGTTTTTATTCTCTGCGCTACAGCGTCTATATCTGTATGCGCGCCATCATCAGGTTCCTTTATTACGCCGTTTATTAAATCAAACCCAAGCAGATCCTCGCTTGTTATTCTAAGCATAAGCGCGGCGTCCTTTGCGCGGCTTGAGTCACGCAAAAGTAAAGACGCGCAGCCTTCCGGACTTATAACCGAATATATCGCGTTTTCCAGCATATAAATTTTGTCGCCAACACAAAGTCCAAGCGCCCCTCCAGAGCCGCCTTCTCCAATTATTATGCAAATTACCGGTACGGCAAGACGTGAAAACTCACGCAGATTGCGCGCTATTGCCTCGCCTATGCCGCGTTCTTCCGCTCCAATTCCAGGATAAGCGCCGGCCGTATCAATAAACGTAATTACCGGACGTTTGAATTTTTCCGCCTGCCGCGCAAGTCTGAGCGCTTTGCGGTATCCTTCGGGGTGCGCCATTCCATAATTTCTTATTATATTTTCTTTTAATGTGCGCCCTTTTTGATTCGCTATAACCGTTACAGGCCGCCCTTCAAGCATGGCAATTCCGCCAATTATAGCGGCATCGTCTCCAAAAGCCCTGTCTCCGCGCAGTTCAGTAAAATTCTTAAAAACACGGACAATATATTCCATAGCGTTAGGCCGCATGGGATGACGCGCAAGTTCAACCCGCTTCCAGACCGCTTCCACACGGGAACTTTCTGTGAGCTTGCCCTTTATTGTTTTTAGCTCTTCCGATATGTCAATTCCGGATTCAAGGGCGAGTTTTTGCAACTCTACAACCCTGTCTGTAAATAATTTTGTATCCATTTTAAATGATTATAACTATTTTTAATCTGTCAGCTCAATACGCCGGCCGGCGCGCCTCCCAAAAAACGATACATATTTTTCGAGCTATTGATTTATGTTAATTATTTGTGCTACCCTTGCGGGAGGTTTCAAAATGCCAACGTATGAGTATCAGTGTCAAAATTGCGGAAATCAATTCGAAGCGTTTCAATCGATGAAAGACGAACCGCTTACAAGCTGCCCGGAATGTGGAGGCGGCGTTAAGCGCGTTGTTTCAGGCGGCGCAGGCGTTATTTTTAAAGGTTCCGGCTTTTATACTACAGACAAGGGGCCAAAACCAGAAAAAACATCCAAAAAAGATAAAGGAAACCAGGCGCCATGCGGCGCGAAAGAAGCAAAACCCGCCTGCGCAAACTGCCCCGCCGCTTCCGGCGCAACCTAGCAAACAATGAAAAAAAAACCGCGTTTTTTTTGCGACCATTGCGGCGCGGAGGTTTCTGCATTTGAACGCAAATGTCCTTTATGCGGGCGGTTTTTTTCGGCTGTACGCTGCCCAAAATGCGGCTTTTCAGGCGAAGAGGCGGAGTTTTCAAACGGCTGCCCCTCTTGCGGCTATTCATCGCGTCAGAACGCGCGTATTCGCGCTGCGGACAGTTTAGAAAACCGTCCGCAAACATGGCTTTACATTGCCGCTTCCGGCGTTTTTATTCTGCTTTTAAGCATCATATTTCTTAATTTGTTTTAACGGCTGCCTCTCCGGTTTTTATGGTAGCGGCATAAATTGAATTTAAAAGCCCTAACAGCGCGGAAAGAGAAAATAGCACCTCTATACCGGTTACTTTCCATATCCACCCGCCGGAAAGCGCAATAAAAATTGATATAAGATGATTCAACGAAATACCTGTAGAAAGAGTTGCAGTTAACTCTTCCTGGCTTGAAGAAACCGACTGCGCATATACATTAGACGCCATGCTGCCAAGAGATAAAATCGAATCGAGTACATAATTTACGCAAACTACAATAAACGCTGTGTGCAGGCTGAACAGTCTGTGCGAAAATCCATAAAAAAAACAAACAAATATAAGCAGCAGCGTATCCAAAACCATAACCTTTTTAAATCCAATACGGTCGATGAGCTTGCCTGCAAGCGGCGAAAATAACATTCCCGCACCGGCGCAAATCGCAAGCAAAAACGATATTATCGAAGTATCCGCATTATAATGGGCTATTAACACAAGCGGCCCAAACGTAAAAAAAATCTGTTTACGCGCTCCGTAAAAAATTTCCAGCATATAGTACTTGTTGAACTTTTTGGCAATATAAAACCGGCGGCGGCTGGACTTTAATTCTGTTTCTTTTATTGCAAGCGAAATAAGAACGGCGGCAACCATTAACGCGGCGGAAATCGCAAATACAGTGCGAAATTGAACTGTATCGGTGCGTGAAAAGCCCAGACGCGCAAAAATAAAAAAAAGCAAAGTTACAATAAGATAACCCGATATATTCCCTAAATTATTTATTGTGCTTGTTATGCCCAGAGAAGCGCCCCTCCTGGATTCTTCGGCCAAATCCATTGAAATCGTACTTCTAACCGGCATAACAATATGCTCTCCAAAACTAAAAATAACCATGCAAATTACAACCAGCGCCTTGATACTTGGCGAAAATAAAATACAGGTCATTCCGGCAAGCATTATGGCAACGCCTATTTTAAAAATTTTTGATTCGCTAAACCTGTACATCGCCGCAAGCAGCAGCATTACCAGCAGCCCTGGAATCTCACGAAAGAACTCAACAATTCCACGTTCAAACGGCGTTATTTTTATAACTTCTACAAGATAATTATCCTGTACGCCGCGATAAAGCCCGTAGGCAATGCCGGAAACAATAAGCGTACTTAAAAAACGCGAAGGACGCGCGCCGGCACGGTATACGCCGTTAAAGAATTTAATCATTTGTTACCCCATTATAAAATTAAACTAAACGCAGACGATAAATTCGCTATTTTGCCATAGAGAATATTGTTTCCATATCCGCTATATCAAGCGGACGGTAAGCGCCAGGTTTTCTTGTTCCAAAAAAACTGCACTTCCACGCAAGTTCTTTTATTTGTTCTTTTGAAAGCGAAACGCCAAGTCCGGAAATATTAACGGGCATATCTATAGAAACAAAAAACGCTTCGAATTTTTCTATGCATAACTTTGCGGCTTCCGCTTCGTTTGCGTTTACAGAAAAAAGCTCGCGCGCAAGCGCGGCAAAACGCCATGGGTTTTCTTTGCTGACAAAACGCGCCCAAGAGCCCCACACGGCGCAAAGTCCCGCGCCATGGGCAACATCGAACATACCGCCAAGTTCATGCTCAAGCTGATGACAGGCCCAGTCGCCGCCGCGTCCAGGGCTGCCGCCGCAGTTTGTAAGTCCGTTATGAGAAAGGCTCCCGGCCCACATAAGTTCTGCCGCCGCATCGTAATTGGACGGCTCTTTTTTAATCTTGATTATATTTTGCATTACGGTTTTTATAACGCTTACCGATATGGCGTCTGTAAGTTCTGAAGATTTACGTTCGTTGTCGAACCATCGTTCCAAAGTATGCATAATAATATCCGCCGCGCCGCTTGCCTTCTGAAACCATGGCAGGGTAAATGTTAATTCGGGGTTCATTATAGCAAACTTTAAACGGCTGTAGTCGCTGTTGCAGCCGCGTTTTAACGCGCCTTCTTCATTCGTGATTACCGAGGAATCGCTCATTTCGCTGCCTGTAGCCGCTATTGTAAGCACACAGGCTGCTGGAATTGAACCTTTAGGCTCGCGTTTTTTGCTGTAAAAGTCCCAAACATCGCCTTTATTAAAGAGTCCAAAACCTATTGCCTTTGCCGAATCTATTACCGAACCGCCGCCTATGGCAAGGATAAAATCAACCCCTTCTTTTTCGCAAAGCGCTATACCTTCGCGCACTTTAGAAAGACGCGGATTTGGCACAACTCCTCCAAGTTCAACAAAGCTCAAACCCGCTTCTTTAAGAGAAGCGCAAACTTTGTCCAAAAGCCCGCTTTTTTTCGCGCTTGCCCCTCCAAAATGCAAAAGAACTCTTTTGCCGCCAAAACCGGCAACAAGCCGGCCGGTTTCCAGCTCCGAGTTCTTTCCAAACACCACTTTGGTTGGTGTATAATAATAAAAATTATTCATTCTACCAATCCTATATCCAAATCGCCTTTAATACAAGCCGACAAAACATAGCGCTTGGGGCTAATCTCAGCGATTCCGAATTAGAGAAAAGGATGAAGCGGCGCGGTTTAATATATGAATTAAAGGTGTTTAGGGCGCATTTTTGCTTGCGCAAAAGCGCCGAGGTTGCGCCCACAGGGTGTAGATAACCTCGGTTGCACGCGCCGGCGCAGGATAAGGTGACAGCACACAGCAAAGTGAGGCGGGTTTTATCCCGCCGTCCGCGCCACGCTTTCCGCTGTAATTCGCGCTTTCAGTGCTCATTTACGCTTCAATCGCTTGCGAGGGTGTCTGCAGCCACCTTTTGTTCCAAATAATTGCCCATGTCTGGACACAAATTATTTCTAATTAGGAATTGCTGCGTTAATCTGATTTGTAATTGACACAATGCCCCTTTCCTTTTATATTAGAGTTCAGAATGAACAAAAAAGAAATCATAGCGGAACTTTTTACTCGCTGCAAAACAAGCGGTAATTTTGTTTTCGATAATGATTTTGTAAAAGAGACCTTACGCAAA
>JAIRPU010000111.1 GCA_031256815.1 Spirochaetaceae bacterium
AGAGGAGGCCAAACGGACTCCTGTTTTTTTGCAGCGCGCGGTGGCGGGACGCAGCCCTCGCCGCGGGGCGCTGCGCCCGCGCGTAGCGCTGCCGCCTTCGGCGGCCGCCGCAGGCGGCACATCTCCAGCCCGCCGCAGGCGTGGCGCGTGCAGCGCCCGCGCAGGCGCTGTCACACGGCCGCCCTTCGCCTTGTACAAATGGTTTGACACAGATTGTATTTTGTTGTATAATTTAAACATCATGAAAAAACGTTCCTTCTTTTTTTTAGTATTTGTTGTTTTGATATTTGGTTCGTGTCATTTGGATGAAATTGAATTTCCATTTGATAGCGGAATTGACGAAAGTTTTGGCAATTTTTATGCGCTTAAGGTAGAAGGCGAAAAAAATGTTTGGTACAGGGTGGATGCGCCATTCGTATACGAAGGAACTTACTGCAAAATCTATGTTGAAAAAGGTCAGGAACGCCGGTTTTTGAGCCTGTCCGAGGAGTTCACTCAGGCCAAATTCCTTGAAAAAGTCAAAGCAATTGCCGACGAATATGATAAAAAAATTCAGCCTGCCATTGTAAACGCTTTTGGCAGCATTGAGGATGTTGACGGAGACGGCAAAACGCTTTTGCTAATGCTTGATATTGTTGACGGATATAAGCTGGGTTCTCCCGCCGGTTATATTGGCGGTTTCTTTCAACCTGACCAGATGCGCTCTCCAAAATCATTTCGTTATTCAAACGGCGCAGATATGCTTTTTATAGACACAAATCCTCAAACTCCCGGCGGTATCGGTTTTTATTCAACTATAGCGCACGAATTACAGCATCTTATTCATTATTCTCAGACTGTCGCTAAAGGCAAGCAGAATAAGGACACATGGATAAACGAAGGGCTTTCGTGCGGAGCGGAATATATATATAGCGGAGATAATAACAGCCGTATTGATTATTATGCCAGACAACAAAACAATTCGACCTCAACACTTTCTACACGGCAAAATACTTTTTATGTATGGGACGGCGCTTTAATTGATTATTCAACAGATTATTTGTTTTTCCAGTGGCTGCGCGTTCATTCCAAAGCCGATAAAGAAATATACAAATCTGTTTTACAAAGCTTAAAACCTAATTATGAATCGGTAATGGAAGCGATAGCAGATTCAGCCAACGGTTTTTATAAACCGCTTACCCAATGGCAGGACGTTTTAAAACACTGGTTCGCTTCAAATTATTTTTATGAAGAAAAGAAAATAGATAACATTGGTTATAAAGATTTTGGCGCGTTTATAAAAAACAAATTAAAGACTTCGTTATATTTGCCCAATAATACCACATTAACAATGCCTTTTGAATCCGGTTACGAAATGGGTGTAAAATTCAGAAATGGAGAAGGTGTGCTGTGCAAAAATCTTAGCGACACAACGCTTACAGGCAAACCAGGTGTGTCTTATTCTATACTTGAAAGTAATGCAGTGTTTAACGATTCAGTGCCGTTTAAAGCAGGCGGAATTTTACTTGTTTTTAATTATGAAACAGACCCCGCCTCTACGGGGCTGGAAGTGCGTATTCCAATTGGCAAAAATACATTAACAACAGGCCGTTCGGCTGTATTAAACATAAATCCGTTTGATTCACTGCCCGAAATTCCAGCGATGAGAGACTTTCAATTTTCGGGTGAATAGCTTGCCGGTGTTTTCCAGCCGGTTTAGGATAGCCGGCATATTAACTCTGCTGTTTCCGGTTTTGTGCTGCACAAATAACACGTTAAAAAATGGAAAACGTGTTGAAGTAGCCGGAATTGTGCGGATTACAGGCAGCACCCCTTTTACTGAAGTTATTATAACCGACAGCGAAAATAACGATTGGTACATAGAAGCGCGGGATGCAAAAAAATTGCATCCTTTTCAGCATACGGAAATTCGTGTGCGCGGAACGGTTCGTCTAACAGAAATTCTGCTTGCAAATAACAAGTCTTTAGGCATAAGGCGGAGTTTAAGCAAAGTTGAAGTATTAGACGCAATAAAAGCAGAGAAAAAATGAAGCCGTCACTTGTTGTACTCGCGGCCGGCATGGGTAATCGTTATGGCGGCGTAAAGCAGATAGAGGCAGTAGGGCGTTATAACGAAACTCTGCTTGATTATGCAACATTTGACGCAAAAAAATGCGGTTATGGCGGTGTGGTGTATATAATCCGGCGCGATATTGAAAAGGCGTTTAGGGAACGTGTTTTTGACCGCATCGCAAAGAATTTTAACGCGGTTTACGTTTTTCAAAGCCGGGAAAATTTGCTTACAGACGCGCAGGCGGAAGCCTCAAAAAACCGGACAAAGCCGTGGGGCACAATTCATGCGCTTTTGTGCGCCAAAGATGCTGTTAAAGAGCCTTTTACTGTTATAAATGCCGATGATTACTACGGCCGCGCCGCGTTTGAAACTATGTGCGATTATCTTTCCGGCATACAAAATAATTGTTCCGAACACGCAATGGTATCTTATGTGCTTAAAAATACGCTTTCCAAAACAGGCGCAGTTTCGCGCGGCGTGTGCAGTGTTAAAAACGGCTGCCTTGTTTCCATGGAAGAACACACAAAAATAGCTTACGAAGACAATAAAATTGTAAGCAGCAAAGAAGATGGCAAAATTATTCTTACAGGAGACGAGCCTGTTTCCATGAACTTTTTTGGATTTTCACCGGCGGTATTTAAGGAATTCGGCGTGTTTTTTGAAGAGTTCATAAAAAACAATGTAAAAAACGAAAGTGCCGAAGCGCTTTTGCCTGCCGGTGTGAACAGGATTGTATCGCAAGGGCGCGGAAAATTAAAAGTATTTACTTCAAAAGAAATGTGGTTTGGAATGACGTATCCGGATGACCGCGCAGCGGTTCACGCCGAAATCGCAAAAAAAATCGAAACGGGTTATTATCCTGAAAAACTCTGGGAATACGAATAAAACATAGTTGTTAAAAAGCAGCATGAAAAATTCAATTTATATTGTTTTAGGCGGAGGAGCAGGGGCGCTTTTGCGCTATATTGTAAACCGTATTTCAGGCGGCGCGGCTCCGGCTAATATTCCTGCGGCAACGCTTATTGTAAATTGCACTGGCGCATTGTGTGCAGGTTTCTTTTTTTGCCTGTTTGAAGGAAAGTTGGGCACAGAGCGTCTTAGATTTTTTTTGGTAACCGGTTTTTTGGGCGCTTTTACAACTTTTTCTGCCTTTTCTCTGGAAAGCGCGCGTTTGTTTCTTGGTGGTATCTATGCATCGGCGCTGTTAAATATTCTGCTTAATAATATTCTTTGTATTCTTGCCGTTTTTGCCGGAATCTGGCTCTATAACAAGTTTTTTTAGAATAATTTAATGTTCCCGTCTGCCTTGCGCTTTAACCGCATTCAGCGGTTTTCGTCTGCTAATTCTGGAAAAAGAATGGTTACATAATCACGCTTGGTATAGATAACCCGGTCAACAAATATTGTTTCCGCCTCGTAACGGTAAAATATTCCGTAATGCTTAAACATCAGCACACGGTATCTTGCGGGAAGCGGTAATTTTGTATTTAACAATCTGCCTTTTTCAGGGAATTGCAAAAGCGATTCTATTTTCTCTATAATACCGGAAACCATATTAAAAGCGGCTTTGGGACTTTCCAGAATCTCAGCGATATATGTTTGAATTTCCCGCACATCTTTCTTTGCTTCAGGCGATATTAAGAGTTTAGGCATGATTTATTCCCAAATCTTTTTTCACGTCTTCAAGGGTAAGCCAGCCATCCGCTTCGCCCGATTTTTCGCCCTTCGCCAATTCTTGAATGAGTTTTATGGCGGCGAGGTTTTTTTCTTCATTCACCGTTTTTGCCGGCTGCAAAAAAGATACAAGCACTTCGTAGGGCTCTGCGATGTTGAGTTCCGAATCATCAATTCTAACGGTATTACCGCCTTCGTAAATGCCTTTTACCGCTATCATCGCGTTTCCTCCCGATTATAAAGATAATATAACATATTTCTGGCTTTTTTTCATGCCGCAAACAACCTCAGTTTTG
>JAIRPU010000123.1 GCA_031256815.1 Spirochaetaceae bacterium
AACAAGTTCGCGTTCACGCATAACAATTTTTCCGTTAATAATTGTTGTATCAACATGGCGGCCTGTAATTCCAAAAAGGATATGGCTGTTAATTGTGTTTTCGTTTACCGGAGTAGGCCCTTTATAATCGACAATAATTATATCGGCGTAATGTTCTTTTTTTAATGTGCCGAGCTTTCCGCTTATAAAACGTTCAAAAATCTTTTTGTTGTTTTCAAAAAGCATCTGCACAGGTTCGCCCCAGGCGACTGAAGGGCATTTTGCCGCGTGTTTATGCAAAATTCCGGTTACTTTAAACGATTCCGTCATATCGGCGGTATAGCCGTCTGTTCCCATTCCAACAAGCACTCCGCGGGAGAGCATTTTAAGAACGGGCGAAACACCTACGGCATTCCCCATATTGGATTCCGGATTATGGACAACAGCAACTTTGCTGTTTTTTAAAAGCTCAATTTCTTCATCTGTAATATGAATACAATGTACCGCAATGGATTTTTCGTTTAGAACGCCTGCCGCGTTGAGGCGTTCTATAACGCGCATATTATATTTTGCTACGGCGTCAACAACGTCTTCTATTCCTTCTGCCGCGTGAATATGCAGTCCGACGTTATTTTTGGCGGCCGCTTCAACACATTTGTCCAGTGTTTTTTTACACACGGTAAGCTGCGCGTGAACACCGATAAGCGCCTTTAACATATCGTCTTTTTGTGCGCCGCAGTGCTTTGCAAAATCCGCGTTTTCTTTAATGCCTTCTTCCGCAATTTTTTCGCCGTCTCTGTCAGAAACTTCGTAACAAAGGTTGCTGCGAAGCCCGAACAATTTTGCGGCTTCGGCAATTTTAAAAAGGCTGCCTGTAATTGCATAAGGACTTGCATGATGGTCGATTACGCTTGTTACGCCTGAACGGACTTCGTCTATCATGGGGCCTATACAACTGTAGTACACATCATCAAGACTGAGCTGTTTATCGAGCCGCCACCAAAGGCCGGAGAGTACTTCGCCAAAAGTTGTAGCCGCTTTGCCTCCAAGACTCATGCCACGGGCAAAAGTACTGTAATAATGCATGTGACAGTTTATAAAACCCGGCATAACAAGCCTGCCGCGCGCGTCAATAAATTCTGCGCCGCTATACTTTGCTTTTAGTTCGGACGTTTTTCCCAAATCTTTTATAAGCGTTCCGTCAACAAGAACCGCGCCATCTTCAAAAAAAGGCTGCGCTGCATCCCTTGTTACCACTTTGCCATTGCCAATTAAAATCATAAAGCCTCCACAAACGTAATTTTCATTCAGTATAAGAGTGAACTTTTGTAATGTCAAGAAAAATGTACATGGTAAAATGAATTTCATTTTTGATTTTCATTTGTATTTTCATTCTGAGAGCGCTGCGTACATCCTGTTTGTTTTTGAAGCTGAACGCGATTTCAAAAGGCCCCTTGACGGTTTTTTCATATTCATATATCTTAGTAAAACAATCGGATTTGTAGGAATTCGGTGAAAAATTAACTGGCTCAAAGCCAAAGGAGAAAGTTGTATGAAGCAACGAGTTGTTTTTATTGTGTTTGTAGTATTGGCGGTGTTGGCGTTTGCCGCATGCTCGAAAAAAAAGGAAAGCGCCGGAAAGGAACAGGAGATACTTAATGTGTCTTATGACCCAACGCGCGAACTTTACCGCGCTTATAACGAGGCGTTTAGCGCCTATTATCTGGAAAAAACAGGTAATAAAATCAAAATCAGTCAATCGCACGGAGGTTCAGGCGGCCAGGCGAGAAGCGTAATTGAAGGTAACGAAGCAGATGTGGTAACACTGGCGCTGGCCTTCGACATCGATGCCATAGTGGACGCGCGCGGCATAATAGCGCCGGATTGGATTTCGCGCTTTCCGCACAACAGTTCGCCTTACACATCAACTATTGTGTTTTTGGTGCGTTCCGGCAATCCAAAAGGAATAAAAGACTGGGATGACCTTGTTAAAGAGGGCGTTTCTGTAATAACCCCCGACCCAAAAACTTCCGGCGGCGCAAGGTGGAATTATCTTGCCGCATGGGCATTTGCCCGCTATAAATTTGGCAACGAAGACGCGGCGCGGGATTTTGTAAAAAAACTTTATGCAAATGTACCTGTACTGGATTCAGGCGCGCGCGGTTCAACCAACACCTTTGTCCAGCGGGGGCTTGGCGATGTGCTTCTTGCCTGGGAAAACGAGGCATTTCTTTCCATAAACGAGCTTGGCCCCGGCAAATTCGACATAATCGTTCCTTCTCTAAGCATTCTTGCCGAACCGCCGGTAACCTATGTTGACGCGAATGTAGAAAAACATGGCACAAAAGAGGCTGCAATAGAGTATCTTTCATATTTATACTCCGAAGAAGGCCAGCGCATAGCGGCCAAAAACTATTACCGCCCAACAGATAACGCTATAGCGGCGGAATTTTCCTCTCAATTTCCATATCTAAACCTTGTAACTATAGACGGAGAGTTTGGCGGCTGGCGCAAGGCGCAGACGGAACATTTTGCCGATGGAGGAATCTTTGACCAGATAATCAAAGAGTTAAAATCAAAATGATAAAAAAATTACGCGCTTTTTTGTCTGGACTTTGTTCAGGCCGGCGCGGTGGCAGAACTTCCAGCTTTACGGAGGGGCGCTCTGCCGCCGCCAGATGGCCGGGCTTTGGATTGACGCTTGGGCTTTCGTTGACTTATATGACGCTCTTGATTTTAATTCCGCTTTCGGCGCTTGTGCTTTATTCAACAAAGCTTCGCGCCGCGGAGTTTGCCGCGGTAATTTTTGACCCGCGTACGCTTGCCGCGTTTAAAATATCGTTTGGTTCAGCGCTTTGCGCGGCGCTTATAAACGCCGTTGCCGGCCTTATAATTGCCTGGGTACTCGTGCGTTTTAAATTTCCACTAAAACGCTTTATAGACGCCTGCATCGACCTTCCATTTGCAATTCCAACGGCTGTCGCCGGTATTTCGCTTGCAACGGTTTTTTCACCGCAGGGCGCTGCCGGCAAAGTGCTTGCCCTGTTTGGGATAAACGCCGGTTTTTCGCGTTCAGGCATTGTTATAGCGCTAATTTTTATTACGCTGCCTTTTGTGGTGCGTACAATTCAGCCTGTGCTTGAAGAATTTGACCGCGAGCTTGAAGAAGCGGCGGCCAGTCTTGGCGCAAATTATACGCAGATTTTTACGCGGGTAATAATGCCTTCGATTTTTCCTGCATTAATTACAGGTACTGCCATGGCATTTGCGCGCGCGCTTGGCGAATATGGCTCTATTATTTTTATTTCAAGCAATATGCCTTACGAAAGTGAAATAGTACCGCTCTTAATAATAAAAAAACTTATGCAGTTCGATTACAAAGGGGCAAGCGCATTGGGTATTACAATGCTTGCCACCGCTTTTGTTATGCTTTTTATTACAAATTTTTTGCAAAACTGGCTGCGTAAATCAAGAAGCAAAGTATAGGAGTAATAATGAAGCAAAGTTTGGTTCGTGAACCGCCCGCGCTAAAAGCGGCGCTGATGGTTTTTATGCTGCTTTTTTTAGGGGTGTTTATCGCGCTGCCTTTGGCAACAATTTTCCGCGAGGCATTAAAAAACGGCATATCGTCTTACATTGCCGCGCTTGGCGAAAGCGACGCGGCTGCGTCCATAAGGCTTACGCTTTTAACGGCGCTTGTTACCGTGCCTGTAAACACATTTTTTGGCGTAATGCTTGCATGGGCAATAAGTAAATTTGAATTTCCGGGCAAAAACGCGCTTATTACCATGATAGAGATTCCATTCGCCGTCTCGCCTGTAATTGCCGGACTGCTGTTTATTTTTCTTTTTGGTTCATTTGGCTGGTTTGGAACATTTTTTGCGTCGCATAACATAAAAATTGTATTTGCGCTTCCTTCGGTTTTTATAGCAACGGCGTTTGTTTCGTTTCCGTTTACCGCCCGCGAGCTTATCCCCCTAATGCGCGAACTCGGCAAAGACGACGAAGAAGCGGCGCTTACACTTGGCGCTTCAGGCTGGCAGCTCTTTTGGAAGGTAACGCTCCCCAATATAAAGTGGGGGCTGCTTTACGGCATAATCCTTACCAACGCGCGTTCAATGGGCGAATTTGGAGCGGTATCGGTTGTATCGGGGCTTGTGCGCGGCAAAACAACAACAATGCCGCTTTATATCGAAATTCTTTACGGTGAATATATGTTCACAGCGGCGTTTGCTGTTGCGTCTCTTTTAACGCTTCTTGCTCTTGTAACACTCGCCGTAAAAACTGTTGTAGAACAGATGCTAGTGTTTCAGCGTAAAAAATCGGAAGTTTAAAGGAATTTATATGAGTATACAGGTTTTAAACATAAACAAAAATTTTGGGGCGTTTACCGCGCTGCGCGATGTATCGCTTTCAATTCCAAGAGGCGAAATTACAGCGCTTTTGGGGCCTTCTGGTTCCGGAAAAACCACGCTTTTACGGATTATTGCAGGGCTTGAAGCGCCGGATTCAGGCGAAATTCATTTTTTTGGTGAAGAAACAACGCACAAACAAACACGCGAAAGAAAAGTGGGCTTTGTGTTTCAGCATTATGCGCTTTTTAAACATTTAAGCGTTTTTGAAAACGTCGCGTTTGGCCTGCGCCTTCGCCCGCGCGCGTCCCGCCCTTCAAGACAAATAATAAAAGAAAAGGTAATGCGGCTGCTTGCAATGGTTCAGCTTGAATCTATGGCAAACAGGCTCCCTTCGGAACTTTCAGGCGGGCAAAAACAGCGTGTAGCGCTGGCGCGCGCGCTTGCCGTCGAGCCGCAGGTGCTTTTGCTGGATGAGCCTTTTGGCGCTTTGGACGCAAAAGTACGCGTTGAATTGCGCCGCGCTTTGCGTTATTTGCATGACGAAATGCACATTACAAGCGTGTTTGTTACGCACGACCAGGAAGAAGCACTGGAAGTTTCCGATTCTATCGTAATTTTAAATAAAGGTATGATAGAGCAGGTTGGAACGCCGGAATCGGTTTACGAAAATCCGGCAAGCCCCTTCGTTTACGGTTTTTTGGGAAATGTAAATTTGTTTCATGCGCGTTTTGAATCCGGCAAGATTAAACTTTCTGCGGAAGAAGACGCGCGCGGCGAAAGCGAAAACGTAAAGCTGTTTGTCCGTCCGCACGATATTACGCTGAGCGCGCAAAACGAAGACGGCAAAGGGATTAAAGCGCGTGTTATTTCGGCGCGCGCGCTTGGAGGCAGAGTTCGCGTAGAATTGCTAACCGCAGACGGCGGCGCGGCGCTGGAAGCCGACCTTGCAAAAAAAGAATGGGATTTGCTTAAAGAATCCGCAAAAGAAGAAATATACGTCTTTTTTACAGGCGCGCGCGTTTATTCAAACGAAGGCTGGAGCGACTGGTCAATATAAAAACCAAAATCCATGCCCCGTTACCGGCCTCTATTATTTTTTAAAAAATATGCTTATAATTTATATACCGTTGCCGATAATTTAATGATTATAATAACGGTTTATCATGGGAGGAGTTATGGCGTATTCAAACGCGCTTGCCGCTTACAGGCAAACCAGAATAAAGACGGCTGGACAGGGGCAGCTTATCATCATGTTGTACGACGGGGCGGTTATGAACATTGACCGCGCGCTGGAACTTATAAAAATGCCTTCCGGTAAAAAGCGCGACCCGGCACGGATAGAGCAGATTAGTAAAGCTGTGCTTAAATCGCAGGAGATTATTACAGAGCTTATGGTATCGCTGGACTTTGAAAAGGGCGGCGAAATTGCAAGCAATCTCTTTTCTATTTACACTTGGTTTAACAAAGAGCTTTTAGAGGCAAATATGTCGTTTGATGAAGAACGTTTAATGAGTGTAAGAAAAATGATTTGTGATTTACGCGGTGCATGGGTTGAAGTTATAGCGCTTACAGCCGCAGACGAGCGTAAAGCTACGCCGCAGGGCGTTAGCTTAGCAGGTTAATATGCCGCTAAGCGATGTGCTTACGGACGAAGAAGTGGCGCAGCGGGTTGCAATACTAAAACGGTTTCGCGAGCTTTTAATTGAACAGAGAGACAGATTTAAAACTTATCTTGCCGCGCTTGATTCGCAGAAGGACAAAATTACCGGCGGTGATATTGAAGACCTAAGCGTTCAGGCGGATTTTGAAGAAAAAATTCTTGCCGATATTATATCTTTGGAAAAGAGCATAGTCCCCATGCGGGAACTTTACGAATCCGCTTTTAAGGATGAGGCCGCGCCGGATATTTCCGAGCTTGATTCAGTACTGGAAAATTTAAAAACAGAAGCCGCGCGGCGTTCACGCGAAAACACAGAAATTCTGCAAAAAAAACTTGTTGCCATACGCGGCGAAATTAAAAATCTGCGGGCAAACCCATTCCAGCGCTCCCGCCGCGCCGTGCGAAACGAAGCGGCGCAGGCAAACTTTCTTGATATACAAGGTTAAAACCGAAGTTACCCGCTCCCCTTATGCAAAAAATCCATGCAGAAACGTACACAAGCCTTGACGTTTTTGCCAAAACATGGGAAAGTTTTTGTAAATTATTTTTGAGGGGGCATTTATAATGCACAGCGATATTGAATATGTTATAGGGCGCGAAATTCTCGATTCACGGGGAAATCCAACCATAGAAGTAGAAGTTGGGCTGGAAGATGGCTCATCAGGCCGCGCGGCGGTGCCGTCAGGCGCTTCAACCGGTGAGTACGAAGCGGTTGAGCTTCGGGATGGCGACAGCGGGCGTTACCTCGGTAAGGGCGTTCAAAAGGCTGTAGATAACATTAACGAACCCATCGCAGAGGAGCTTATCGGGCTCGATGCGCTTGATCAGGTTAATATTGATACAACAATGATAGAATTAGACGGCACGGAGAATAAGGGCAAACTCGGCGCAAATGCCATATTGGGTGTGTCCATGGCTGTTTCCCGCGCCGCGGCGGATTGCATCGGGCTGCCCTTGTATAAATATCTTGGCGGAATTCATACAACTATGCTGCCTGTTCCAATGGCAAATATTATAAACGGCGGAAAACATTCAGATAACAAAATAGATTTTCAGGAATTTATGGTTATGCCGGTTGGCGCCGAATGTTTTGTCGAAGCGGTTCGCTGGACGGCGGAGGTGTTTCATAATTTAAAGAAGCTCTTGAACGATGCCGGCCACAACACCGGTGTCGGAGACGAAGGCGGTTTTGCGCCAAATATAGGGAACGAAGAGGCAATTTCATTCATTTTAAAGGCAATAGAAAAAGCCGGTTACAAACCCGGCGACCAGTTTAAAATTGCGCTTGACTGCGCATCCAGCGAACTTTTTGACGAAGGCGGCAAAAAAGGTTACAAATTCTGGAAGTCAAATCCGGACAAACTGTTTAGCGCCTCCGACATGATAAAGCTCTACGAGGACTGGGTTGCAAAGTATCCGATTATATCGATAGAAGATCCGCTGGATCAGAACGACTGGGAAGGATACGCAAGCATGACAAAGACGCTTGGCAGGAAAATTCAAATTGTAGGCGATGATTTTTTTGTAACAAACACAAAAAGGCTTCAGCGCGGCATAAAAGAAGGTTCATGCAACAGTATTCTTATCAAAGTGAATCAAATTGGTACGGTAACGGAGACAATAGAGGCAATAGATATGGCAAAACGCGCCGGATACACAGCCGTTGTTTCGCATCGTTCCGGAGAGACCGAAGATACGTTCATTGCCGACCTTGTTGTTGCGCGGGAGACAGGTCAGATAAAAACCGGTTCAATGAGCCGTACCGACCGCGTCTGCAAATACAACCAGCTTATTCGAATAGAGGAACAGCTGGAAGGGACAGCTGTTTACGCGGGAATGAACGCCTTCTATAATTTGAAGAAGTAGTCTTTTTGGACGACAGTATTACTATTGTTTTAGAAAACCGTGACCTCGTATGCGGGGTATGCGGAGTAAATGACGGCAATCTTAAAGCGCTTTCGTTAAGTTTGGGCGGAAAGGTTGCCGTTAAAGGGAACGAAGTGCGCGTTGAAGGGCTTGACCCTAACGGCGTAGAACGTTTTAAAATGGTAATTGACGGGCTTATTACCGCAGTAAGAGAGGGGGAAAGCCCTTCTCCTGAATACGTTAAAGCGCTTGCGGGCAGTGCGCAATGTGGCGGCTGCGGGACGGGGCAATTCAGGGACGCGCTTATAAATATTCCGCATGGCTTTTCTAAAATTTTTCCAAAAACCAATAATCAGGCGGCCTATATAAAAAACATAAGGGCCTTTGATATTTGTTTTGCCGTTGGTCCGGCCGGAACAGGCAAAACCTACCTTGCCATAGCGGCCGCGCTTTCGCTTGTGCTTGCAAAAAAAGTAAGAAAGCTCATCCTTACCCGTCCTGTAGTTGAATCAGGCGAAAGTCTGGGCTATTTGCCCGGCGACCTTGAACAAAAAATAAACCCATATTTGCGTCCGCTTTATGACGCCATGGAATCGCTGGTTTCTTTTGAAGTTATACGCGGGCTTGAAAGCCACAGGGTTATAGAAATTGCGCCTTTAGCCTATATGCGCGGACGCAGTTTTAACGACTCTTTTGTAATTTTGGACGAAGCGCAGAATACCACCCGTGAACAAATGAAGATGTTTTTAACACGTTTGGGATATGGTTCACGCGCTGTTGTAACTGGCGATGTTACACAGATTGATTTGCCGAAACGTTTTGAATCCGGCCTGCTTCATGCAATTAAAATATTAAAAGGGGTGGACGGAATTAATATATCGTATTTACACACAAATGATGTTGTGCGAAATCCATTGATAAAACGCATCATCGAGGCCTATGAACATGAAAAAGAAACCCAATAATGGAATAGTAAAAGTAAGTATTGCGTCCCGCATAACACAAAGCATAAGAACGGCGTTATCAAGTCCGCAAAAAGCGCCGGGCGCGTTTTTTCTTTTTTGCGCTATTATTGTTCCGCAATTTTTTTATGGTGAATTTGATTACGCCCCGTTTACGGGAAGAATTTTATTATGCACGCTTTATTTTTGTTTGTTTGTTTTCTGCCTTTGCGGGGCGCGTTCAACCGGCAAAGAGCTAAGTTTAAGTGAATTTTATTTTCTTTCGGTGCTTGCCGTTATTTATTTTATACCTGCGTTTATAGTAAACAACGATTCGTTTTACGGCGGCGAAATGCCAATTTCGGTTGTATTTCCAACGGCGCTTATAACGCTTTTAATCTCTATAATAGTGCGTCCGCGCCATGCAAGGCTTTTGGGAATTCTGCTTCCTGTCGGCGCGTTTATTACGGGCGGTTTTGATGAATCGTCTCTGTGGTTTGCGCTTGCTTCAGGAATTTCAGCTTCGTATATGTTAAAACACGCGCGCAGGCGTATTGATATGTTTCAGGCTGGACTCAGCATATCTGTTGTTCATGTTATTGTTATGCTTTCCATTCTTTTAATAAAACAAAGTCCAACGAATCTGTATGCTCCATTGCTTGCGTTTGCGGCGCTTGGCGGAATAGCCTCCGGAATACTCGTGCTTGGAATTACACCGCTTATAGAAAAGATGCTTCATTGCGCTACAGAGTTTCGTTTAATTGAGCTGCTCGATTTAGATACTCCGCTTATGAAGCAGCTCGCTCAAAAAACGCCCGGCACTTTTCAACATTCGCTTGTAGTAGCAAATCTTGCGGAAGCGGCGTGTCTTGAAATTGGCGCGCGTTCGCTTTTGGGAAGGGTCGGCGCTTATTACCACGATATAGGCAAGATAGACCAGCCTGAGTACTTTGTTGAAAATCAGCATGATTTTAACAAGCACAGCGAAATAAACCCGCGGCTTTCGGCAACGGTAATCCGCAGTCATGTTAAAGTGGGAATAGAAAAGGGAAGAGCCGCAGGCCTTCCAAATGAAGTGATAGATATTATAGCAAGTCATCATGGAAACAGTTTAATTGCGTATTTTTATAACGAAGCAAAAAAACGCGAAGAAAATGTTGATATGGAAGATTTTTGTTATCCGGGAGAGCCGCCGCGTACAAAAGAAGCGGCCGTTGTAATGCTTGCCGATGTTACCGAAGCGGCGGTGCGTACGCTTGACAAACCAGGTACAAGCCGCATAGAAAAATTTATAAATGATCTTATTACGCGCAAAATAGATTCTGAACAGCTTGCCAGCGCGGAAATTACGTTTCGTGAATTAGAAACAATAAAAAAAGTTTTTGTAAGAGTTCTTGCAAGTTATTATCATACGCGGATTGAGTATCCAAATCAAAAAGAATGTGCAAAGGAAGAGGCGCAATGAATCACATATCAGTTTTTGCTGAAGAGGTGCCGCTGCCTTCCTGGTCAGGACGCGCTCAAAAGTTTATTGATAAAGCGCTGCGTGCGCTTGGGCATAAAAACTGGAATGTTTCGCTGCTTGTATGCGATGATAATTTTATTCGCCGGCTTAACCTGCGCTATCGCCAAAAAGATGAAGCTACCGATGTGCTTTCTTTTGGTTTTGATGAACGCACAGGCGACATAGCGCTTTCCCTTGATTCATTAAAATCGAATGCCGCGTATTTTTGCGTTGCCGAAGATGATGAGCTAAAACGGCTTTTGATTCACGCGCTGCTTCATCTTGAAGGGAAAGACCATAGTACAAATAATTTGGAAGAACCAATGCTTGTTTTTCAGGAGGAACTGCTTTTAAAACTGAAAAAGGAGAGTATTCTATGAATATAATTGATGTTATAGAAAAGCATTTTAAAAAAAAAGAAAACGCCATAAGCGGCTATGAAGCGCTTGAATCTGACCAGAAAGAGATGATACGCGGAGTTGTTGAATTCGGCGAAACAACAGTAAAAGAGGTTATGGTGCCAAGGATTGACGCGGAATTTATTCAGCTTGGCGCGCCAAAAGACGAAATGCTTAAAATAATAGCAGAAAGCGAACACTCCCGCTTTCCTGTTTATAAAGAAACAATAGATAATATTGTAGGCGTTGTATACATAAAAGATATATTAAAAAAATTAATAAGGGGCGAAAATTTTAAAACAGAAGATTTATTGCATAAAGCGTTTTTTGTTCCTGAATCAAAGCATATTGATGAGCTTCTGCATGAGTTTCAGGGAAAGCATGTACATCTTGCAATAGTTGTTGATGAATACGGCGGGGTGTCCGGCATTGTTTCGCTTGAAGATATTATCGAAGAAATAATAGGCGATATACAGGATGAATTTGATAACGAAAAAGAAGAAATAGTTAAATTAACAGACACTTCCTGGCTTTGCGATGCGCGCGTTAATTTAAGCGAACTTGCCAAAGAAACCAGCCTGGAACTGCCGCAGGAAGATTTTGACACGCTTGGAGGCTTTGTGTTTAATTTGCTTGGACACATTCCTGTAAAGTACGAAAATATAAGCTTTAACAACATAAACTTTGTTGTGCAGGAAATTGAAGGCCGTAAAATAGTCTCTGTTAAAGTGCAGCTGGAAGAAGCCGCTAAGGAAGACAGGCAGGCAGAGGATTAGCCATTATTGCCGGCACCTTGTAAGTTTTACGTATTTATGGCACCTTGCAAGCCAGAAACCATTTTGTGGAGGATATTATTAAATGCTTGATTTTAAGTTTAAGCGTGATACGGTTTGGATTACAAAAATATGTATAATAATGCTTTTGGGCGCTATGGCGTTATCGCTTGTGCTGGCGGCATTTTCAAATACAGCAAAAGCCCAAACACAGGCTGCGGCTAAAACAGAGGCCTCTTATATGCAGCCTGACGGAATTATTCCCGGTTCAGAGAATATAGGCCGCATTTCGTTAGTTGAATTTGCCAAAAGCATAGCCAAAACTACCGGCATATCGGCGTTTATAACCGATGCCAAAGAGATGATTACCCCCAGCGGCGACATGATAATGGTATACGGCTGGAAAGAGTTCTTAATGGTTGTTGTCGGCTTTGTTATCGTATGGCTGGGCGCGGCAAAAGGTTTTGAGCCTCTTTTACTTATCCCCATAGGATTTGGCACTATTTTTGTAAATATTCCACTTGCCGGCATTGGTAACCCGGGTATCTGGAATGATGCCGAAAAAATCTTCGAACATCAGGGTTTTCTCGATATAATATATAAATCCGGTGTAGGCAACGAATTTTTCCCCTTGTTTATTTTTATGGGCATTGGCGCAATGACAGACTTTGGCCCGCTTATAGCGAATCCAAAAACGGCTTTATTGGGCGCGTCAGCGCAGTTTGGCGTATTTGGCACGCTTTTCGGCGTAACTGCGATGAATTACATTCCGGGCGTAAATTTTAACTTAAAACAGGCCTGTGCCACAGCAATAATCGGAGGCGCGGATGGCCCCACAACTATATATATTGCGGCCAAGCTTGCGCCGGAACTTATGGCGACTGTTGCGGTAGCCGCTTATTCCTATATGGCGCTTGTACCGCTTATTCAACCGCCTATTATGAAGGCGCTTACAACGAAAGAAGAACGGCTGATACGCATGAAGCAGCTGCGCAATGTATCAAAAACCGAAAAAATCTTGTTCCCAATGATTGTATTTGTACTTACGATTCTCCTGCTGCCTGCGGCGGCGCCGCTTATTGGCTGCCTTATGTTTGGCAACTTTATAAAAGAAATAGGCGTTGTAGAGCGCATATCAAAAACTCTTCAAAATGAACTTATGAACATAGTTTCTGTACTGCTTTCGCTTGGCGTTGGAAGTCAGATGACGCCGGAAAAATTCCTTAATCCTTCATCTCTTTCTATTGTTGCGCTTGGGCTTTTAGCGTTCTGTGTTGCTACTGGAACCGGTGTTTTGGTAGCTAAATTTATGAATCTATTTTTAAAAGATAAAATCAATCCGCTTATAGGCAGTGCGGGTGTGTCTGCTGTACCTATGGCGGCGCGTGTTTCAAACAAAGTAGGGCTTGAATATGACCCTGGTAATTTTCTTCTTATGCACGCTATGGGGCCAAACGTTTCGGGCGTTATTGGCACAGCCATTGCCGCCGGTGTAATGATAGCAAGTTATGGTTGAGAACTAACGCGGCCTGCGGCCGGGTGTGTAAGGCAGCGCCCTGCTTGGCAGGGTGCTGCTATTTGCTGCCCCCAATCTGCGCGAAAAGCGCAGATTGGGGGACACGCCTGAAAAGCGCGTTGCGCTTTTCAGGCTTCCGGCGGTTGCCGCCTGACGCAAGCGCAACGCGCTTGCGTCAGGCATATCGAACCCCGCGGCCGCCGGCGAAACCGCAATGCGATTTCGCCGGTCGTGCGCCGGCACCCCGCAGACGCGGGGTGCCGGCCGTTGTGTTCCGCGGCCTGCGCGAGTTCAGGCCGCGGCTGACGATAAAGCCGCGCGAAGCGCGGCCGCCGTGAGGCAGGGCTTGCTTTCATTTTTTTCTGCTTTTGTATTTATTGATTTTGCAGTATATTTTCTTTATGGGAATGAACAGCAATTATAAATCCAGCGTATTCTCTTTTCTC
>JAIRPU010000141.1 GCA_031256815.1 Spirochaetaceae bacterium
GGGCGCGGCAGAAAACACCCGGCAAAAAACGCGCTTTCCGCTACAATTTGCTTCGCTTCGCTTGCAAATTCCGCTTCAATCGCTTGCGCGGGTGTCTGGTTTTAACGCTGTCTGGTTTAACAGAGACGCATTGTGGTAAAATCGCATTATGAATGACATTTCCAGCACACGTAATTTTTGTATCATTGCGCACATTGACCATGGCAAATCAACTTTGGCCGACAGGCTTATTGAAAAAGCGCGTCTTATAGACGCGCGCGACTTTAAAAATCAAATACTCGATACCATGGACATTGAACGTGAACGCGGCATAACAATAAAAAGCCAGGCGGTTACAATTTCGTGGAGCGCTGCGGACGGCATAAATTACAGGTTAAATTTTGTAGATACTCCAGGTCATGTAGATTTTACATACGAAGTTTCGCGGGCTATTTCATCCTGCGAAGGAGCGCTGCTTCTTGTGGACGCTACGCAGGGAGTTCAGGCTCAAACGCTTTCAAATATGTTTTTGGCGCTGGAGCATAATTTAGAAATTGTCCCTGTTATAAATAAAATTGATATGAATGCGGCGGACATTGAGGCTACAAAAAAACAAATTGAAAAAGATTTAGGGCTTGATGCAAAAGACGCGATTCTGGTTTCTGCCCGTAATGGAACAGGAATAGATGAGCTTTTGGACGCTATTATCCGGCGTATTCCGCCTCCAAAAGGCGATTCCGGCGCTCCGCTTAAAGCGCTTATTTTTGACTGTCATTACGACTCTTACCGCGGCGTAATTGTGCATTTGCGCGTATTTGACGGTGTTATAAAAAAGGGAATTAAAATTAAACTAATGTCCTCCGGCGCGGAATATGAAGTAGAATCGGTTGGGCTTTTTAAAATAACGCTTGCGGAATCGGAGGAGCTTTGCGCAGGCGGCGTAGGCTATATAATAGCCGGAATAAAAACAGTGCGCGATGTACGTGTGGGCGATACGGTAACAAACGCCCATTCACCGTGCAGGGAAGCGCTTGCCGGATTCAGGGAGGTTAAGCCTGTCGTATTTTCTTCTATATACCCTGTTGATTCAAATGATTACGAAGAACTAAGCGAAAGTCTGGAAAAACTAAAATTAAATGACGCTTCGCTTGTTTACGAAAAAGACAGCTCTGCCGCGCTTGGATTTGGATTCCGCTGCGGCTTTCTTGGACTGCTTCATCTTGAAGTTGTGGAAGAAAGGCTTGAACGCGAATCCGGACAATCAATCATTTTTACAGCGCCGAGTGTTAAATATAAACTAAAAACAAACAATGGCGAAGAAGTTTTTATAGATAATCCGGCGGATTATCCTGAAGAAAATAAAATTCAAAGTGTAGAAGAACCTTATATCCGCGCTTCAATAATTACTCCGCTGCAATATGTTGGAAGCATAATCAGTCTTTGTATAGAAAAACGCGGTGTTCAAACAAATATGGTTTATCTTGACGAAAAACGTGTTGAACTTGTATACGAAATGCCGCTTGCCGAAGTTCTGTTTGATTTTTACGATAAATTAAAAAGCATAAGCCGCGGCTATGCTTCGTTTGATTATGATATTACGGGTTATAAACCCACAGAAATTGTCAAACTGGACATAATGCTTAACGGCAAACCGGTTGACGCGCTTTCGCAGCTTGTATTTAAAGACAAAGCTTATGAACGCGCGCGCGTTGTTTGCGAAAGGCTGCGAGACGAAATACCGCGGCATCAATTTAAAATCCCCGTGCAGGGCGCTATAGGCAGCATGATAATAGCGCGGGAAACAATTAACGCGCTGCGAAAAGACGTGCTTGCAAAGTGTTACGGCGGAGATGTTACAAGAAAACGCAAATTACTTGAAAAACAAAAAGAAGGCAAAAAAAGAATGAAGATGGTAGGCGATGTAGAATTGCCGCAGTCCGCGTTTTTGGCCGTGTTAAAAACAAAAGACGCTTAAAACGCCGCCGGTTTAGTCGCGGCCGGCCGGCTTTGGCCGCACAGTTTTTTGTGCCGGCGGAGCGTCTGGCAGCCAAGCTTTGGCCGCAGCCGACATGAACGCGGCCGGCTTTAGCCACAGTGGCCGAACGCCGCAAACCGGCAGGAGCCGGTGCGGCGCATCGTAATTTTAATTCAAACTATGGATTAACCGTTGTTTTATATACCGTACTAAGTTTGCCGTCTTTTTTTACAAGTTCAACAATTACGGCCGATTTTACAGGATTGCGTTTTTCGTCAAATGTAAGATTCCCTGTAACATAGGAACCCTGAGTTTGAGCAAGCGCATCGCGCACCGCTTTCGACTCTGATGAACCTGCCCGCTGAATTGCGTCTCTTATAAGATACATACTGTCATAGCCAAGCGCCGCAAAGGACACCGGTTCTGTACCAAATTTGTTTTTATAAGAGGCCACAAAATTTTGCACTTTCGGGTCTGTGGAATCCGCCGCATAGTGATTGGAATAAAAGCCGTTAAGCACTTCGTCTCCCGCGTTTTCTGTAAGCCCGTCCCAGCCGTCCGCGCCTACGACGGGCGTATTAATTCCCTGCGCCCTAAGCTGTTTTGCTATTAGAGACACCGTTGAATAGTAATCCGGCAAATACACCACATCCGGTTCGGCATTTTTAATTTTTGTAAGCTGAGCGTTAAAATCCACTTCGCCTGTACCGTATGCTTCCCGCGCTACAACTTCTCCGCCTTTGCTAATAAAAGCTTTGGCAAAATTTTCATAAAGTCCAAGCGAATAATCGTTGCCGTTGTCGTATAGAATTGCAGCCCGTTTTGCGTTAAGCGTATCCGCGGCAAAAAGCCCGCCTACGGTTCCCTGAAATGGGTCTATAAAACAGGCGCGGAAGATATAATCACCGGCGTTTGTTATTGTTTCCATTGTGGCTGCCGGCGCTAAAAGCAAAACGCCCTGGTGCTGGGCGCGTTCCGTCATGGCCATTGTGCAGCCTGAAGTAAGCGAACCTATTATAATCCCCACTTTGTCTCTGGTTACGAGCTTTGTGTACGCGTTAACCGTTTTTTCGGGATTGCCTTCATCATCTTCGGAAACTATAGAAATTGTCCTTCCGTTTATCCCTCCAGCCGTGTTTATCTCTTCTATGGCAAGTTCTATGCCATTACGCGCTTCCACTCCATAAACGGCGACCGGTCCGGATAGCGGAAATATTCCGCCTATTGTTATTGGGCCGGAAGCATCATTTTTTTTTGCGCACGAAAGCGCCGTCATGCTAAAAGAAAACGCCGCAAACAGAATTATAAGTTTTTTCATTATTGTTCTCCTAAAATTATTTTTATAATTATAGCGGCGCTAAAACGTATATTCAAGCGCGTCTTTTTTTTTGCCGAAATGAGTAAAAGAGAAGCGTTTTGCGCGGCGTTTTTACGCCGTGATTTTGGAATGTTTTAAGAGGGATTGATATGCGAAAACTGAATGTTGCACGGCTTTTTGCCATAATTTTATTTTGTTGTGGTTTTAACGTCTATTCAGGCGATATTGCCGTATTTAACGATTTAGGTTTTTCGGAAGACGGCAAGTATTATATATTTGCCCAGTATGGAGTAGAAGAGGCGACTCTCCTGCCGTGGGCGGAGATGTGTGTTGTTGACGCCACGCTAAACGACTTTGTTCGCGGCGGCAGGCTTTTATACAGGCATAACCGCGAAATTGAGGCCGGACAGGACGGAAGCGGGGCGCTTTGGAATTTGATTTCGCAAAACACCGCTTTGGCGGCGCGTTTTGGAGTTAATTTTTTACGTCAGGGCGTACCGCTTTATATTTCTTTTGAAGAAGGGCATAAACCGGCCGGAGAAAGCATTGAATTTCGTGATTTTGAAAGTGGCGCTATGTACAAGGCGGTTTTGGTTCCAACGTATCATGGTTCCGGCGAAGCGTTAAAAAGCTCATTTATTATAAACCTGGAACAAAAACCCGCTTCCGCTGCATCGCGGTTTTGGACGGTGGGAACACCGGATGTCCGGCGCGCAAAAATAACTTCTTATACGATTAAAAAGGCGCTTATGTCTCCTGACCGTTCTTCTCTGGTTTTTGTTATAGAAATGACCCGCCAAAACAAACCGGAGCTTGCGCCAGATATACGTTATATGATTGAAACAGTCCGCGTAAAGTAAGCGATTCGCCGCGCGATGGGCGGACGCCGCAGGCGGCTGGTGGGTGCGGCAGCGCCATGCTTTGCATGGCGCTGCCTTATTCGCCGCCGGCCTGCGCAAGTGCAGACCGCGTCTGGCAATAAAGCCGCGCGAAGCGCAGCGGCGCTGGTGCGGCACGGTATGTTCAGCCGGCAGCAGCCACACACCGTCAGCCACACACCGTCAGCCACACGCCAGCAGCCGCCACACACCGGCAGGCCGCCACACCGTCAGTCTTCAACGGGCCGCCTGCGGCCGCAAACACCGAAGCTCAAATATGTACCCCCTTCTTGACGTTTTAAAACGGTTATGCTAGATTTGCCCAATATCATTTTAAGGAGAGTTTAGGTGCCTTGCGGAAGAAAACGCAAATTAAAAAAAATAGCAACTCATAAGCGTAAGAAAAAACTAAGGAAAAATCGCCATAAGAATAAATAGGTGCAAAGGAATCTTGCGGAATTAACATTGCTCTGCGCCCGCCTAAGGCAGAATATTATTGAAACAGTTGCCAAAAACGGCGGGCATCTTTCCTCAAATTTAGGAGTGGTAGAGCTAACAGTTGCTCTACATGAAGTTTTCTCTTTTCCCAAAGATAAAGTAGTATGGGATGTTGGACATCAATGTTACGCATACAAACTGCTTACAGGGCGAGAGGATGCTTTTTCTACATTAAGGCAGGAAGGCGGGCTTTCCGGTTTTCCGCGCCGTTTGGAAAGCGAATTCGATGCGTTTGATACGGGACACGCTTCAACTTCAATTTCTGCCGCGCTTGGACTTTTAGCCGGCGAACGTTTGCTTGGCGGCGATGCTCATTGTATTGCGGTTATAGGAGACGGCGCGCTTACAGGCGGGCTTGCCTACGAAGCGCTGTCCAACGCAGCGCAGCTCGAACTCCCGCTTATTATAATTCTAAACGATAATACCATGTCCATAAGCCCGAATGTCGGGGGATTGTCCAGGCATTTGAGCCGTTTGAGCATGAATCGCCGTTATCAGAGTTTTAGGCGAAACTTTGATGAAGCGCTTAGCAAAGTCCCTGTTGCGGGAGAGCCGCTTATGCGCCTTGTAAACAGGTTAAAACGCGCCGTAAAAGCGGTGTTTTATGCGGAAAACTTCTTTATTGAACTTGGTTTTGAATATGTAGGCCCTGTCGACGGGCATAATTTGCGTAACCTTATTGGCATTTTGCGTGATGTTCGCGGACTGCGCCGGCCGGTTGTAGTTCATGTATTAACTCAAAAAGGGCGCGGGTACAAACCCGCCGAAAATGACCCGGGCGGCTTTCACAGCGTTTCTCCATTCAATATAAATTCAGGGGTTTTACCCACTTCCGGAATAAGCTGGACAAGAGAGTTTGGAATTGCGATTCTCGAAGCCGGACGAAAAAACAGCAAAGTTGTAGCAATTACCGCCGCAATGGAAAAAGGAACCGGACTAAGCCGGTTTAGGGCCGAGTTCCCGGAGCGTTTTTTTGATGCAGGCATAGCGGAATCCCATGCGGTAACTTTTGCGGCGGCGCTTGCCGCGCGTGGACTGCGGCCTGTAGTCGCGGTTTATTCAACATTTTTACAACGGGCGGTAGACCAGATTATTCACGATGTTGCGCTTGGGAAGCTGCCTGTGGTGTTTGCCATAGACCGCGCCGGTTTTGTTGGCGGCGATGGCGCTACGCACCAGGGACTGTTTGATATAAGCATTTTGCGTTCCATTCCAAATATTTCGCTTCTTACGCCGGCCTGCGGCGCGGAACTGCCTCTTATGCTTGATTGGGCGCTTGGACAGGATGGCCCTGTGGCTATTCGATACCCAAAGTCATCTCCGCCGGATAATTTACCTGAATCTGTTTTGCCGCTGGAAGCAGGACGCGGACTGCTTCTCCGCAGCGGAGAAAACCACTGGCGTAATTTAAACGGCCGGGCAGCGCCTAACGGCAATACAGGTTCAAAGCTGTGTATTGCTTTTACTGGGGGGCTTTTCAGCGAAACACAGGGCGCCGCCGCTATTCTAAAAACCAAAAGAATAGCGGTTGACCTTTTTCATCTGCGTTTTTTAAAGCCGATAGACGAAACCGCGTTTACAGAACTTATTTCGTGCTACGAACATTTTGTTATTGCAGAAGAGGGCATTGTTTCAGGCGGTATAGGCGAATACGCGCAGGCGCTTGCGTTAAAATACAAGCTAAAAACCTCTGTTACGGCGCTTGGGGTAAACGATACTTTTTTGGAACAGGGCACAAGACAAGAACTTATAAGGCGCGCCGGTCTTGACGCCGAAAGCCTTGCCGCAATTTTTAATAATTTGAAACCAGGGTAATGCGGCGCTTGCCAAAATCACAAAGTGAACGGGGGTTTGACATATAAAATAACATACGATATACTCAATGTTCATAATATATGAATAAGCGGATTTTGTTGGTGGTTATGGCGTTAATTTGCGCAGTGTTGAATGCGCAGGAGATTGTAACTGCCGAAAAGTATATTGAACGTGTTTCAGGAGTGTATTCAGGCTTTCGGGATTACGAAGCCCGCATAAGTATCCGTTCCGGCGATAGTGTTATGTCAGGTATGGTCAGCCACCGCGCTCCTTTTTTTCTGCGTATAGATTTTTCCACACCAGCGAATCAGGTAATCGTTTTTAATGGCGAAATGCTTACAATGTATTTGCCTGCTTATAATGCAATTCTTACACAAAACGTATCCGGCGGCGGGCGTATAAGCGGCGCGGGCATGGCAACCGGAAACGGGCTTGTTTTGCTCAGGCGTAATTTTGCCGCTTCTTTTGTTACCGGGCCGGAGCCCCAGCGCCTGGACGAAAGCTCTGGTGAACAAGTTATAAAACTCCGCTTAACCCGCCGTTATGGCGCGGAAGGTTTTAGAGAAATTATTTTAAGTATTGTTCCAGATTCGCTTATTATACGAAGGATGCAGGGGACAACAACAGGCGGCACTCTTGTTCAATTTGATTTTTCCAACATAAAAACTAATATCGGCATACCGGAATTACGGTTTACATACGATATGCCTGGAACAGCAAATACATACAATAATTTTCTTTGGAGGGACACCGAATGAAGAGTATCGGTAATAAACTCCAGGCGGCGCGCGAAGAAAAAGGTCTCTCTATTGATGATGTTGTACGCGAAACCAATATAGCCAAAAAGCATATTATTGCGCTTGAAGCTGAAGATTTTTCGCAGTTTCATGCCGAAGCTTATGTGCTTGGATTTTTAAAAAACTATGGTGAATATCTTGGACTTGATGACCGCGAGCTTCTAAATCAATATAAAGTATTAAAAATTCAGGAACAGCCGATTCCCGTAAACGAGCTTTTAAACAAACCCTCTCCCATGCCGCGGATAATTGCCATATCGTCAATTATAGTGTTAAGTTTAACGCTTATAGGCGGCGGAATATATTTTATTTTAAATTTGCCAAAAAAAACCGGCGGTACAAGTGTAACTGTACGCCAGCCTGTTGAATATAATCTTTCTGAAGGTTTGCTTGAACAGCGTTTTTATATAGGAGACGCGCTTGCCATTCCAACCAATGCCGGTTCGTATCGTATAGAATTAAAAGCGCTGGGCGAAGTTATAACACTTTCTACTCCGCAGGGCAACATAATGCTTTCGCTTAATCAAACCGCTATGCTGGACCTAAACGGGGATAATTCCAGTGATTTACGTGTTGAAGCGGCGGAATACGCGCAAAACAAGAGCGAAATGGGAGTTCTTCTTCGTTTTGAAGTTGAAAACGGTATAGCCGAAAATACGCCTGATTTACAACAAACGCAGGAAACAGAAACAATACCTGTAATCCAGCCGGCAACTGTAACGAGTGTTGCCCAAACAGTGCTTTCCGGCGCTAATCCCTATCCTTTTACTCTGGAAGTAAGCTTTCAGGGATATTGTATGTTTCGCTGGGAAATACTGCGTGAGGCGGGACGGCAAAATCGTAACGAACGTTATTTTGTCAGGGGCGATACTGTAAATATACAAGCGCAAAACGGTGTGCGTTTATGGATGTCTAATGCGGGTGTCGCAAAAATGCAAGCCATAGGCGGAGGAAAAACCGTAGCGATAGAAGCCGGCGCAATCGGCGCTGTCGTTGTTGCGGATTTGTATTGGCAGCGTGGCGGCGATGGCCGTTACAATCTTGTGTTTAACCGCCTGGAAGAGTAAATTGCGCGTTTACGGCAATTATGAACCTCATTCTTTTTGAAAAACACGAAGTTCAAAATCCGCTTCCAATAAATGACCCGCGAACTGTTCATATTCTAAAAGTGCTGCATAAAAAAGCGGGCGAAAGCTTCGATGCCGGAATTATAGATGGCAAACGCGGAAAAGCAGAAATAATCAGTATTAACAATACCGGGCTTAACTTTACGCTTTCTCTTTTTGAGGAAGCGCCGCGGCGGCTTCCTGTTGAAATTGGCGTTGGTTTTGTGCGTCCCATTCAATTACGCCGTATTTTGCGCACACTTTCCAGCGCCGGTATAAAAAAAATCTCTTTTTTTGGTACAGATTTAGGCGAAAAAAGCTACCTTAACACAATTTTGTTCAAAGATGGCGGCGCAAGGGCGGCGCTTTTGGAAGGGGCGGAGCAGTCCCGCGACACCCTGCTGCCGGAACTCTCCTGTTATAAAAATGCCGATTTGTGGATTTCCAGTCTTAATCAACAGAACG
Source organism: Spirochaetaceae bacterium (assembly GCA_031256815.1). GTDB lineage: Bacteria > Spirochaetota > Spirochaetia > Treponematales > Breznakiellaceae > JAIRPU01. The sequence continues at coordinate 8,832 of JAIRPU010000141.1, forward strand.
GGATTCGTATAATTGCCGATAAACATGACGCGGCTTCCAGCTTTACAAACCTGCCAAAAACAGCTTCCGGTTACATAATTGCAATTGGAAGCGAACGCGGCTGGTCAGAACGTGAGCGGACAATATTTTTCAATGCAGGCTTTAAGGCATTTAGTCTGGGCGCACGCGCATTACGAACAGAATCGGCCGCGCTTGCCGCCGCGGTAATTGCGGGGCTGTGTTTATAAAAAACCGTTGCCACAAGGAGGAAATGGCAACGGCTAAAAAAGGAGTTTGATGATCGGTTCACTATAGAAACCATGCTGTAAAAAAAAGGTTACAAACAAAAACAGCTAAGCGCCAAGCTTTTTAAGGCGTAAAACAAATTCACTTGTGCTGGTTATTGGCGCGGCTGTTTCCGGATTATGGTTGCTTATAAGATGAGAAGGTATTTCTTCAAGAAATGGAGATGGAACACGGTCTACAACCGTTTGTTGTTTTTTACGCTTTCTGCAGCTCGTAATAATAAGTTTATTCATTGCGCGTGTTATTGCAACATAAAAAAGACGGCGTTCTTCTTCTATGTTGCTGCTGTTTTCTTCAAGGCTTCGCTCGCTTGGAATATTCCCGTTTTCCGCTCCGGCAATAAATACAACAGGAAATTCCAATCCTTTGGATGCGTGTATTGTCATTATATTTGCTTTACCCGATTCCGTATTATCATCTTTATCCTGTGTAATTAAACTTATACGATTTAAGTATGGATAAAGCGTCGGGTCAAAATTATCCGGGTCGCGTTCCCATTTTTCTATAGATTCCAAAAGCATCTCTATATTGTAATATTTATAATGAGCGGCATTTTTATTTTTTCCGTTTTCCAAAACCAAGTAGCCATGATAATCAATTTCTTCAATTAAAGCGCGAAGTTTTTGCGAAAGTCCGCGTTTGCCAAGCATTTCCGCCCGGTGTTTTTCTATTAACATCATAAAGTCATTAAATTCATCTTTTGCAACTTCCTGAAACAGCGTGCCTTCCGCATAGCGCATTTTTTGCATTGCTTCCCATATAGAACTTTTGTTTATGTTTGCAAGTTCTGTTATTTTTGTAATTGTATTTTTTCCAATTCCACGCTTGGGCGTATTAATAATGCGCAAAAGATTTACATCATCATCTGTATTGCCAATAACACGCATATAACTTAAAATATCTTTTACTTCCTTTCGCGCATAAAAGCTTTGCCCGCCTGAAACCTGATAAGGAATATTGTATTCACGGAAGGCTGTTTCTATTTTTTCAAAAAGATGATTCGCCCTTACAAGCACGCCAAAATCATTAAACGAGCGTTTTTCTTCATGAATTACAGCTTTAATCCGCGTTGCTATAAAACCGGCTTCTTCATTGTCGTTTTCCGGCGTCCAAAGTTCTATAGGAGTTTCATTTAAACTATTAGTCCAAAGTTTTTTATCTTTACGGCTTGTATTATTGGAGATAACTCCATTTGCCGCTTCCAGGATTGTTGTAGTAGAACGATAGTTTTGTTCAAGTTTAATTTCAAGCAGTTCGTTAAAATCTTTTTCAAAGTTAACTATATTTTCGTAATTTGCACCGCGCCATGAATAGATAGATTGATCATCATCGCCTACAACACACACATTACGGCCGGAAATCATTTTCATTAATCTGTATTGAATTAAACTTGTGTCCTGAAACTCATCAATCATTATATATTTATAACGTTCTTTATATTTTTCCAGAATTTCAGGATGTTCAAAAAAAAGTTTAATTGGCAATACAAGCAGGTCATCAAAATCAACAGCATTATAAACTTTTAATCCTCTTGAATATTCTTCGTAAACAGGTTTATAAGCAATATCCAGATTATTGTCCCAGTCTTTTATTCCGGTTTTTATGGCAGAAAACAGCTGTGATATTTTAGATATATCATTTGTTTCGGCAGAAACTTTACATTCGCGCAATGCATCTTTTATTGCCTGGATTTTATCTGTTTCGTCATAAATTGAAAAATTTTTTCTCCAGCCAAGCGCTTCAATATGATTCCTTAAAATTTGCGCACCAAAAGAATGAAAGGTGCTTACAGTAAGATTTTGCAGTTTTCGCGCAGTGCGTTCCTTAACCCGTGCTTCCATTTCGCGTGCGGCTTTATTTGTAAATGTTAAAGCGAGTATTGAATGTTGGGGAATTCCGCGTTCAAGCATATATGCTATTCTGTATGTAATAACCCGTGTTTTACCCGAACCGGCGCCGGCAATTATAAGAACAGGGCCTTCGATTGAACGCACAGCCAGCGCCTGTTGAGGATTCAGTTCCGATTCAAAATTAAGTTTCATTATATTTTAAAAATACGCTACGCCATGTTCCGCAAGTAAATCCAAAAACTTTTTTTTATGTTTATCTGGAACAATAATATGCAGTCCTTCTGCCCTTAGCGCACAGGATGAAAACGCCGGATCTGCAAATAATTCTTCAAGCAGTTCGCGGTCTTCGCCAAGTTTAAATACAGTTGCCTGTGTAATTGCAGTTTTTGAAAAATTTGCCCGGCGCATAATTTTGGAAAACAGCTGCTCCCAGTGCGGCATTGATTGTACATCAATAAGTCTTTTAAACTTTTTTATTCGTTCTTCAATTTGTGTTATATCAGTACAGCCGGAAATAAATGAACGCGGACTTATCCGCCAGCGGTCTTCGCCAAGTTTTATGCCAATTTCGTCCAAAAACAAAGAGCGTTCAAATGATTTGCCGCGGACTGTTACAAGCAGCAGCTCTTTATCCGCTATCGCTTCGTATTTTTCCTGAATGGAATCCGGAGGATTTTCTATAAGCCCCAAACACCATTTTCCAAAATTTGTAATCCGCAGCGAATCAAGTGAATCGTAAGGAGAAAACGGCTTTGCGTTTCCGCCGGAAACAACAGCAGGTTCAGCTGTTGTTTGGGTTATTTCCAGTAATCCAAGCGCCGCAAAAAGATAGCAGTATGCCTTAAAAAGCGGCCTTGCAAGCAAATAAAAATGAAATAATAATGTCGGCGTAAATTCATAATCGCCCGAATCATATTCTATATTAACATCATCTATTTTAATCATGGATGCCTTAATAAAAAAACTTCGCTCTGCCTCATAATTTAAAAAACTAAATTTTTTTTCGTTATATAATATGTATTTTGCAAGCGCATCAGCGGAAAACCACCGCCCGTCTTTTGCTATTATCATCAATATTTTATAAAACAAAGCCCGTGAATCCGGAATGTCATCATTAAAAAAATAAAAATTACCGCGCCGTCTTAAATGGTCGGTAAGCACGTGTTGTTCCAGATATTCAAGTTTTATGGATTTTTTCCAGTTATTTGGTTTTTTGCCTGAATTAAAAAAATCATTTATATAATTTTTTATATCGAGCTGTCCGTTGTTTGGACGCTTTGGCTCTGCTTCGCTCATGCATAAAATAAAACGGGCTGCCATATCCAGTGCGTCCGGCTGAATTCCGCCGGACAAAAAATTTTTAAACCCGCACTTTGTCCGTAAAGCGGCAAGCTGTTTTTTGGAAAAAGGTTTTAAATTATTGAGAACTTCATACTTTGTAACTTCACCGTTAAGCGCTTCGCATAACAGGCTCCATGAATCTGCTATATCTTTTATATTTGAAAATACTACAGCATCTTTTTCCAAAGAAACGGCACAGTTACTAATCTGTGATTCCGGCGGAAGCTTAATCCACGGCAGCAGGGAATTTCGCAGCGAATCTGCAATACCGATTATAATAAAAATTCCGTTATAATATACATTCAAAAAACCAAGATTAAGCTCGTCCATAATTACCGGAGCAGAAGAAAATTTTTTTACTGCCGGCAAAAGCGCCGCGTTAATTTCATTTTGATATTTTATTAATATGCAAAAACGTTCCGAAACAGTATCTCTTAGAATTTTTTGCGCAACAGGTTCAAAAAGCTTAATCCAGGCGTCAAAATGAGCCTGTTCCCCAAACGCAAGAAAATCCGAAAGCACGCTTATATACTGCGCTTTTGTTTTTGGAGATTCACGTCCATGACTTCGCGCAAATGGAATTTTGCGGAGTTTTTCCATTCCAAGCTCGTTAAGCATCTCAAAAAGATAGCGCTTCCGGCTGGAAACAGAAGATCCGGCACTGCGGGTTTCTATAACTTTTTCGTAACACTTAACAACGTCAGGTATTAGCATATTCAGGGAGGTCTCCTATAAGATAGTTAATATCATCTTCGCTTAAATGTTTTAACGCGCCTGCGTCACCGGAGAGTAATGCGCCGGCTAAATCCTGTTTACGTTTTTGCAATTCAAGTATGCGTTCTTCTATTGTGCCGCGCGCAATCAAACGGTAACAAAACACGGGGTTATTCTGTCCAATGCGATGGCTCCGGTCTATTGCCTGCGATTCAGCGGCGCTGTTCCACCATGGATCCATAATAAAAATATAATCTGCCGCAGTTAAATTAATGCCTGTGCCTCCGGTTTTAAGAGTCATTATAAATGCTTTTAACGAAGGGTCATTCTGAAATGTTTTTACAAGCGCCTGGCGGTTGCCTGTTGCGCCCGTCATTGTTAAATTTCCAATTCCGCACGCTTCAAGATCCTGGCTTACAAGTTCTACACCCGCCAAAAAATTGGCAAATACAAGGCTTTTGTGTCCGGTTCCTGCAAGTTCTGTTATTTGCTCAATAAGGTATTGGCGTTTTGCGGAAGGGCCAATATACTCTCCTTCCGCTTCCGGAACAGAGGCCAAACGCCGCAGTTCAGAAAGCGCTTTAAAAATAAAAATTGAAGATTTTGAAAAATCACCTTTATTTATAATTCCATTTATAAGTTTTTTATATTCCAGACGGCGGCTGTGATAAAGCGAAAGCTGTTTTTCGTCCAAATCTATATATACAATTTCTTC
>JAIRPU010000156.1 GCA_031256815.1 Spirochaetaceae bacterium
TATAGAAGGAACGAGCCCCGGATACAAATATGCGAGTGAAATGGCCGGCTGCGCCCCCGCATTCGCTGTAAAGTAAGCGCCGGTTTCTACCAAAACTTAATGCAAACAGGAGGCCAAACGGCCTCTTGTTTTTTTTTCGCGCGGGGAAAACGCGCTGTCTGCGCGTTGCCCCCTGCGGCCTGCGCGAAGCGCAGGCCGCGGGGGCGGGCGATAAGGCCGCGCGTAGCGCGGCACGGTCGCAGAGGCGCGGCCGCCGCAGGCGGCACCACCGGCAGCCTGCGAAACCGCAACGCGGTTTCGCAGGACGTTCTCCAAACCGCGCCACGCCGCAGGCGTGGCGCGCACAACAGGTCGTGGCGCAGCCGCAAGGTGTGGCGCGACACCGGCTGCCCACAAAAACGCATAGCGTTTTTGTGGGCATATCGAGGCAATGCCGCTTTGCGCGCGGGCTTTTTTTACGGCGCGCCGCCATTTATGGCTGCCACCGGCTGGCCGAAACGCGCAGAATTGACACTAAATTGTTTTGGCGCTATTCTTTTAAAACTTAAAGGGGTTTTTATGAATGTTATTGCATTTAATGGCAGTCCTCACAAAGATGGAGTAATAAACACAAGCTTGGAACTTATTGCAGAAGAGCTGCGCGGCGCAGGCATTGATGTGGAAATTGCCCAAATTGGCGGAGAATCTATACAGGGCTGTACTGGATGCGGCGCTTGTAGAGGAAAGGGGATTTGCCGCATAGACAATGATTGTGTTAATGACTATCGCAAAAAAATAAATTCATCGGATGGAATCGTGCTTGGTTCTCCGGTTTATTATGGCGGAATTGCCGGTACTTTTAAAAGCTTTTTAGACAGGCTTTTTTACCCGGGGCAAAATCTTTTTTGGAAGGCGGGCGCTTCAGTTGCTTCCTGCCGCAGAACCGGAACTATGGCTACATTTCAGCAATTAAACAATTATCTTACCCTTGCCGGAATTGTTATTACGCCTACTGTCTATTGGAATGTAATTCATGGAAATAACAAAACGGAAGCGGCGGAAGATGCGGAAGGGGTTTATACAATGCGCGCGGTCGGCAAAAATATGGCATGGCTTATAAAAGCGCTTAACGCGGCAAAACAAACGTCAACGCCGCCCGAACTTGGGCCTAAAGTCCGTACAAACTTTATTAGAATCTGAGCCTTTAGTTTGCCGGAGTTTGCCGGAGTTTGCCTTTAGTTTGCCTTTAGTTTGCCTTTAGTTTGCCGGAGTTTGCCGGAGTTTGCCGGAGTTTGCCTTTAGTTTGCCGGAGTTTGCCGGAGTTTGCCGGAGTTTGCCGGAGTTTACCGGAGTTTACCGGAGTTTACCGGAGTTTGCCGCCGGCCACGCTTTTGTCGGCTTCCCCACACAAAACTGCCGTTTGCTTGCAGACAACCTGGCCTCTAGCCGGTATTTGCTTTGCGCTTTATAATAATTTCAAATGGCTGCAGAATACAGGCTTGAAATTTTTACTCCATATCGCTTATTTTTTCGCGCCGATGTAGAGGCCATCGTTGTTAAACTTGCCGATGGCGAAGTTGGAATTTATGCGGGACACAGCCGTTTTACAGCGCCTGTTAGAACCTGCGCCTTGCGTATAAAACCTATTCCCACAAAAGAATTCAGTGGTGAATGGAAACCTGCGTTTGTTACAAACGGCATTATTGAAGTAAAGCGGCATAAAGTAGTTCTCCTCTGCGATGCGGCGGAATGGCCGGAAGAAATCGACATGGAACGCGCGCTGGCGTCAAAAAAATCAGCGGAATCTACTTTGGCAAACAGCGCATTCAAATTTGAACACATTGCCGCCAAAGAAAAACTTATACGCGCACAGACCAGGCTTTCTATTGTTGATTATAAAGAGCAAATCTAAAAACTGAATTTGCGGCGAAGAAGACTTGAACTTCCATGCCTCTCGGCACCAGCACCTCAAGCTGGCGTGTCTACCGGTTCCACCATCGCCGCATTTATTTTATTCTATGTTTCAAAATAATTTTTGTCAACAGCGATGTAACTGTTTTGTCAAACGTAATTGTAATGCCGCCTGATAACATAAATTGCCGGAGATTATGCCGCGGCGCTGTTATAAATCTTAAAATAGAATAATAATAGAATAAATCAACAATGAATATTTTAACTATAGATACATCGGCCGAATTTGTTTCTGTGGCGCTTTCCACAGGCGGTAAAATTTATTTTATGGAAAAAGAATCAAAAGCTTCTCATTTAGAACTGCTTTTTGACATTATAGAACAGGTCTTTTTGCCTTCTGGAATTGAGCGGGAAGCGCTTAACGCAGTTGGGGTTATGCGCGGGCCAGGTTCATGGACAGGCCTTAGAATTGGGTATTCAGCCGCTAAAGCGCTTTGCTTTGCGCTTAACGCAAATTTGGTTTGTGTGCCTGCCCTGGACTGCGCCGCGCTGCCCTGCGCCGGTTTTGAGGGGCCTGTTATAAGCGCTTTTGACGCAAAACAGCAGCGTTTTTTTTGCGCTGTTTTTTCCGCGGGTAAACGGCAAACCGGCGTCCTTGATGTTACGGCGCAGCAAATAGCGGCGCTTTTTACGGATAGCGCGCAGCTATCAGCTTTTTCAAAAATCCTGATTACAGGGAATGGCGCGGCGCTGCTTGCGGAAAAACTTACCTCGCTTATGCCGGATAAAACTTTAATTCTTGACCAGAATTTCAGGCAGGGCAGGGCGGGCGAAATGTTAAATTTTATCGGGCAAAATCCAGAATTACTAAACGAAACAGATTCGGGGCTGCTCTATATTAGAGCAAGCGAAGCCGAACAGACGGCGGCGCAAAAGGGCGTCCGGTTTTGCCGGAACGCTCCAGATATTTGCGGTACAGGACTTGCGCCTCTTAAAAAGGTTTAAGAATTGCGCTTTTGTTTTAATCCGTCAAAAAACCGGATTATTCTGCCGCCGGCAGCCGCAATGCTTTTATGCGTAATTTGCTGGAGTACAAGCGGCCTTTTTATAAAACTCATAGACTGGCATCCAATGGTAATTTCATGCGCGCGCAGCGCGGTTGCCTCTGTATTTATGGTGTTGATAAGCGGCAGGACTATGTTCAGCGTAATTAACTCTGCCGGAGTAAAGTTTTCGGCAGGCAGGATATTTTTTACGGCGGCTTTTTTTTCTGCGGCGGCAAAGATACTCTACGTTAGCGCAAATAAATTAACTACGCCGGAAAACGCTATCTTTTTACAACATTCCGCTCCGGTATGGACAGCGCTTGCAAGCGGAATATTCATTGGCGAAAAGCCTGGTGTTAAGCATTGGATTTCTACGGCGCTTGTTATTGTTGGAACATCGGTTTTTTTTGTTTCAAGCCTATCGTCCGGTCATATTGCCGGAGACACTATAGCGGTTCTTGCCGGATTTTGTTTTGCGTTAAGCATCATTTTTCTTCGCGCTCTTAAAAATTCGGTTCCGGCGCTTGCCTTGTTTTTTTCTCACCTTATTTCTGTTACGGCAGGACTGCCTTTTTTGTTCATTTATCCGGCAGCGATAACAACTGTAAGTTTGTTTGCGGTTTTGTTCCTGGGAATAGTGCAAATAGGCGCGGCCTCTCTTTTATACGCTTATGCGATAAAACATATCAGCGCTGTAAACGCGGCGCTGATAAGCCAACTAGAGCCTGTTCTAAATCCGATATGGATAATTTTATTTACATCTCAAATACCGCCGTTCTTGCCGCTTGCAGGAGGCGCAATAATTATTTTTGCTGTAACGCTTTCCTGTTTGGATATAAAGCTTCTTTTCGCGCGGCGGTTTTTCGGCGCTATGGCAGCGCCCGTTAAAACGAAAGAAAATGTCAATTTTTATAATGACAATGCTGAAAAACAGACTGCAATGCCCTTCCCATTATTTGTGCCTTTATCCGGCAAACTGGCGCTTGTTATTGGCGGCGGTAAAATAGCGCTGCGCCGTGTTAAAACACTGCTTAAATTTGGATGTAAAATAGATATTATTGCAAAGAGTTTTACAAAAGGTTTAAAAATACTTATCAAAATTCATCCTGAACTTATTAGTGCGCAAAAACGATGTTTTAAAACCGGCGATTGCGTCCAAAAAAGTCCGTTTTTTGTAATTACGGCGACTAATTGCCGTGCGGTAAACAAAGCGGTGTTTGAAGAATGTAAGGCGGCTGGAATTCTTGTTTCGGTTGCGGACAGCGTTTATGAATCGAGCTTCTACTTTCCCGCTGTTGCTATGCATGATACTATAGTAGCCGGAATTAGTTCGGGCGGACGCGACCACAGAGCTGTAAGCGCCGCGGCCAGCCGGCTGCGAAAGGTATTTAATAACGATGAATATAAAAATAGGAACACGTGATAGCGCGCTTGCGCTTGTGCAGGCAAAAATTGCCGTCTGCGCTTTACAAAAAGTTTTTGACGGAATTAAAACGGAGATTATTCCGTTAAAAACCAAAGGAGACATATTAAAAGCGCTTCCTTTGGACTATGCCGGCGCAAAGAAACTTTGGACGGAGGAGCTTGACTCGGCACTGCTTGAAGGACGGCTTGATATGGCTGTTCACAGTCTTAAAGACATTCCGGCCTTTCTGCCCTCCGGTCTTGTTATATCCGCGTATTTTGACGGTGAAGACCCAAGAGACGCGCTTGTCCTGCCAAAAGGGTTTGATTTTTGCAAAAACGCGCCTGCACAAAACGGTAAACCTGTTGGCTGCTCCTCAAAGCGGCGCGCTACGCAGCTTGAGTCGTTATATCCGGGAGTCCGCTGCGCGCTTGTTCGCGGGAATGTACCCACAAGGCTTGAGCGTTTGGATGAAGGAGAATACAGCGCTCTGGTACTGGCGGTAGCGGGGCTCTCCAGACTTGGTTTAAAACAACGCGCAAGCCGTATCTTCGAGGTAAACGAGATGCTGCCCGCAGCAGGGCAGGGGATTCTTGCCATTGTAACACGCGAACAGGGCGAAGCGGCGGAAATGGCCCGCGCAATAAACAACGATGTTCTTTGCCGCCGCGCTATGGCAGAAAGGGCGTTTATACGCGCTCTGGACGGCGGCTGCGGGCTTCCCGTAGCCGCGTACGCAAAAGAAGATGAAACCGGCGTTATGCTGCTTGAAGGCGGGTTTTGTAAGCGCGGCGAAACAAAAATGATAACCGCTTCGCTGCGGGGCGCTCCTTCTGAGCATTTGGGAACAAGGCTTGCCGCCCGCTTGCTTTGCGAAGCGGCAAAGCAAGCGGGCGGACTTGGCTGCGTTGTCCTGGTTGGCGCGGGGCCGGGAGATGCCGGATTATTGACGATTCGCGCAAAAGAAGCGCTCTTTCAAGCGGATGCGGTTGTTTTTGACAGGCTTGTTGGAGCAGGCGTACTTGCGCAAATCCCATGCAGCGCCCAAAAAATTGCCGCAGGTAAAGAAAAAGGCCGTCATACCATGCCTCAGCAGGAAATAAATATGCTTTTGATAAAGCTTGCCTCTGAAGGCAAGCGTGTTGTAAGGCTTAAAGGCGGCGACCCGTTTTTATTGGGACGCGGCAGTGAAGAAGCGCTTGCCTGTGCGGACGCAGGAGTGCCATTTGAGCTAATTAGCGGCGTACCTTCGGTGATTGCGGTAAGCGCAGCCGCCGGAATTCCAGTTACGCATCGCGGAATTTCATCAAGGGTTCATATAGTTGCCGCGCATGGCGAAGGGGCGCAGAGCATAGATTACAAACTGCTTGCAGGTCAATGCGCCGCCGGAGATACACTCATTTTTCTTATGGGCGCTTACAAACTGGAACAAATTGCGGAAAAATTGATTTTGGCCGGACTTTCGGAAAAAACTCCTGCTGCGTTTATAAGCAACGGTACCACGGCTAAACAGACGGTAAAAAAAGGAACGCTTTCTTCGTTTAAAACCCCTGCGGCTTCTCCGGCGCTGTTTATAGCCGGTGGCGTTTGTTCAATTTCAGACGCGCTTGAAAGCGCAAAAAAGCCGCTTTGTGGAATACGGGTCGCGGTAACAAGGCCGCGCGGCGGCGAAAACCGTCTTGCAAAGCTTTTAGACAAAGAAGGCGCGGAAGTTATAGAAATTCCAACGATAAGAATCTTGGCGCGTAAAGAAACACCGGATTTAAAAGCGCTGTTAAACAAAAAATTAGACAGGCACTGGTTTGCGTTTACCAGCTCGCATGGAGTAGATGTGTTTTTTGAAAAACTTGCTGAATATAAAGTTGATATTCGCGCTCTGGCGCTGTGCCGTTTTGCCGCGGCGTCAAGTTCTACAGAAGCGGCGCTTTGCGCGCGCGGTATTATTGCAGACCTTGTTCCATACGAAGCTTCCGGAAAAGCGCTTGGAGAGCTGCTCGCAAAAAACGCCGCTAAAGACGAAACGGTAATTTTGCCGCGCTCATCAATTGGAGGAAGCGAAATTACGGACGTTCTTTGCGCGGCAAAAATTGCTTATACCGACATTCCAATTTACGATACACTTTTAGAGACAGGCTACGAAAATCCGGTATTTCGCGCACGGCTCTGCGACGGCATTGACTATGTTGCTTTTACCAGCCCCTCCGGTGTAGAAGGCTGGATAAAAATTTTTGTTGAACAGTCATGCCATTCTGTTCAACAGGCGGTGGAGACTGAGGCTGCTGCGGTAAATTTTGCATATACGGCGCTTTGCATTGGCGAGAGAACTGCCGCCTGTGCCCGTTCATATGGCATTAAAACCATAACGCCGCTAAACACAACTATAGAAGGCATGATAGAATTGTTAAAACAACATTGTTTAAAGGAGTAGTAATGGAAAGTATAAAAACACTTTTTGAAAAAATTCGCGCAGCAAAACACTGTGTCGCGCTGACCGGCGCCGGTGTAAGCACGCTTTCTGGAATTCGTGATTTTCGCGGTAAAAACGGGCTTTACAAAGAAATGGACGCTACTAAAATGTTCGATATTGATTATTTTGAAGTTGACCCCGAATATTATTACAAAACCGCCGGCAGTTTTATTTACAACGCAAATGAATATCCCGCATCGATAGTGCATACGGCACTGGCAAAACTTGAAAAAGCAGGTTATTTAAAGGCGCTTATTACACAAAACATAGATTTTTTACACCAAAAAGGCGGTAGTTCACGGGTTATAGAAGTACACGGCTCGCCTGCGGTTCATTACTGCCTTTACTGCTCCGGTGTTAGAACAAGTTTTGAAGAAGCGGCAGCGATTGTCCGTTCAGGCGGCTTTCCTAAATGCCCAAAATGCGGAAAAATTCTAAAACCGGCAATAACTTTTTTTGGCGAAGCGCTGCCCCTGGAGGCGCTCAGGGAGGCGTTTACAGAAGCGGAAAATTGCGACCTTATGCTGGTACTTGGCACAAGCCTTACCGTCCAGCCTGCCGCCGGTATACCGGATGCCGCGCTTAGGCGCGGCGCGGAAATAGTCATTGTAAATAATATGCCAACGCCTCTCGACCGTTATGCCGCGCTTAAATTTGACGAGCTTGCCCCTGTATTTGAAACTATATCTGCTATGCTTGAAACGGCAGACTAAAATACAAAAGGATTTAACACAAAGGATTGAGAATGAAAAATCTCAATCCTCATTATCAAGTTTGCTGCGCTTTTTCAAGAGACGAAATAAGTGTTTTTATGGATTCAAGCTCTTCTATTATTGTATCCGAAGAAATTCCAAGAGACGCCGATTTTTCGTTCATAAGTTTTAGGTCGCCGGTTAAATCTGCTGTTTTTTTATTAAGCTCTTCATGTGTTTTAATAATCTCGCTAAAACTTTTGCCTGCGACACTTACCCCAGCCACCATTTCTTCCAAAAGCAAATCCGCTTTGTTGGACAGCACAAGAGACGCTCCAATCTGTTTTACAATATTTTTTATGTTAGCCGAAATGATATTTGCGTTCTCTCCGGTTTTGCTGGCAAGATTGCGCACTTCACTTGCAACTACGGCAAAACCACGCCCGCTTTCGCCGGCGTGTGCCGCCTCTATTGCGGCATTCATTGCAAGCAGGTTGGTTGATGTGGAAATATCTTCAATAACATCGGCAATACCGGCAATTTCGTTTGTTGTTTTTTCCACAGCGGTAAAAGATTCAAGCATGGCCCGCATATCTTTTTTTGTTGCTTGTGCCTGAAGCTGAAGCTCTTCTATGCCTTTGCGTTTTTCTTCTGCGCTGGAAGTTATATCATGAATACGCTGTATAAGATCTTCCATTTTTGTTCCGGAAGATACGAGCGCCCCTCCAAGCTCGCTTGTACTTGCTATATAGGTGGAAACTTTTTGATAGAGTTCGGTAAGGGTCGTTCTTGACTGGTTAATCTCTTTTATAAGCCGCTGCGCAAGTTCCGCAGAACCGGCGCGTTCTTTGGCTTCCTGTTCAACCCTGTCTTTAAGCAGGTGATGGCAGTTCTCCGGCTTGTTAATATGATTAAACACGGCTACTGCCATTGCGCGGCACGAACCATAACCGCAAGCCGAACAATTATACATATCAGCTTCGCTGTTTTTACCCATAGAAGCAAAAATTTTTTCTAATTCCGCTTCGGTGGGGCCGCGTGTCCGTTTGTGGCGTTTGCTTAAATCAACATAACCGCGTTTGTAAATATCTTCTTTCCAGTATTTTTTTAAATTTCGTTTTAATCCATGCCCAAATAGAGTCCGTTTGTTATGCGCAATTTCTTCTTTTGCGCGTTTGGCAACTATATGTTCCAGTCTGTCCAATGGTTCCGATGAATTAGCGGTTCCAGGCCCGCCGTTGCAGCCCATTTCACAGTTAAGACAGTCAACAATAAAAGGAGCAGTGCCTTCTTCTATCATCTTTGGCAGTTCTTTAAGGTATTTGTATACAATACCAGGCCCTTCAATTTTACGGATTCCTCCGACAATATCCGGCGCTTCACGCGCCGCTGTTTCACGAAGGCCGCCAGGACTTGAAAACAGCACCGCTCTTTCCGCCCTTGGCCCTTCGTAAGGAATTTTGGGGTAACTTGTAATGAGTTTTCCAGAGTCTTTTATTTTTTGCTTTAAGCGCCGCATTGTTACATTGTACTGAACAATTCCGGTTTCAAAAAATTCACGCGATTTAGCAACGCATGGAGAAATAGCGGCAATTTTAGCATTTTTATATTTTGGAAAGAATTGCTTTATCATTGCCGCGGTGTGCAGCATTGGGCTGTGCGCCGGAGCAAGGTATTTTAAAAGCTCCGGTTGATAAATTTCTAAATATGTTACAAGAGCGGGGCATGGCTGCGATATCATAATCGGCGGTTTGTGTTTTTTTGCGTATTCCAAATACGATTTTACAGTGAGTTCAGCGCCAAACGAAACATCAAATACCGCTTTTACTCCAATCGATTTTAAATAACCGTTAAGCCTGTATATATCGTCGAAGACTGCTGCCGCCGACGGCGCAACTATAGCTATAAGCTCCTCGCCTTCTGCAAGCGCCGAATAAAACGATTCTGTATCGTCGTTATATGAACGGGCGTTCTGCAAACAAACGGCAATACAGCGTCCGCAGCCTATACAAAGTTCATCGACAACACACACCTTTTCGCCTGAGGCATCTATACATAACTTTACCGGACAGGCAGTTATACAGGCATGGCAGTTATTACATTTTTCCTGGTCAACAGTAATCAAAGGACGTGGTATTACGCTATTATCCATATTAAACTCCTTTTAAACCCGCAAGCGGGTACGCGCTAAATATCTTTATTGCTTCTTCAACAGAGCAGCGTTTATCCTGTCTTGTTGAAAGATTCCGTAAAGTTAAATCATTAGTATATGGTGAATCTATGTCCGGTATTAACATAAAACACGTTCCCTTTTTTTCGGCTTGAATAAATTGAGAAGAAAGCTTTTTTGCTTCGCTGTAAATTTCGCAACTAAATCCCGCTTCTCTAATCTGTTTTGCAAGACGCTGGCAAATGCCAAAATGCGCTTCGTTTACACAGGCTATTGCGCAGAAGGCATAGGGACTTTTGTTTTCTGCGCGGTTTAAACTTTCCAGCGCCGCAATAAGCCGGTCAAGGCCTATGGAGCCGCCGACACCGGTAAGCGCTTCATTCGTGTAAAGAGCGCAAAGATTATCGTATCTTCCGCCGGAGCAAACAGAACCTATCTCAGGCGCTTCGTCCATAAAAGTTTCAAAAACAAGGCCTGTATAATAATCAAGTCCGCGTGTTATAGAAGGATTTAAGATGATTCCGTTTTCTATGCCGCTGTCATTTAAAAAAAGCGCTATTTCTCTAAGCCGTTTTGTATCCTGGTCCTCTCCGCCGGCAAGATTTGCCATGCCTAAAAGTACATGATCCCAGTCGCCTTTTAGTTCAATAAAGTCCATTATTTGCGCGGTGTTTTGCCAGCCGCAAAGCTCCGTCAACTGCGCTTCTATTTCTGTTCTGTTTATTTTTGAAAGTTTGTCAACTGTCCGCAATATCGCTATAAGTTTATCTTCTATTCCCATTCGCGTTAAAAATCTGTTAAAAAGGCCGCGGTGGTTTACATGAATTGTCAGCGGCGCGGCTCCAATAGCAAAAAGCGCTTCACGCATCATAATTAATATTTCGGCATCCGAGGCGGCGTTTGCCATGCCAATAATGTCTATATCGCATTGAGTAAATTCACGGTAACGCCCGCGCTGAGTATTTTCGCCGCGCCAAACTTTTGCAATATGGTAACGCTTAAAAGGCATTGGAAGTTCAGAGCGATGCCCGGCAATGTACCTGGCAAAAGGCACTGTAAGGTCAAATCGCAGAGCTACATCCCGCCCGCCGTTATCATGCCAGCGGTAAATTTGCTTTTCTGTTTCACCGCTGCCTTTACCAAGTAATACTTCCGAAAATTCAAGCGCCGGTGTATCAATCGGCACAAAACCATAAGAGCAAAATACTTTTTCGATACGGGCGCTTAAAACACGGCGTTTTGCCTCATCTGCCGGAAGAAAATCACGAAAGCCTTTAAGAATCCGCGCTGCTATCAACTCTGACATAGGACCTTAAATGCCGGAGTTACGCAAAACCGCTTGCGCTCCGGCCAGACGGGCTACCGGGACACGGAACGGAGAGCAGGAAACATAATTTAACCCGGCTCTGTAACAAAAATCTATTGTTAAAGGGTCGCCGCCATGTTCACCGCATATACCAATTTTAAGGTCGCTCTTTACGCTGCGCCCGTCGGAAATAGCAAGAGACATTAGTTTTCCTACTCCGGCTTCATCTATGGAGCGGAATGGGTCAACATCAAGCACGCGGTGTTCAAGATAGCAAGGCACAAAAGAACCAACATCATCGCGGCTAAACGCAAAGGTCATTTGGGTTAAATCGTTGGTGCCAAAGCTGTAAAAATCTGCATATTCCGCTATATGGGCGCTTGTAAGCGCCGCTCTTGGCACCTCTATCATCGTGCCAATGCGAACAGGCACATTAACTCCGGTTTTTTCGTTTATTTTTTTTATAATAGCTTCGCATCTTGGGCGTATAAATTTTAATTCACGCGCCGTTATTACAATAGGAATCATAATTTCAGGATGAACATCGATTCCTTTTTTAAGGCTTTCTGCGGCGGCAAGCGCTATCGCTTCTACCTGCATATCGTAAATTTCAGGATATGTTACGGCAAGCCGGCAGCCGCGGTGCCCAAGCATCGGGTTGGCTTCCCTTAATTTTTCGATTTTAGGTTGAAGCAGTTTTGCGGTTGTGCCGAGCTGTTTTGCAAGTTCCGCAGTCTCTTTTGGCGTATGCGGAACAAATTCATGAAGCGGAGGGTCAAGCAGCCTTATCGTTACCGGTTTGCCATTCATAGCCTTAAATATCCCAATAAAATCACGTTTTTGCAGTGGTAAAATCTTTTTAAGCGCTTTTTTACGCTCATCTTCATTTTCCGCCAGTATCATTGCCCTAAAGTGAACAAGTTTTGCCTTGTCAAAAAACATATGTTCAGTGCGGCAAAGCCCAACGCCATCAGCGCCAAATTCAAATGCCCGAATCGCGTCATCGGGCAGGTCGGCGTTACAGCGGATTTTAAAGCCTTCAACATTGCCGCGCCGCGCGCCTTCACGCGCTTCATCGCACCACTCTAAAAACTTTTTCATATCATTCGTGATTTTAGGATGTACAAGGGGAAGTTTTGTTCCAAAAACCTCTCCTGTTGAACCGTCTATCGAAATCCAGTCGCCTTCTTTAAAGGAAACGCCGCCTATTACGACTTTTTTCCCCTGTATAGAAACAGCTTTTGCGCCGGCAACGCACGGAGTTCCCATACCGCGGGCAACAACCGCCGCATGACTTGTTATACCGCCTGTTGAAGTTAGAATCCCCTGCGAAACTACCATGCCGCCTATATCTTCCGGACTTGTGTTTTCACGCACCAAAAGCACTTTCTCGCCTTTTTTATGCCAAATTTCGGCGTCAAGGGCGCTAAAAACGATTCTGCCGGCAGCGGCGCCAGGCGAGGCGTTAAGCCCCTTTGTAAGCGCCTTAGCGCTCTTCCGCGATTTTGGGTCAATTTGAGGATGTAAAAGCTGGTCTATATGCCCGGGCTCAACACGAAGAATTGCGGTTTTTTTGTCTATCAGCCCTTCTTCAACCATATCCAAAGCGCATTTTACCGCCGCCGCCCCGCCGCGTTTGCCGTTGCGCGTTTGCAAAAGATACAGAACCCCCTGTTGAATTGTAAACTCCATATCCTGCATATCTTTGAAATGATTTTCGAGTATGTTTTTTATTGTAACGAGCTGTTTATAAACTTCCGGGTTGTGTTTTTCCAGGGTTGAAAGCTTTTCAGGAGTTCGAATGCCTGCAACAACATCTTCCCCTTGCGCATTCATAAGGTATTCACCATAAAATTTATTTTCGCCTGTGGAAGGGTCGCGGCTAAAACAAACGCCGGTACCAGAATCGTCTCCAAAATTACCAAATACCATAGATTGCACATTTACCGCCGTGCCTTTTAATCCGCGTATCTCATTTAAATCGCGGTATCTTTTAGCCCGCTCGTTCATCCATGAGCCAAAAACGGCGTCAATAGCCCCCCAAAGTTGAGCTTGCGGAGCCTGCGGAAATTCTTTTTTTGTACTTTTTTTAACGATTTTTTTGTAGGCATCAACAAGTTTTTCAAGGTCGTCAGCAGAAAGCGCCGTATCCGCCTCTACTTTACGCGCTTTTTTTAAAGCGCTAAGCGCAGCTTCAAATTCTTCATGCGGAACTCCAAGCACAACATCGCCATACATCTGAATAAAACGGCGATAGGCATCCCATGCGAAACGCGGGTTGCCCGTTTTTTTTGCAAGGCCGGATACCGCCTCGTCGTTCATGCCAAGATTCAAAATAGTGTCCATCATACCCGGCATGGAAACCGCGGCACCGGAACGCACCGAAACCAGAAGCGGGTCGGCGGCATCGCCAAGTTTTTTACCCATAAGCTCTTCCAGACGGGTAAGATTTGCCTGAACTTCCTCTTTTAACTCGTCAGAATATTGTTTACCGGATTCATAGTAACCGGCGCAAACCTCTGTAGAAATTGTAAAACCAGGCGGAACAGGAATACCGAGGTTTGTCATTTCGGCTAAATTAGCCCCCTTTCCGCCCAGCAGAGACTTCATCCCCGCTTCACCTTCCGCTTCGCCGTTTCCAAAAAAATAGACATTCTTTGCCATTATGTCCCCTTTACAGCAGTTATTATTTATGCGAGAGCGCTTAAGGAAAGCATGAAATGTAATTCATGCTTTCCTTAAAGCATATTCGCGTTTTCGGAGCAGGGGGGATTTGAACCCCCGGTACCCTTTTGGAGTACAATTCCTTAGCAGGGAATCACCTTCGGCCACTCGGTCACCGCTCCAATTTATTCAAACAGTATCATATTGAAAAAAAAAACGCAAGACAATTTATCGGATTTATATTTGCCGTCCTGTTCATGCGCGGCGCGCCTGCCGGCGAAGCCACAGAGAAAACAAAACGTGTTGCAAAACCGCCTCCCCAAAAACCTTGTTATCAATAATGAAAGTCCGGCTTTTTCAACGGAAAAATAAATGATATTGTACAGCCAAAACGGTTGTATCTTTCAACAGAAAGAAAATCGTATTGCAGTTGTACCCGCATATTCGGGAAATAGGGGATATATACCTCAACTCCTATTTCGGGGGATATTCCGGCTACCGGTATATTATTTGTAAAATCCTGCATATATATCCCTGATACGCCAATGTAATAATCAAAAAAAAGAGAGTCCAATTTCTTCAATAATCCAATATGAAGCCCACCGCGCAGCCTTAGCAGGTTGGCTGAAAAACCGTATTCCACCGCAAGAGCCGGCGCAAGCATAAAACCTAAATCGCCATCTCCAAAAAGAAATGGTAATCTCATGCCCAAACCCAGCATAGAATTCAATGTTATTTCATCGTTTAGTTCAGGTACAACCTCAAACACGCCGGATACAGAAAGAATGGGCGGTATACTGTTCGCAGACGCTTTGCCGGAAACAGTGAAAAGAATGAAGATAAAAAGTACCGGCGCATATTTTTTCATTTTTCTTTAAAGCCGCCAAATAATGCTATAAAAGACTTTCTCTGGAAATCATACGTTGCTGTCAATGTTACGGTCCTACTTTCAATGGAATAATAAACGATATGTTACATGCATACCGGTTGTATCTTTCAACAGAAAGAAAATCGTATTGCAGTTGTACCCGCAGATACATAAAAAGAAGTATAAAAACCTCGAATCCTATTTCAGGGGCTATTCCTATTGTAGTTATGTCGTACGCAAAATCATGCATATATATCCCTGATACGCCAATGTAATAATCAAAAAAAAAGAGACCTGTTTCCGGCATTTTCCCCACATGAAGGCCCGTTCGTATTCTCAGCAGATTATCGAAGTTATATTCTACCGTCAGCGCCGGGGCAATCATGTTATGAGGCTGTTCTTTTCGGAAAAGAAACGGGACTTTTACTCCCAGCCCATACATCAAATTAATTTTTTCAAAATCTCTTTGTCCGGGTACAAACTCAAGGGTATGCAAAACAGAAAGAATAGGCATAGCGCCGGCAAATTCATCCGCGTCCACCCTGTCGTGAACGGCAAGGAAGATGAGGACAAGAATTACCGGCGTCCGCTTTTTCATAAACCAATTACCGCTTGGCAATAACGCCTTTAATATCAAAGGTCTTCCGCATCACCGTGATAAACGGGCGGCACCCGAAATAATGTTGAAGGATAAACCATGAACGGAATCCTTCTGCTAATTGCTTTGCTACCGGAACAGCCGACGTATAAGCTACTATGCCAGCCGCGCATCCAGAGCCGGCACCAATACCAGCGCTGTCTACATAATCATGAGTATATGATTTTGCATCTGCATTCGGCTTATTAAAGAATTTATATATCGCAGTGCTTCCAAGCCCAATCAAAAGTCCCAGTAAAGTAAAACCTGGTACTCCTATAGCAGGTTTCATCTTTTTCCAGACTTTTTTCGTTGTACCGAATTCGTCAACATCGCCGTAATCCATACCAAAATGGTCAATCAGTTCAATATCCACGGTTGTCATGTATTTGCCTGTTTCCCTATCACAAACAATATTACGGGCAACAACTGAATAATCGTATAGAATATGTACGGCAAAAGCCAAGCCTTTGCCGTAATCATCAAGAGAAGAGAAACGAGGTTTTGGAATGCCAGCCAACCTTTCGGACAAGTCAATACTTCCTGGAATGTTGTCGTTGTCCCGCACCGCCTCCCCCAGTTTCTTGTTGATACCTCTAATAAATCGTAGGGTAGACTGATGTTCAAACACCTTTTGAGTAAGCGTTCCTTCCGTATCCGGGAAAGGAAACTTGTCCTCATCGCTGCCGTTCATAAAGTGATCAATCAATGCCAGATTGCTTGTCTGCAAATGCCCTGTTGAAGTCAACTTGGCAAGAACTCTGAACCGATGCTCCAGTTTCTCCCGTGGAAGTTGCGCTTCCTCCGCAATCAATCGCTGCACTGCCGGATCTTTCACTTTTTCAATATCAAACGGAACCGGATAATGCCAATGTCCATTCTCGCTCCAAACGCCATAAGTCATGTCGTCTTCCAGTTTTTGGTCTGCGTTTTCTGTAATCTTTTTTTCTTCGTTCATTATTCCTCCCTATGGTATTATATGTGTTGGACACTAAGTGCCCAACACTCATAGTATACAAAGTATTTCCAAAAAAACAAATTTTTATTTAAAATAGTTAAAAGCCTTCAAACATAATAGTAATCCGCACTGGTAAAACAACAAGCTTGCTTACAAAGCCGCGCCCGCGCTCCGCGCGCTTTGTGTTGTTATGCGGCCTCCGCCTTAAAAGGCGCGCAAATTATGGCGGCACTTACCATATTAACTCTTTTTGTATTATAATTATCTTTGATTACGGAAGGATTACAGAAATGGATAAAAACGAAATTTTGGCTAAAGCCAGAGAGTATATAGCCAAAGAAAAAGAAACCCGTTTCAGGGAAGACGTAGAGGCGCTTCTTGCAAAAGAAGACTTCAAAGAGCTTGAAGATCGTTTTTTTAAACGGCTTGAGTTTGGTACAGGCGGACTTCGCGGTATTATAGGCGGAGGAGACAACCGCATGAACACTCTTGTTGTTCAAAGCGCTACTCAGGGGCTTGCAAATTATGTTATCAAAACATCGCCGGAAAAAGCGTCCGGCGGCGCTTTAAGCGCTGTTATTGCATACGACAGCCGCCATTATTCGCGTGAGTTTGCCGAGGGCGCCGCGCTTGTGCTTGCGGCAAATGGCATTAAAACTTATCTTTTTTCGGGAATGCGTCCCACGCCGGAGCTTTCGTTTGCCATTCGCGAACTAAAAGCGGATACCGGTATTGTGGTTACGGCCAGTCATAATCCACCAAAGTACAATGGCTACAAAGCTTACTGGAACGACGGTTCCCAGGTTATTGAGCCTCACGACACAGGCATTATTGACGAAGTTCAATCTGTTAAAGAAATAAAGCAAATGACAAAAGAAACGGCGCTTGAACGCGGTCTTCTTAAAATCATAGATAAAGAAATAGACGAAAAATACCATGATATGGTTCGTTCAAGGCTTTTCCGGCCTGCCCTGATAAAAGAAAAGGCAAAAGATGTTAAAATAGTTTACACGCCATTGCATGGAACGGGAGCTATGCATGTAGAAGCCGTACTTGGAAGCATCGGGCTTTCCGTGCTTACCGTGCCTGAACAGCGCGAAGGGAACGGCGATTTTCCAACGGTGGATTTTCCAAATCCGGAGGAACCGGCGGCGCTTAAAATGGCCATTGAACTTGGCAGGAAGAGCGGCGCAAGCGTAGTTATGGCAACCGACCCGGATGCCGATCGTTTTGGCGTTGCGGTTCCGCAAAATGGTGATTTTGTACTTATTTCCGGCAACGAAATGGGAAGTTTGCTTTTGGATTATATATGCCTTTCGCTAAAAGAGCTTGGCAAAATGCCAAAAAACCCTGCATTTGTTAATTCGATTGTTACTACAGGAATGCAGGAGCGTGTAGGGGCGCTTTATGGCGTTAAACGGCTTGAATGTCTTACAGGATTTAAATGGATAGCCGATCTTATGCGGCAAAGCGATGAAGGAAAAATTCCTGAAAAAATTATATATGGAACCGAAGAAAGCTACGGTTATTTAATCGAAAATGAAGTGCGCGACAAAGATGGAGTTTCCGCGGCGGCGCTTACCGCCGAAATGACGCTATACTGGCGCAGTAAAGGCAAAACTCTTATTGACCGTTTAAATGAACTTTGGAAAGAATGTGGTTTTTGGATGGAAACAGGCATATCAAAATATTTTGAGGGCCCTGCCGGGCAATCGGTTATGGCTGGAATTCTTGATGAATTCAGAAAAAATCCTCCCAGGACACTTGGAGGCACAGCGGTTAAAAATGTACGCGATGTTTTATGCGCCAAAGGGCTGCCAAAAAGTGATGTGCTGCAATTTTATTTGGCGGACGGCACTCTGGTAAGCGCGCGTCCTTCCGGTACCGAGCCTAAAATAAAATTTTATGTTTCCGGTTTTGAGAATGTTGGCAAAGATGGAGTTCAGGCGGCTAAAAGCGTTTGCGAAAAAAAGCTTGGCGCAATAAAATCCGAACTGCAAAAAGTACTTGATGGCCGTTAATTTGTTAAGTTAAGGGTATTTGTTAAACATGGAAGAGTTAAAATCTACAGAAAGTCTCGACCGGGAAATTGAGGCGGACGCGCAAAATAAAGCCGCCAAAATCAAAAAAAACGCCGCGGCAAATATAGAAAAATCCAGAAATGAATGGCATGAACGGCTTAAGGCGGCGCTGGAAAAAGAGTCGGCGCATTTTGCCGCGCGGCTTTCCAGCAAAAAATTAGAAAGCGGCGCGCGTCTAAATCTAGATAAAAAACGGCTTAAAGATGAGCTTAGCGCGCGCTGGCTTAAAGAGGGGGCGGCAAATTTTTTGATTGAGTACCCCAGGGAAGAGCTTTTGGCGGCGCTGTCGCGTTTGTTTACAAGCCGTGTTAAATCAGCATTTTTTAACGATTTTTCAGCACTTTCAACCTGTATTCCGGTTGTTTTTTATCAAAACCTTTCAAAAGATGAACTTTTTCTCATACTTAACGCCGTATTTTCTGATTGCGGTTTGGAGTTAGCTTCTTGGAAATTTGAGGCACAGGAGAGCCAAAATGGAAGAAGCTGGCCCTGTTTAACACTGGAAACAGATGATATAAGAATAAATGCGTCTATATCTGACGAAGCAGACGGAATGTTGCTTGAAAAACGCGCCGAATTTGTTCATGCTTTGGAAACGTAAAATATGAGCATTCCCAAAAAAGCGGCATTGGCATTTGCGGTAAGCGCGTTGTTGTTTGCCGCGTTTGGCGTTCTTGCCTGGTTAAATCTGTTTGGCGTTGTAGAGATGGATTTTTACGCGCCTTCGCTTATTGCGCAATCGCAGGAAAAGTTAAAAAAAGAAACGGACGCGCTTTCGGTTTTTTTTGAAGGGCTAACCGATAGATTTTCGCAGACTCTTGATAATGGCGCCGTAAAGCGGAGTTTTGCATTAGAGCAGAATCAAATTGATGTTTTTGAACGCCGCAGAATTTTTGGCGAAATGCAAACCGCAATGCCGGCGTTACAGTGGGTGCGTTTTGTCGATTTGGCCGGTAATAGAATTCATTTTTCCACAGAAGAAGCGGCAGATCTTGCCGTACCCGCCGGCAGTACTACGCTGGCTTACCGTGCATGGACGGATGTACCGCGCTATTTTCCAATAACGCCTGATATGGCGCTTGGAAATGGAGGCATAACGTTTGACGGTGAAACAGACAGAATTTTATTTTATTTACCAATTTTTGACGAATCCGGCGCAAGGCATGGAGTCGCGCTTTTTTGTGTAACTGCGCGTTCTGTTACCGATGAATTGATTTCCAAACATTTTATAACTTTTAGCGAACAAATCTCACTTTTTAGCGAACCTCTTGCGATAGTAACAGGGCTTCGCGGCGAGACGGACGGAACTTTGCGCGGCGCAATTAAGCGTTCATGGATTGAAAGCGCCGCCGGCTGGTCAATTGTGCGCTCCGACCAGGCGGGATACATGATTTTTACCCAAAGCACAAAGCAGAATATTAAAGTTGGACTTTTGGTTAACGAAGATATTTTTCATCTTCCATTAGTCTTAAAAGCGCTTATGCTTGCTGTTTTTGGAATAATCGTATACATAGCGCTTTTTTGGCTGTTAAACCTGCGCCAGGATCCTGTAACGGTTATTCAGCATAGAATGAAACGTCTGCAGATTGAGTTACTGCGTGAGTATTTTGAGCTTAAAGACGATATGGATTGGGCAGAATGGAAAAAAA
>JAIRPU010000176.1 GCA_031256815.1 Spirochaetaceae bacterium
GGCCGCGCTTCGCGCGGTTTTATCGCTGGCCGCGGCCTGCGTATGCGCAAGGCCGCGGGGACACAACGGCCGCCACACCGCAGACGCGGTGTGGCGGCGCACGACCGGCGAAACCGCAATGCGGTTTCGCCAGCAGCCGATGACGGCCGCCGCCCTGGTCGCGCAGGCTTGTGTATGCTTTGCACGCAAAGCATACACAAGCTCCCACCTCAGTCCTGCCGCGCCCACCTTCGGTGGGCGCGGCAGCGGGCGGGCGCGGCGGGCACGCTGCCGCGCTTGTCGACAAGCTCCGGCAAAAATGCGCCCAAAATACCATAAATACATATATTAAACCGCGCGGGTTCATCATTTTTCTCAAATTTAGAATTACATTTTAGCACCGTGTGGGCTTTTAACTTGTTTTGAGCTTTGATATTATTAAAATGTGAAGCACAAAAAAACACGCTCATTTGCGTTTGTTATAGTGGGTGTTATTACATTTGGAATTATTATAATAACGGCTCTTGTTTCAACGCTTTTTATAGTGCGATTCCGTGATTTCTCGCTGCAAACCGTAACTGAAACTGTTGACGAAAAAATGTTGCATCTGCGCGATACAGTTTCCGCGCGTTGCGCGCTTTGGGCACAGCTTGTAAAACAGACGGCTGTAGCCGCCGCTCCGCTTATGAGTGTGGAAGCGCCGGATGAAGACGCTTTACATAACTTGTTTGCAAAAACAAAGGCCACGCAATCCGATATTGTGCTTATATATTGCAGCGGTAACGGTAAGTGGTTCGAGCCAGGCGGGTTTACCGCGTTTGATACCGACTACCGTCCTGACACGAGCTGGGATAATACCACGCGCGCCTGGTATAAAGGCGCCAAGGCAAAAAACGGGCAGGTTTCTTTTGCTCCGCCTTATGTTGATGTAGTAACGCAAAAACTTACAACGGCAATTTCCATTAATGTCTACAATGAAGAAAATCTTGATATAGGCGTGGTTTCCGGTAATGTTTCCATTGGTTTTTTGGATGAAATGCTAACCGATTTTGCCGCATATAAAGGACAGGAAAGTTTTTTTATTGATGCCGGCGGACTTTTTGTTACAAACCATGACCCGGACGCTGTGCTTAAAAAAGATTTTTTCAGCGACCGCGGATTTGAACAGTACAGGGAACGTGTTCTTTCAGATAAAGAAAGCTTTTCTTCGTTTGACGAAAACAATCTTTTTTATTCTGTTTTTATTCCAAATGTTGACTGGTATCTAATTTCCATAATCCCAACGGCAGGTACTTTTGCAATATTAAACCGTATAGCGCTAACAACCATTCTTTTTAGCATATTTACAGGACTTTTTGTTATAACACTGTCTTGTTTTGCCGCATTTTCGCTTACCGCGCCGGTAAAAGAATCTGTCGCGGCGGCAAAATCCATAGCAAGCATGAATTTTAATGTGCATTTTAAAAAAGAAAGACGTGATGAAATTGGAGATTTACAGCGCGCGCTGTTTCAAATTATAGCGAATATGAGGCGGGCGCTTGACGATATAAATTGCGAGTCTGAAAAAAATGCCGGCATTGTAAAGGATCTGCACACAAAAATAGACGCTTCGCAGGATGGATTTGAGAAAATCATTCAAAACATGGAAGCTGTTGGAAATAAAACCGGAACGCAGCAAAACGCCGTACGCAGTACTTCTGAAGCGGTCGGCAGAATCGCCGGCGCTATAAATTCGTTAAAAGATGCGGTTGAAATTCAATCGCGAAATATAGCGCGTTCTACAGACGCAATTGAAGAAGTTGTGCGTACAATAGACGGTGTGCGAAACGCAGCGGAAGATATGCGCACAATGACATCATCTCTTACAGGTTCTACAAGCGAAGGCCGTATAATGTTAAAAGCGCTTGCCGATGAACTGCGCGGGCTTTCCGCCCAGTCGGCAATTTTGGAAGAGGCAAACACAACTCTTGTAAAAATTGCCGCGCAGACAAACCTCCTTTCCATGAACGCCGCTATAGAGGCGGCTCATGCCGGAGATGCAGGCAAAGGTTTTGCTGTTGTTGCCGATGAAGTCCGTGTTCTGGCAGAATCTTCAAAACATGAATCAGTTTCTATATCCAACGAAATAAAAGTTATGCGCGAAAGTATTTTGCGCATACAAAAGGTGTCTGAAAAAACACTTGCCATGATGGAGATAATGTTCCGTGGTGTTGCCGACATGGATGGCTCGTTTGGCGCAATGAACGAAGCGATTGGCATACAAACCGAAAACGGAAGCCGCGTTTTCGACGCTTTGAAAATGCTGCGCGAAGCTGCAAAACAGGTTTACGACGGCTGCAATGAGATAAGCAGCGAAAGCGCGGTAATTCAAAATGATATAAAACGGCTCGAAAGCGTGTCGCGTGAAGTTTTTGAAAGTACGCGCAATGTTCAGCAAACAACCCGTGAAATAAGCGCCAGCCTTAGCGGAGAAGACGGAGATAATAAATAGTTATTAAAACCATGATAGTTTAGGAGTTTTATGCCGGTAACGCTAATAAAAAATGCGGCGGCAATAGTTACCGCCGGAAATAGAGACGAGGTCTTATACAATGCGGATATTCTTGTTAAAGACGGAATAATCGCAAACATAGGTCAAAACTTATCCTGCGTTAAAGACAGGCCGGAAACGCCTGATGCTGATATGACGGTTATAAACGCATCCGGCTGTTGGATATACCCCGGGCTTGTAAATACTCACCACCATTTGTATCAGACATTTACACGTAATCTGCCTTTTGTTCAAAAAATGGAGCTTTTCCCGTGGCTGCTGTCCCTTTATGAAATATGGCGCGGGCTTGATGACGAAACGGTTTACTACAGCGCCCTTACCGGCATGGGCGAACTGGTTAAATATGGCTGCACAACAGTTATGGACCATCACTATGTTTTTCCACGCGAAAGGCAAAATCATTTTATAGAAAGACAATTTGAAGCCGCTGCCGCGCTGGGACTTCGCTTTCACGCTTCACGCGGCAGTATGTGCTGCGGTAAAAAGGACGGCGGGCTTCCGCCTGACGATTTAACGCAGGATGTAGATGTTATACTGGAAGACTGTGAGCGCCTTGTAAAACAATTTCACGACCCTTCGCCGTTTTCATTCCGGCAGATAGTTCTTGCCCCGTGTTCCCCATTCAGCGTTACAGGTACTTTATTAAAACAAACTGCCATTCTTGCGCGTAAATTGGGTGTCCGTATGCATACCCACCTGTGCGAAACAATAGATGAAGAGCGTTACTGTATGGAAAAAGTTGGTATGCGCCCTCTGGCGTATATGGAAAGTAACGGCTGGCTTGGTGAAGATGTATGGTTTGCCCATGGCATACATTTTAACGATGAAGAGCTTGCGCTGCTTGCAAAAACAAAAACCGGTGTTGCACATTGTCCGGTTTCAAACATGAAGCTTTCTTCTGGCATTTGCCGTATTCCAGAAATGCTTAAATTAGGTATACCGGCAGGGCTTGCGGTAGACGGCAGTGCCAGCAACGACAACTCTAATTTGTTAGCCGAAATTCGCGCCGCTTATTTGTTGCACCGTCTTTCCCGTAGCGCCGATGCCCCGTCCGGTTATGAACTGCTTAAAATGGCCACAAGGGGCAGCGCAGCCCTGCTTGGCAGAACCGATATAGGCTTTCTTGCGCCTGGTATGGCGGCAGATATGTTTGCTCTTGATGTAGAGCTTCTTGAACTTTGCGGCGCATTGCTTGACCCGCAAAATATGCCGGCAACTGTAGGTTATTCACGTCCGGCAAAATGGGTAATGGCAGCCGGTAAAATCATTTCAAAAGAAGGAAAACTTACAGGAATAGATGAAGCCGGAATTTTGATTAAAGCTCGAAATTGTGTTGCTTCACTTTTAAAAAAATCTGGAATTGACAGCTAACTGGACGCTTTATCAATCCGGTAAAAACAAAGAAACAAATCCGTTTAAAAAAGACGGGCGATTACTGATTTTAAAATTGTGCTGATTTTACCAACTAATCATTTTTTTCTTTAAGTAATGTATACACATCCTTAATGAAAACATGCATAACCCGTTTTTTGAGTTCATCATTGTTCAGGAGCAGGGAATAAAATTCCTCGTTCTGATCATAGCCGTCTACCAGGGCGTCATCTACGCTGTCATTGTAAGTAAAGTGAAAGTCATTAAGCGTATTGGTTTTGGCGCTTGCCTTGAGCCGCTCGTCTTTCATCAAAATGTCTTTGACCTGTAAAGCGGCTTTTGTTACAACATCAGTATCAAAATGCTT
>JAIRPU010000178.1 GCA_031256815.1 Spirochaetaceae bacterium
AATCTACAGCGGTCAAGTACATGAAGAAATTCATCGAAAAGAGTTATGGCAAGAAAGGCGCCGACATAGTAGAAAAGAACAACAAAACTGTTGATATGTCGCTCTCTGGTGTGGAAGAGGTAAAGTACCCCTCATCGGTTTCCGGCTCAATACACCGCAAGGTTCCGTTTGCCACTTCAAAAGATTCATGGATAAAAGAAGTGCTTGGCGCTATGTCGGTACAGGAAGGCGATAAACTGCCTGTTTCAAAATTGCCGGAAGACGGCACATTCCCAACGGCAACCACGCAGTTTGAGAAACGCGCCGTTGCCGAACGTGTTCCAGAATGGCTGCCGGAAGCCTGTATTCAATGCGGCCAATGCTCTATGGTTTGTTCCCATGCGTGTATCCGTATGAAGATGCTGGATAATAGCGCGGCAGATAAAGCGCCGTCCGGCTTCAAATTCGCCGAAAACAAACCAAAGCCGGTGGATGGGAAAAAGGTTGCGCTTGCCATATCCGCAGAAGATTGTATGGAATGTGGCCTCTGCATAAACACCTGCCCGGCTCCAGGCAAAGCGCTGCGCTGGATAAACTATGCCGACAATCCAAAGTACCACGAGGAACAGGTTGCCGCATGGGATTACTTTCTTAAACTGCCGGAAACTCCAGCGAACGAGCTTAACCTTAACGCTCCAAAGGGGCTTGCCTACAAGCGGCCGCTTTTTGAGTTCTCCGGCGCGTGCGGCGGCTGCGGCGAGACTCCTTATGTTAAACTGCTTTCGCAGCTTTTTGGAGACCGCGCGGTTATTGCCAACGCGACAGGCTGTTCTTCAATTTATGGCGGTAACCTTCCCACAACGCCTTATGCAAAACGCGCGGATGGGCGCGGTCCGGCATGGTCAAACAGCCTTTTTGAAGATGCCGCGGAATTCGGTCTTGGAATGCGGCTTACCAGTGATAAGCTTGCCGAACATGCACGCGAAGTAGCGGTGCAGGCCAAATCCGAAGGAATTTGCACGGCGCTTTTGGAAAAAATACTTGGTCAGGCGCAGGACGACGATGCCGGTATAGATGCGCAGCGCAGGAATGTTGACGAACTTAAGGCGGCGCTTGCAAAAGAAAGCAAACCTGTAGCAAAAAATCTTATATCGCTTGCCGACCATTTTGTAAAACGCAGCGTGTGGATTTTGGGCGGCGATGGCTGGGCCTACGATATAGGATACGGCGGTCTTGACCATGTACTTGCAAGCGGGCGGAATGTAAACCTCCTTGTTATGGATACCGAAGTTTATTCAAACACCGGCGGCCAAATGTCAAAGGCGACTCCTGTTGGCGCAATTGCAAAATTCGCGGCCGCGGGTAAAGAAATAACCAAAAAAGATCTTGGCGCTATGGCAATGAGTTATGGCTATGTCTATGTTGCAAAAATTTCTATGGGCGCGAATATGGCGCAGACAATAAAAGCCTTTCGTGAAGCAGAAAGCTATCCGGGCACATCGATAATTATCGCTTATTCTCACTGCATTAACCATGGTATTGATATGTCCAAGGGTTTGGAGCAGCAGAAAGCGGCGGTAACATCCGGACTTTGGCCGCTCTATCGCTACGACCCGCGGCTTAAAAACGAAGCCAAAAACCCGTTCCAGCTTGACAGCAAAGAGGCTACAACTGCTCTTGAAGACTTTATGTACAAAGAAGTGCGCTTTAAGAGCCTTAAAGCCGCCTCTCCAGACCGTGCCGACGCTCTTCTTGCAAAAGCAAAAGCGCAGGTCGAGCGAATCTGGAAGGAATACAAGTATTTAAGTGAAAGGCCGTTCTAAGCGCAGGTAAAGACGGTACCGGCTGCCGCCGCGTAACGCGGCGGCAGAGTAAAAAACCCTGCGTCCGCTATGCGGGCGCAGGGTTTTTTTAACGGAAATATCGGTTTTAATTTCAGGTATATTTAACCGTTATTAACGCATCCCGCTTATAAGTTTATCTGTTATTTCAATGCCATCGCAGCAGCGGCCAAGTTTACGGTCGCGCCTGTCGCCGTGGAAATCGCTGCCGGCGCTTATACAAAAATCAAACTCCGCTGCCAGCGCGCAAAAACGTTTCGCCTCATGTTTTGTTGATATAGGATGCCATGCTTCGATACCGTCAAGCCCCGCTTTTTTTAAATGCGTTAATACTTCAGGAAGCCGCCCCCATGAAATATAAAGCGAAGCAGGATGCGCCAGAATAGCTAGTCCGCCGGATTCTTTAATTGCGGAAATTGCGCGGTGCAGTTTTATTCCGCCTTTTGGCTCGTAAAGCTGCTTTCCCTTTGAAAGATACTTGTTAAACGCTTCTTCCGTTGTACGCACAATTTTTTTATTTATTAAAAAACCGGCAAAATGAGGACGCCCTATATACGCCGTATATGCGCCGCGCGCCAAAGGACGAATCTCATCAAGCGTAGCGGCTATTCCAAGTTCATTCATTTTTGCGATTATTTTTTTGTTTCTCGTTTCGCGCTGCCGCTGTAACTCGTGCAGCACTCGTTTTAATTTTGGCGAAGGTTTTTCAAGATAAAGACCTAAAAGATGAAAATCCCGTTTTTCCATTTTTTCCATTGCGCCTGTATCAGGCCAGTCAATTTGAAGTTCTACGCCACGGATAAAATTTATGCCTGCCGCACGCGCGGCAGAGGCGGCTTCATCAAGCCCTTCCATTGTGTCATGGTCTGTAAGCGCAAGCTTTTCTATTCCCGCCTCTTTAGCCGCCGCAATAAGTTCCGAAGGCGAAAGCAATCCATCGCTTGCCGTAGAGTGAGTGTGAAAGTCCAGTTTCATTTAACGGTTCCAAGTTCAACATTCAAACTGCCCGTTTTATAACCTTCCAGCTCCAGCGCGACAAATAAAAAACCAAACGATTTTAAACGGCGCGAAACTTCATCTAAAAACACTTCATCAAAAAAACGCTGCCTTTCGCCAGGCGCAACCTCAATTCGCGCTATATTGGCATGACTTCTTACCCTGAATTGAACAAAGCCAATGGAGCGCAGATAATCTTCGGCATTTTCCACTCTTTTTAACTTTTCGGCATCAAGAAACTCGCCGTATGGAAAGCGCGAAGCAAGACAGGCGTATGCAGGTTTATTCCATGTCGGCAGGTTAAAATCGCGGGAAAGTTCGCGGATTTCGGCTTTGGTAAACCCTGTCCGGCGTAATGGACTTAATATTTTTAATTCGTTAAGCGCCCGCAGTCCCGGCCTGTAATCCGATTCATCATCTTTATTTGAACCGTCTATTACCGTTTCTATTCCAATTTTGACCGCCGCTTCGCGTATTGCGCCGAACTCAATCTTTTTGCAAAAATAACACCGGTCTTTTGGATTTGCGGCAACTTCATCGTCTATTTTGGATTCTTTTAAAAGTATATGACGAATACCGCAAAAATCCGCAAGTTTTTTTGCAGAATTAAGTTCGCTTTCCGGCAGCATTGGCGATACAACTGTTATTGCCGCACAATTTTCCGCGCCAACAGCCTCACGCGCTGCATAGCATAAAAATGATGAATCGACGCCTCCGGAAAAAGCTACGGCAATTTTTTTATAAGCTGCCAAAAGCTCCAATAAATCTTTATATTTTTGATTCATGTTAATTATAATACATCAAAATTAATTTTTAATAACATTCGGCTTAACTGTTTCTTTGTTGATATTATCCAAAACAGCGTTTATAAATTTTAACGAACCGGACGCGCCATACTCTTTGCATATACAAATGGCCTCCTCTATTACAATGCCCGCGCTTTCTTTTTGATATAACAACGAGTATAAACTTGTCCGTAAAATTGCCAAATCCACTTTTTTTAGCCTGGAAAAATCCCAGTTTCTAAGATGCAGTTTGATTTTAGCGTCGATTTCATCAAGATTTTCTATTGTTCCGGCGGCAAGATTCCGCGCAAAATCAAGTACGCCGGAGTCAATACGTTCTAATTTATCTGCTTCCCAGTCAAACTCAAGAAGCGTTTCAAGCGGCGTTCCTGATACATCAAAACAGTAAAGCGCCTGAAACGCCAATACCCGTGCTTTTCTGCGGGACATTAGAAATTCAAATTCTGTTCAACCACAGAGAACGGGTTGCCTTTGCGAAGCTCCGCTATAAGCTCTTCCTGTGCTTTTAATACCACTTCCTGTTGTTTTTGAACGCTAAGCCCTTCTTGAATATACATCCGCACTGTAAGCGGCCGGCCCTGCAGCTGCACCTGCCATTCTGGCGGAACATTCAAAATAACATCGTCAATTCCAAGCAGCTTTTGCGGATACTTGCCGGTAGCTTTTATGATAAAAAACCCTTTTACCATATCCGTATTAACTTCGATTAATGACGAAACTTTGCCCTGTTCAAGATTGAATACCGTATCAAGAAAGCTATCCGGCCATTGCTTTGAATTTCTTTGAAGAAGCTGATTTGCGGCCGCGCGGTATGAAACATTTGGAACGCGTCCCTGTAAAACTTTTTCGTCAAAAGTACTCGCATTACCGCCAATCTCTTTTGAAAGCTTGTTGGCTTCGCTTCTTGCAGAGGCTTTTTCGGAATCGGTTTTCCATGGCACTATAATTACAGAAAATTCAACAGTTTCCGGCTGAACAAATTCAGAAGAATTTTTTGAATAAAACTTTTTTATCTCGTCATCGGTCGGAGGTTTTGTGTTTTGAAACAGGTCGCGTTTTTTTTCGAGTAAATACTTTTGAACAACAAGCTGTTTGCGGTATTGCTCTCTAAAAGAAGGCAAATCCATTCCCGTCTGCCGCTTAATTGCGTCCGCAAATTCAGAGTCGCTTGGAGCGCGCCCAAGCTGCGCGGCAAGCTGTGATTTTGTTTCGTTTATACGCTGATTTACTTCAGAATCGCTTACCGTTACATGGTCACGGTCGGCGGCCTGTAACGCAAGACGCTGATTTATCATGCTATTAAGTACTTCGCGCCGTTCTTCTGCGTTAAGAGAACGCCCTGTGGCCTTTTCCAGTGTATCTACTTCGTTTTTAAGTTGTTTAACGGTTATTGCTTCGGTCTTGGTAAGCCTGACCGTTGCTACGGTTTCAAGCTCCTTGTTCTGAGGAAAAACTAGTGCGGCGGCAAGAAAGTTTAAATAAATAAATAGATATCGTCTCATCTGATTTCCTTGAATTTAATCATAGCATAGCATATTTTTAATTTCAATAGCGCGCATTGAGTTTGACAAAGGCCGGGTAAAAAGCGCATTTAAATATTCGCAAAATTTGATATTGAATAAGTTTGCGTTATTTCATAGCGCGGGTTTCAAATAGTTTAGCCGATAATCGAAGTGATGAATACTATAGCGATTCTGTTTGGAGCGGAACTTAGAGACACCGCTTTTGAGGAGCTTATGCCTGGTAAAAGCGCATTTCTGCTCACTTTAACGCGCGTCCGCGAGTTTGAGGGCATAACAAAAATAGCGCTTTTAACCGGAGATGAATTTAATGAGGAACGCATCCCGCAATCTGCTGGTCCGCTGGTATTGATAAAAAAAACAGTTTGGAACACAAAAATCCTGCTGGATACTATTTGCGAACTTTCCGCCGGTTTCGATTTAATTTATTTTGCCTGGGCTGATACCCCTCTTATTGACGCGGAATTAAGCCGCGCAATAAAAAACCGGATTATAAAATACGCCGGGGAATATGGTTATGCGGACGGCTGGCCGCAGGGGCTTTCGCCCGAATTGTTTTTGCCTTCTACCGCAGTTTTTCTTGCCAAAATCGCGGAGGGCTCGCAGGAAGCTGTAAGGCGCGATACGATTTTTTCTGTGATACAAAAAGATATAAATTCTTTTGATATAGAAACAGAGCTTGCGCCGGTTGACCTTCGCTCTTACCGCCTTCTTTTTGCCGCGGATTCCCGCCGGAATTTGCTTTTGCTTCGGCGTTTTTTAGAAGCGGGATGGCGGGATTATAATGACGCCGCTCCGCTTATCGCAAAACATCCTGAATTTTTACGCACATTGCCGGCATTTTTTCCAATAATGGTATGCAGCGTCTGCCCTCAAAAATGCAAATTCTGCCCTTATTCTAAAAACAGTCCGGCGGCTGAATTCATGCAGCCTGAAAGGTTTTCTTCAATCCTCGATAAAATAATCGCGTTTTCAGGCGATGCGGTAATAGACATTTCGCTTTGGGGCGAGCTTGCGCTGCACCCGGCAAGGATTGAACTTATAGCGGCGGTACTTGAGCGGCCGCAGCTTTCGCTGGTTATAGAAACCTGCGGAATTGGCTGGCAACCTGGTGATGTGGAAAAAATAGCCGCGTTAAATGCCGGTGCAAAACCAAGATTAAACCTTATGGCGCCTGTTTCGTGGATAGTTTCGCTGGATTCGGCCTCTCCGGAACGTTATTTTAACCTGCACGGCGAAGGCTTCGAAGAGGCGGCAGGTTTTGCAAAAACTCTGCTCGGCGCATTTGATAAAACGGTTTATGTTCAGGCGCTTAGAATGCGCGGCGAAGAAGACGACGCCGAAGCGTTCTACCGGTTTTGGAAAGACGCCGGCGCCGAAGTTATAATTCAAAAATACAATAATTTTTGCGCTTCGCTAAGCGATGAATCGGCGGGCGACATAAGTCCTCTACACCGGCAGCCATGCTGGCATATTATGCGCGATTTTCCAATAATGCTGGACGGTTCAGTGCCGGTTTGCAGGGAACGCCAAGCGGCCGGCGATACAGAGTTTTTGGCCGCGGCCGGCGCAGATACGACGTTTGAAACCGCATGGGAACGTGGAGCCGCGCTCTATGCTGAACATTGCGCGGGGCGCTGGAGCGCTCTTTGCGAACGCTGCGATGAATACTACACATTCAACTTTTGAACCTATTGCTGCCGCAGTTTCCGAATATGCTGTTTTAGGCGGAACGCAAAGCGGCGGTTCAACGGGACTTTCGGCAGTGCTGCTAAACCGCGGTTCGCGCTATCCAAGACGGCAGGTTTTTAACGCGCTTATGCGCAGCGGTTTTGATTCAATAATATCTGTAGAAACCGGTGAAGAACATTATGAAATCGAATCGCTTGCCGCATCTTTTCCATGCGCAAAATTTGTGCTTATAAAAGGGCAGCCCAGCCTGGGCGAGCAAATAAACATTGCCGCGGAAGAACTACGTTCCCCGCTGTTTTTTGTCCTTTGGAACGATTTGAGAATACTATATGGATTAAGCGCCGGAAAAATTGCAGAACGGCTTGTGCTTCCTGTAAACGAAGTTGCCCTGGATAAACGCGGAAACTGGTTCCGCAGAATTTGCACCGTACCTGTTTTTCAAAATGCCAGGTTTGAACAGCTTCCAACGCTTGTTGTGCCTTTAAATAATAAAAACCGCTTTGAAATTACATTATACGCGGCGGTAAAAGAAAGCGCGCCTTCTTTTTTTCCATTTCAAGGGGTAGGCGTATACGACAGGGAACGTTTTTTAACGCTTGGCGGATTTGATACAGAAATAAAAAATGAATACTGGCAGCTTGCCGATTTTGGGATTCGCTCTTGGCTGCGCGGTGAGGAAATCCGCTACACAAACCATATTCACCTGCGTTATGGCGCCGAATTCTTTTACGGTAAACCTATTCAGGATTCAGGTTACTGGAGATTTTTTGTAAAAAACCTGCTTCCTGTAGTAAAGCCGTCCGGTGATACATTGTTTAAAGCATACCTGCCATTAAAAAAATTACCGGCGCTTATTTTTAAATCCAATGAAGCGCCGGCAAAAAGCGCGCACCGTTTCTTTTCTACGCGTGAATGGCTAAAAACAAACGGTTCCCGCTGGATATGCTCAGTTAGCACACTGTTAAATAACTGGAAAGAAATTTAAACGCGCAGGCCGGCAAAATTTTACACTAATTTTTTTAAATCCTCTGCTTTATCAGTCGCTTCCCACGGGAATTCAGCGCGGCCAAAATGCCCATAACTTGCCGTTTTTTGA
Source organism: Spirochaetaceae bacterium (assembly GCA_031256815.1). GTDB lineage: Bacteria > Spirochaetota > Spirochaetia > Treponematales > Breznakiellaceae > JAIRPU01. The sequence continues at coordinate 7,931 of JAIRPU010000178.1, forward strand.
TAGATTGGACGGCGTAAATCAAGCGTTTTAATTATGCCTGCGGGAGTAAGGTCAAATACTTTTTTTACTGCCTCTTCAATTTTAAATTCTGGAACTTTTGCTGAGCCAAAAGTATCAATCATTACCGAAACAGGAAATGGAACGCCTATAGCGTAGGCAAGTTCAACTTCGCACCTTTCGGCGAAGCCGGCGGCAACTATGTTTTTTGCCACATAACGCGCCGCATAAGCGCCTGAACGGTCAACCTTTGTTGGGTCTTTACCAGAAAAAGCGCCGCCGCCGTGCCTGCCCATTCCACCGTAGGTATCAACAATAATTTTACGGCCTGTAAGACCGGTATCCCCAAAAGGGCCGCCTACTTCGAAGCGTCCTGTTGGATTAATATAGTATTTGGTTTTTGAATCGAGAAGCCCGCTTGCGCCGAGTTCAGGTTTGATTATTTCGTTTATAACCGCTTCTTTTAAATCGGCGTATTTTACATCGCCATCGTGCTGGTGCGAAACTACAACCGCGTCAATTCGCAGCGGTTTATGGCCTTCATATTCTATAGTTACCTGGCTTTTAGCATCCGGCCGCAGCCATTTTATTTTTTTTGATTTACGCAGTCCGGCTGCGCGCAAGAGGATTTTATGCGCAAGCATTATTGGAAGTGGCATAAATTCCGGTGTTTCAACACAGGCAAAGCCAAACATCATCCCCTGGTCTCCTGCGCCCTGCTGCCCTTTGTATTCTTCAAGTCCGGTTCCGGAAACCCCCTGAGAAATATCAGGCGACTGGCTGTGTATCATATCAAGCACCGCCATTGAATGGTAATCAAGCCCGTAGGCAGGGTCTGTATATCCAATTTGCATGGCTACATCCCGCGCTATTTTCTGAACGTCAACAAAAGTGTTAGTTGTTATTTCCCCGCCGACAAGTACCAGAGATGTAGACGCAAAACTCTCGCAGGCTACACGGCTCTGCGGGTCGTCTTTAAGGCAAGCGTCAAGAACCGCATCCGAAATCTGGTCGCAAATTTTATCCGGATGTCCTTCCCCGACTGACTCGGATGTAAAAAAATAACGTCTGTTCTCCATAGAAATACTCCTAAACTAATATGATGTTTTACGATAATAGTATTTTGTCCTCTATTGATTGTCAATAGAATGACGTTGCGCCGCGTGCGGGTGCATAATGTCAGCGTTTAAAAAAACCTGGCCCCCAGTCAGTTGCCTGCGATTTTTTTATTTTACGCAAACCAAAGTATTCCGCAATGGAAGTATTTGGCCAATCATTTTCATCATCCGAAATATCGGATAAGCCGTAAAGCGCCGCATGGCGGTCAGTCGCAGGTATAGGAGCTTTTACCTCAACATCAAGATTCCCCTTTTCTTTTTCGGAAAGAATATAATCAATGCGGTTTTGCCATTTAAAATGAATACCTGCGATATTTTTAAATGCCATTACAAAAAATGGAGTAATAGCCAATATCAACAGACAAACAATAAATGAATAATTACGCTGAACCATTGCAGGAACCTGTATTTTAAACCGCGATATAACAGTGCCCAGCGTTATTCCTGAAAATACTGTTACCGGTAAAAAAGACCTGTCCGGGAAAACCGGCGCAAGCATCATTGACCAGACGGCGGCGAGAGCGGCCAGAGCGTAAAAATACGAGAACACATTCAGACGGCGCTTTTGATGATGCAACAGGTCGAAGGCAAAAAGTGCGGTTATGGCAATTAGCGTGGCTCCGTAATTTTTAAAAAAAACAATGGTAATTTCAACAAACCTTTTGAACATTATTATCGCAAATGCGTCTTTATAATGATCTCTGCTCATTATAATATCCATACGCACGTAATTGCCGGGCGCGGCAACAAGCAAGGCAAAACCCAGTAAAAAACCGGCAGTACCGGTTATTTCAAACAAAGAAATCTTTTCTTTGTTTAAGATTTTCATTACAAAATAAGCGATAAGCAGGAACAGGACAGCAGCGCCGATATTCTCGTAACTGCATCCTGCCATAAGACCAATTATGAAAAAAAGCGCGGATGATACGATATTCAAATTATATTCTTTAAAATCCGATTTTTTTCTGAAGGGCACAAGGAAAAATAAAACGATTAGTGTTGCCCATAAATAACCGCAGCTGCCGGTAAGCCATAGAAAATTTTGCCCCCATGCCGGTACAAGAAACCAGTAGAATAAATTAATTGCAACAAAAAGCGCCGGTTTAAATTTGCGCAGCCCTCCTGTTATGTGGAAATACGTAAGCAGAATAAACGCGCAGTAAACGAGCGTATTAGCAAGATTAAAGTATGGTTTACCAACAAGAAGCCAGAATTGCGCGAGGAAAAGAACGATGCACCTTCCGTTCCAGCCGAGCCATGAGCCATACACAGAATTTGGAATATCGGCAACGGAATTTATGCCGAGCGAATAGCTGTAATCATCTGCTATAAGCGGCGTAAGAATGTTCAAGATATAAAACAGAATTATTATACCCGCTGGTATTAAAAATTTACGCAGCATAAAAAATCTCCTTTAAGATTAATGTAAGTCGCATTTTCTATACCGATAAATCGCTTGAATGAATACATATACGGAAAAAAATTAACGTGCAAATCGACGGTATACCGGTATTCCCGCTGTCTGGGAACTACAACGATTAAACGTTTCCGCGTTACACGAATTAACTCGGCAAGGGCTTTTTGCGGATTACGGATGTGTTCAAGCGCATGAGTACAAAGCACTGTATCAAAAGAATGATCCGGAAATGGCAACGCGGTTATATCAGCCTGTTGTATATTAAAAGGATTCATACCCCCCCCCCCCGTGCAATATCCGCAGGCGGCGCAATATCAACGCCTGTACATTGAAGGTTTGAATTTTCTTCTATTAATTTTTCCAGCAAATATCCTCTGCCGCAGGCCGCGTCAAGAACGGTCCCGTTTTCGTTGCTGAGAGTTTTTAGTATCCACAGAAGACATTGTTTGTTTAGATCTGTTTTGCGGTCAGTATTTATAGGCTCATTTATAATGCGCCGGTAACATTGCGCAAGTTCGGCATCGCTCATAAAAGGGAATTTATCTTTGAATTCAATAAGCATTTTTGATTCATGTTTATAAGCAAAACGAATTATTGGATGCATAAACCATGTTTTATCCCGAAGCACAGGCGGACAGATATTATCAAGAAAATAATTTACGATAAGCGTAATATTTCTATCAAGTAATTTCATTTTGCCTCCAGAATACTTGGCGGACGCTTGTTTTTGGAAGTCATTGCGCCGCCTTTAAAATCACCAGAACTTTTTGCCCGTCGCTTTTTATTTTATGGTAATACGAATCTAAAACAACAGGTAAATCGATTTTGGTAAAATCATCCTGCGTTGCAACGTTATCATTGTAATTATAATATTTTGTTAAATATAAAATATTCCAGCCAAAATCGCGTTTTCTGTATGGAACCAGCCGCTTAATTACAGGAGCGCGTTTAGCGATGTTTTCAATCACCGCCGTATGTTCGATTTCGTTTTTAATCTGCAGCGAAATTGGAGTTTCCGAAAACAAACGGCTTAAATCATGTACCAGCGTTTCCACTCTAAAATTGTTGTAACGCTGTTGGTCTGCAAGCGCGTTGCCGTAGGAATTGGCAAAGACAATAAAACACCAAACAAGCGCAATAACGCCAAATTTTGTTATCGTTCGTGTTATGCGCGAAGGGCGACCGTCAGCGGCGGCGCTTATTCCAATCGCCGCGATAAAAATACCAAAACCCGCCATGTGCCGCGGATATATGCCGGGATTTTTTAAAGCCAGAAAAACCCCAAATGAAAGCGCCGCCGTTATTGCTGTTATAAGCAGCACGGCGCAAAAGGCAAGCGATTTTCGCTGTTCAGAATATTTGACCGAAATAAAAATAAAACTACCGCATAAAAGAGCGATTAGACCCTGCCAGAGCATGGCAAAATCATTGTGTATCAACGTAAAAAATTGCCGTGTATTGCCTGTAATACCGGGAATGATATTCCGCAAATCAAATGTTCCTGTCGCGGTATAAGAGCCGGGGTCGGAATTGCCTCCAAAAACCGGCTCTCCAATCAATATAGCACGGTAAAAAACAAGCGCGCTTATATATGCAAGAACGGCACACATAAC
>JAIRPU010000029.1 GCA_031256815.1 Spirochaetaceae bacterium
CCGAAACAGGAGCATCTAAAAATAGTACTCTTAAAAGATATACCAGAAAAATATAAAAAATATGATGATGAAGGAATGTTATTGGTAGATAATTGTTATATACCAGGCAACTATAAAAACCCTTTTGCCGTGTCCACACGGCCAATATTAAACGGCCTGCTGGAAAATGGGTATAAAATTATTCAAGACAAGGAGTACTACCCTTATATAAATGGTGAAAAATGTTTTGCAAGAGTGCTGGTGCAAAAGGCGCAGTAAAAACAATGGTGTGCGAATGGGTTAACAGGATTATTTACAGCCGCTTCTGGCACATAGTCTAAATGCCTGCCCGCCATACTTAGCAGGGACTGCGGCTGTTTTCTGCATGACGCGCGGACAGGGCGCTTCGCAATTTGCTATATTGCCTTTAAGCAGGTCTTATATTATACTTGGTATACAATGAATATCGCCTTATATTTCGACGTAGAAAACGTCAATAATCTTAATCTTTCAGATTTGATGAACTCACTTATAGACAAAGAAAGAAACAATAACAATATAACGGTCAAACTGGCCGTTGGTAAATCGGAAGCAACAGCAAAGTACAGAAGCGAATTGTTAAATCATAATTTTATGATTATTGAAACGCCTCATATAATAAGAAAAAAAAACAGGGCAGATATAATGCTCTCTATAATCGCTTACGAAGATTTTATTTATCACAAGCCGGAAATAGACCAGTTTGTATTTATAACATCAGATTCAGATTATACATTTATTATGGATAAGCTTAAACGTAATGGAAAAATTGTTTGGCTTGTTTGCAAAGCAGAAGACAGGGAAAAAGAATATTTTAGAAATTGTACAGATAATATTATTTCCATAGAAAGCAATATTAAAATAAAAAAATCCCTTGCGGAACTGCAGAAATGGCTTAAAGAAAACGGCTTTGATGAATCTGAATCCCAAAAACTAATCAATTATTTTCCGAAAAATGAATGGAAAAAAATTGACAATTTTGGCTTTAATTATACAAACAAAAAAATAAAAGGGCAGGTGTCTATTTTAAAGAAATTAACAGACGAATGTTTCCTAGAAAAGAAAAAATCCGGCAATACATCTGTTTATAAAATTGCCGCAACATAAAACCGCTTATACAATATTAAAAAGCACATTATAAACAATAAAGAAAATTGGAGCGGCAAGCGATATAGAATCGAGAGAATCAAGCACGCCGCCGCGTCCCGGCATTAACGAGCCTGAGTCCTTTACACCGCAGCTTCGCTTTAGCGCGGATTCGGCAAGGTCGCCTATTATCGAAGCAAATCCTGTTGTTACGCCAAGAATTATTCCGGATGTAAGCGCGCTAAAACGTGTTGTTGTAAATATCGCCGGCAAAAGCAACGAGGCCGCAACGCAAACGACCATTGAACCAAAAATCCCGCCGGCAAATCCGGCAACACTTTTGTTTGGGCTTGCAGGAATAATGCCTTTGTTGCGTTTTCCAAAAAGCATTCCAAAAAGCCATGCCGAGCTGTCGTTTAAGATAACAGTTCCCAAAAATACAATAATAAGCGGCGTTGAATTTGGCAGACTGGACATAAGGTTAATGCAGCTCAAAAATATGCCGGGGTAAAAAATTACAGAAAGCCCTGCGGCAAGACGCAAACCCGCTTTTTCCATTGTTTGCGCCTGAGTAAACGCGCACAGAATAAGGCAGTAAGCCGCGCAAAGTATTACAGACGCGGCTATGGTAAGCGCCGTCCAGCCAAAACTTACATAAAGCGTAGTTGTAAGCGAAGGCAGGCCGCCAAATATAATCGCTTCTATTTTGCTTACATAAAGCTGTTTATGCCGGAGTATACCCGCAAATTCCACTGCTCCCAGAACAGAAAAAAATGTTACAAGAATATTCAACGCAAGATGATTTTTTTGCGGAAAAAAGAAAACTACGGCAAGGGACAAAGGCAGCCCTATCCCAAAAATCAAAAGCCTTTCAAGTATATTTTTAACTTTTGCATTCATTCTGCACCGCCAAAACGCCTTTCGCGGCAGGCAAAAAAATCAAGCGCCGCGCGTAAATGCGATTCAGTCCAGTCCGGCCAAAGCTCGCTGGAAATATAATACTCGGAATACGCGCCTTCCCACAATAAAAAATTACTGGTTCGGAATTCGCCTGCAGTACGTATAATTAAATCCGGGTCGGGAACATCCGGGTTGTCCAGGTTGTTTGCTATCGCGCTTTCGTTTACAATCACTGATTCGCCATTCAAAGCTTTACCGTCTAAAATCCGGTTTACCGCGCGTATAATTTCGTTACGGCCGCCGTAATTTAGCGCAAGAATTACCTGCATCCCGTCAAAAGCGCGTGTGTCTTCACAAGCTTTTCGCACTTCTGCGGAGATTTCGGCGGGTAAACCGGATAAATCTCCTGCATGACGCACCCTTAGCCTGTCTTTTCGGTAATGATTCAATTCGTCTACCAAATAACGTTTAACCAAATTCATAATGAATTGAACTTCACTTTCCGCGCGTTTCCAATTTTCTGTAGAAAAAACATATAGAGTGAGGTAGCGAATTCCAAGCCGCACAGACGCTTCTACTATCTTTCGCGCTGTTTTTAGCCCTTCAAGATGCCCGTCTGTTCTTGGACGCCCCTGCCGTGCTGCCCAGCGGCCGTTCCCGTCCATAATAATCCCGACATGAACAGGCAGCCCGCCCTTAGTTTTTTCCGACATTTTTGTTATTACTATGAACATTATAATACGATTATTCAAGCCCACAATAAATTTTGTAGGAATTATTGATTTTCAGGCCGAAAATTATTCTGTAAGCATTGATAAATATCATAAAAAACTACAAGGCGCTTGACATTGAGATTTATAGTGTAGTAAAGTTAATAAGTGTTAATTTTTAGATTTAAGGAGCTTCGTGATGATTGCTAAAAGTAGTATGGGCGCTGACTCAAAACCACCTGCGGGCATGAAACCGGACGGAACCGCTTACCGCGTGCTTATTGTTGATGACTCTATGTTTATTGCAAAGCAGCTGGGGCAAATTTTAACCTCCGAGGGTTTTGAGGTTGTTGATACTGCGGGGGATGGCGCTCAAGGTGTCGAAAAATTCAAGGCAAACCAGGGCAAAATTGATCTTATCACTATGGATATTACAATGCCTGTGCTTGATGGTGTTTCGGCACTGGAAAAAATAATTCAAATAGATAAAAACGTTAAAGTTATTATGGTTAGCGCCCTTGGCAAAGAAGATGTTGTAAAAAAATGTCTTTTGGCAGGCGCAAAAAGCTACATCGTAAAGCCGCTTGACCGCGCAAAAGTGCTTGAACGGGTTAATACTGTTATAAAAATGTAGCGGAGAGTATGTGAAAATCGAAGTTCACTCTCCTACCATACGCCGTAAGGAGATGGACGCTGTTCTTACTGTGCTGGTGGAAGAAAAAATCGGCCCCGGAGAGCAGTCCCAAAGGCTTGTTCAAAAAGCCAAAGAAAATTTGCATTTTGATTATGCTCTTGCTTTACGCAGTCCGGCAATCGCGTTAACACTGGCATTAAGGTCGTTTGGAGAGTTCAACGACAGCTCTTGGCGTCCGGGCGCGGTTGTTTCGGCATTGTCGCCGCTTTATTACGAGAGGGCGATTTTGGACGCCGGCTGGATGCCGATTTATTGCGATGTAGATGTACAAACAGCGCTTATTTCAACAGATACTTTTAAGAAAGCAATAGAAAATTGTCCGCATGAGCTAAAACCTTACTGCGTTATACTGCACGAAACTCTTGGTTTTATGCCGGCACATTCTTTCTTCGATGAAATTTCAATTCCTGTAATAGAAGATTGTTCGCTTTCCATGGGGGGGCGTTTGGATGAGGCAACCGCCGGTTCTTTTGGGCATCTTTCTATTTTAGGACTTGAGGAACGCGATTTTTTAACGGCAGGCGGCGGCGCATTATTGTTTGCCGCAGAAAGACGAAATGGCAGTGTTTTGAAAAGCTTTGACGCCTTGCCCCCTGAATACGGACTTCCGGACATGAATGCGGCCATGGCGCTGGTTCAAATGAGAGAAGCGGCGCGAAACAGCGAGAAATGCGCCGAAATTGCCCGGCTTTATACCGATGCGGCGCTCCGTGGCGGCAGGCACAAACTTATAACCATGCCGCACAACTTTGAATACAACAATTATGCTTTTCCGCTGATATTGGAATCCGGCATGAAAGATACGGTTGCATGGGCAAATAAAAAAGGAATCGCCGTTGAGCTTGCTTTTGGCGGGACTCTCGCTGGAACAGGCGTGGTAAACAGAGGCCTTTGCCCGGCTGCGGAATCTCTTGCGCTGCGCACCGCCCTATTCCCGCTTTATCCGCGTTTAAGCGCCGATTCTGCGCAAAAAGTCGCCCGTCTTATACAAACTTTGCCCTAATGCCATTTTTTAACGAAAAAGCGTATTATGGAGACGAAACGCCCATAGCTGCGATAGCTACCGCGCACGGCATAAGCGCGCTTTCTTTAATAAGAATTTCCGGCAAAGGTTCTGTCGAACTGCTGTCCAAAATATTTTCACGCCCGCAGGCGCTTAAACAGGCCGCGGCCAACAGCGTTGTTTACGGATGGATGCTCGATGATATTTGCGGGGCGCGCATTGACGAAACGCTGGTTTCGGTCTACAGAGCGCCAAAGAGCTTTACCGGGGAAGACGGCGCTGATATTTGCTGCCACGGAGGGCTTGCTGCGGCGCGTTCTATAATGACAGCGCTTTTAAAATCCGGATTTAGAGAGGCGCTGCCTGGCGAATTTAGTTTCCGCGCGTTTTCAAATGGCAAGATAGATTTAAGCCGCGCCGAAGCAATAATGGAGCTTGTCGGTTCAAAAACAGACACAGGCAGGGCGAAGGCGGTAAAAAGGCTTGCCGGAGCTATCGAAACGCGGATTCGTTCTATTCAGAATGAACTCGTATCAATTTTGGCTGAAGTCGAACTCAATCTTGATTATTCCGAAGTTGACGGCATAGGAGACGAAAGCGAAGCGTTTTTGGAATACGAAAAACTTAAAGCCGTGCTTGATAGTCTAGATTCGCTTTCTTCCAGTTTTGCCGGCGAAAGAATATACCGCGAAGGAATAAAGGTTGTGCTTGCCGGAGCGCCAAATGCTGGAAAATCGAGTTTGTTCAATATGCTTGTTCAGGAAGAGCGTTCAATAGTAAGCGAAATTCCAGGGACAACGCGGGATTGGCTTGAAGCATGGATTTCGTTAAAAGGCATTCCTGTTTGCCTTATAGATACCGCAGGTTTACGTGAAGATGGCGGCAAAATAGAAAAAATTGGAATTGAACGCAGCAGAGCGCTTACCGAAAGCGCGGAGCTTGTACTTTTCATTTTGGACGGCTCAACCTGGACGGGCAGCGAAGACGCTTTGTTGGCAGGCATAGACACGCGCAGGCTTATATATGTTTGGAACAAAGCGGATATTGTTCCAAAGGCGGCGCGGGAAGATTTTTTACCGGTAAGCGCTACGGCGGGAACAGGCATAGACGCGCTTTGTTCCGCCATAGTTCAGCGTGTTGAGGCTATATTTAAACCATGCGAAGACTACGCTCTTGGCAGCGACAGGCAAAAATTGCTTGTAGATGAGGCGCGTAATTTTTTGCGCGAAGCGCTAAGACTTGCCGGTTTAAACGAAGCGCTGGAACTCATTGCAGGAGAACTTCGGGGCGCGGTAAATGCGCTTGGCGAAATAACCGGCGAAGTTAGCAGCGATGATATACTAAATGTTATCTTCAGCAAATTCTGCGTAGGGAAATAGCGGTTTGCGTAAATAACGCGCCGCTACAAACTTGAATCGGCCTGTGCTTTAAACGCCGCATACAACCGCCGCAGCCTCGTTGTAATAACCGCACGCCGCATTGCAAAATTGTGCCGGCCTTCGCTGCTTAACGTATTAACGCAAAAACAAACGCGGCACACGCCGGCTTATACCGCAGCAGATTTCGTATGGAATAGTGCCTGCAATAACAGCAAGCGAAGCGGCGTCCTGTGCGGGCGGGCTTTGACCAAATATTACAGCATCGTCATATAGGGACGTTTTTAATGTTGAACCTAAATTGACCATACACATATCCATGCATATTCTGCCGGCAAGCGGATAGAGTTCGCCGCCAATGCATACAAAAAAATTACCTTGCGGAGCTGTGCTTAATATGCGCGGCAGCCCATCGGCATACCCTATTGGCAGGATGCCGATGAAGGTATCTTCGGCGGCTGTCCATGCCCGTCCGTAAGAAACTGTTTCGCCAGCGCCGATTTTTTTTATTAACACAAGTTTTGTTACAAGTTCCATAACCGGTTTTGCCAAAAAAGTTTTACCGCCATTTTGAGGCGGCGCATATCCATAAAGCGCAATTCCAGGCCTAACCATATCCAGCCATGAATTGCTGTGAAGGAATACGCCTCCCGAATTTGCCGCGCTTAAAATACCATGTGTAATACCGGCGTTTTTTATTTCAAGTACGGCATTTTTAAAAACATTAAGTTGAGATTCTGTCCATTCAATTTCATTTTTACCGGTGGAATCCGCTGCTGCAAGGTGAGTAACACAACCGGAAAGTTCAAGGCCGTTTTCTTTAACGGCGCGGGCAAGCGCGGCGGCGGAATGTGGCGGGCAGCCGGAACGATTCATGCCTGTATCGACTTTTAAAAAAACTTTTGCCGTTTTGTTTTTTGCGGCATTTTTAGCGGCGCGGGCAAAATTTTTTATTTGGTCCTCACAGCTAACAAAAGGCGAAATTGATAAACTTGCCGCCGCTTCCAATTCAGAGGGCAGCGCGGGCGAAAAAAGCAGAATTGGAGCGTTTATACCCGCCTCGCGTAATTCCGCCCCTTCGTCAACTGTGGCAACAGCAAGCGCCGCCACGCCTGCTTCAAGCGCTGTTTTAGCAATTTCTACCGCGCCGTGACCATAGGCATCTGCCTTAACGGGCAAACATATCAGGGGGCGTGTTCCTCCGCCAAGATATGCCCTAAGCGCGCCAATATTTGCGGCAAGGTTTTTAAGATGGATTATCGCGCGTGTGGCTCTCATTTTTGCGTTTAACGTAAAAGCTAACAACGGAACGTCCGTATTCGCGTTCATCCAGAATCTCAAGCGGAACTCCGTTTAATTCAAAATGCTCTTCCCCCGGATGATGAAGCAGCACAAGCCCTCCCTCTCTTATAATTCCGTTTTTTGCTATGGAAGCAAGCAAATCTTCTTTGTATTTGTATATAAAAGGCGGGTCGCAAAATACAATATCAAAGTTTTTTAGTTTTGTTCTTTTAATATACAGTTCAACAGGCATAAACTTGCAATTAATTCGCACAGGAGCGCCTTCAACATTTTCTATAAGCGTTGAGCGTTTTTTGGGGTCGCTTTCTACCGCTTCTACAAATGCCGCCCCGCGGGAGGCCGCTTCCAGGGCTATTATGCCTGAACCGCTAAAAAGGTCAAGAAAAGAAAGTCCGTCTAGTTCTCCAAGAACGGCAAATACCGATTCACGCATTTTGTCCATAGCGGGGCGGATAATTCCGGCAGGACAGCCGACACGCTTTCCGGCAAGCGCGCCGCCGGAAACTCTCATTTCAAATCGGTAAGTAATGCGGAAAGTTCGTCAACGCTTACAATGCGCGGGTCGCTTGCAGTGTTTAGCGCTTCCGACATATTTTCTTTTATAATTTTTTGCCTTTCTGTGCAGGCGGCGGCAAGCGCCCCTGTAATTTCAGCAATACGCGGATAGTTATTAATGGAAAATGAGGCTTTACCGCTCAGAATACGGCTTAAGAGGTCAAAAAAACGTTCTTCCGTATCGTATAAATTGTGCAGCTGCTCATCCCATTCAATAAGCTGCCTGTTCTCCATAAGGCTTTTTAAAATGATTTTTGCGGTCTCGCCAATAAAATCAAGATCTTCAATCGTTTTATCAAGGTATAGTTCCGGAGCGGCGTCGAGATGTAAAAGGTCAGAAACTGTCCTTATCCTCGTATTCAAGATAAAAATATTGTCTTCGTAATTAAGATGCTTTTCCATAACCTTACTTTCAGTATCGGAAAATTAAAACAGAACTTCAATAATTTAATTTTTTTTAGCGCCTATAACACGTTGATTTCCGGCAAGGTCGCTGTAAATATCAATAATACAGAGTGAGGCCTCTTCAAGAAGCGCCGCTATTTGGCGCATTTGGCCAGGGGCGGCCTCAATAAAAATAGCCCCGCCAGGAGACAGGTAAGAGGGCGCTTGTTTACAAATTCGGCGTATAAGCGAAAGCCCGTCAGCGCCGCCGTCAAGCGCAAGGCGCGGTTCATTTTTAACTTCCGGCGCAAGCGTTTCTATTTCGGCGCATGGAACATAGGGCGGATTTGCAGTTATAAGATTATAAAGGCCGGAAACTTTAGAAAACAAATCGCTTTTTAAAAGGCGAAATTTTCCTTTAAGCGAAGCGCGTTTTTTGCAAAGCATGGCGTAGTTTTTCCGCGAAATTAAAAGCGCATGGCGGCTAATGTCAACCGCCGTCATTGCAAGCGTCTGCGTTTCGTCAAGAAGCGCAAGCGCTATTGCGCCCGTCCCTGTGCAAAGGTCAAGCGCTTTGGGGTTTTCTATGGAAGCGGAGTTAAGCCAAAAAAGCGCCGCTTCTACAAGCGTTTCTGTATCCGGTCTTGGAATAAACACGTGCCTGTTTACCGCTAAATCGAGGAATCTAAATTGTTTATTGCCTGTAATTGCCGCCACGCAAAAACCCTGTTTGCGTTTTTCCAGCGCTTTATTATAACGATTTAAGATTTTGGAGGGAATTTCTGTTTTAGGCGCGGCAAGCAGTTCGGAACGGCTGATGCCCAAAACAGCGCAAAGCAAAAGTTCCGCGTCCAGCGCCGAATTTACAGTTTTTTTTGCATTACATAATGCTTCAAGTGCCGTCATCAGCCTGAATGCTAAATGATTTATAAGTTTTTTGCGGCGGGCAAATATCGCTTCTAACCTTGTCGACGCGGGCGTGCGGTGAACCTTTGTGCAGCCAGTCAAGAAAATTTATTACGTTTTCTTCGATTCCTTCCGCCCATACCTCTACAGAACCATCTTCACTGTTGCGTATCCATCCTGTTACGCCAAGACGTGCGGCTTCGCTCTGGGCATAGTAACGAAACGCAACTCCCTGTACCCGCCCTGTAATTCTGGCGTGCAAAGCGGTAATTGGTTTTGCCTTCATTAAATAATTTTCGCGCATATAAGGGCGTATTGTCAAGAAGCGTTATGTTTAGTTACGATAAGTTATGTTTACACGTGAAATAAAACCGCCTTTGGCGCGGCCAATTCAGAATGGACGGCCTGTTCAAGGCACATGGACACGCGCTTTCAGGCGGCTCGGAATGACGGGGTTTCGCGTTAAAGAATGGCAGTCGTTTATTATTCAGAATGATGATGTTTTTTTTGAGGCTATAATCGCAAATTTAAAGTATATTCGTTTTATAGAGATAAGTTTTTTAAACAAAAAGAACGGAATGTTAAAATATTATATTGATTACTTCCCTTTTGCGTTTTGGGAACTGCCCGATTCACTTTATGATTCAATAATGGAATATAAAACGCTTGGATATTCAATTAAGATTCATAATTATTTAAATAAAAACAAGTTTGAATTTATTTTTGAAATTGACCCTTTGGACGATTTAAATGTATTTAAAGCGAATTTTATCATTTATGTAGAAGAAAAAAAATGGCTGCCTTTGGTTACCAATCTGCTTTACTCTGAAGACCGCTATCTTGTTTCTTACAAAACGCCCGGAAGGGTGCTTGGAATTATAAACACGGGCGATGGAGGCCCTTTTGAGCTTTCGCCTGAAAACACGCTTGCTCTTGTGCGCGACAGCAAAGGTTATTTACCGTATATTACAAAATTTAATAATGCAAACGGATTTGGTTTTGATAAAACAGGAAAGATAATAGCGTTTAGTTTGAGCGAAAACGCAGCGCGCGGCGCTAAAAAAGACAACGAAAACGCGCTTTGGAGCGGCAGCGAGCTTACTCCTCTGCCGCCGGTAATGATAACTCACGAAGAGGGTTTTGAAAAAGACTGGGTAATTGAAGATATAGAAGGAATGATAGATTTAAGTTTTACCCCGCAAAATCAAACCGGTAAAAAAAGTTTTGATATTATTTTAGCAAAAGCTGAACTTGCAAATCCTATAGGTGTTTTTAATGGAATGATTATGACTAAAGAGGGAGAAAAAATTATTCTGCGAAATCTGCCCGGCTATGTTGAAAGCATATATTTAAGATTTTAACTCTATAGCAATAAAAAAGCCCCTGCAAAAGGGGCTTTTGTTTTTTACCAGTCGTCGCGAGGGTCGTCCGGGTCTCTGTTGTTTTCTGCAAACAGGTCGGTAACTACGCGAAGGTCGTCAAAGTAAGCGTAGTATGTGCCGTAAGCTTCCATTGGGTCAACGTCAATACGGAATCCAACAATACTAATACCTCCACTTGAAGTATAGTGAAAGTCGTTTTGAATAATGCCATTATCGCCATTGGCTTGCTGCGGCGGCACGGAAACGGTAAGTTTCTTCCAGCCCTGATAGTTAAGCCGCCCCATGTACAGTTCAAAATACTTGCCTCTTGAATCGTTTAGGAGAAGATAAAGCCTGTGGTTATAATTACGCCCCGCAACCCAAACGGATACCGTTTTGGTTATACCTTCCACAGATATAGGCCGGGTTGTGGTAATATAAACGCTTGCATTGCCCCTGCGCAAAAAATCTACTTTAACACCCAAAACCTTGTTGTCTGCCATGTTAAGCGATTCTTCACCCTGGACAGGCTGTTTTGCCATTGGAGCGCCTTCAAAAAGCCTTCCTGAAGAAAAGCCGCTGTCGGTAGAAATATACACCTGCCAATAGCCTTCCTGTTCAAACTTATCAACGGAAACTTCCCGCAGTGCCTGCTGCGGAAACCCTCCCGCTTCTGTCTCGGCGTTTGGTTCGCCAACTTCGGGGGCCTGCTGAGCAAAAGCAAAACCCGCAATAAATATCACCAGTAAAAGTGCGATATATCGTTTCATTGTTTTTACCTTCCTTGATTAATTTTCACCGGCTGTTCCACCGCCGGCGCCCCCGCCTGACCAGAGCTGATTTATCTTCTTGGGGTTAGACAGCTCGTCTCCATCATATATATTATCATATATGTCAGAAAGCACTTTTAACTGTGAAAAATACACATAAAACGGCACAATCTTTGTAATTTTACCAGTTTTATCACGCTCTATATCAACATAGGTTCGTTCTTTCGGGTCTGTCCAGAGCCTTAGTTTAACGAAAGTTGTAGCGTGAGTTGAGCGCGGCGTTATATTGGAAACCATGGGAATACCCGTGGGAACCGCACTGCGAAGATTCTTCCAGCCAGTATATTTAAGACTGCCAAGCGGAATCGTGTGCATTACACCACGGTTGTCGCGTATGTAAGCTTCAAGTCTATAGTTAAGATTTGAACCCCACACCCAAAGGTCAATAAACCGCGTTCTGCCCAAAAGCGGAATTTCCGCCGGCTGCTGATCTGCGTCATCTGAACGTGTAGGATAGATATCTATCCAATTAAAGCCATTCCGGTCAAATGCGCCCTGAACACCCAGACTCTTTGCTCCGGCATCCCCTGCCTGCCGGGCGATTGCCATTGGCGCGGTAGTTATAACATTAATGACGGGAAAAGTCTGCTCAGAAGTTTTTGTGGTAAACTTACTCGCCACAGCTTTCCAGGTGTAGCGATACTCCTCGCCGTCAACTACATAGGGAGTTCCATCGAATTTATCAAGAATCCGGGACTCCATTTCAACGGTTCCAGCATCACCAAACGCTGGTAACCGAACCAAATTTGCTAAGACAATACCGAAAACGGCCAGCAAATTGCCTTTTTTCATACGGTTCTCCTTCCTCTGCTCTCCTTAAAGAGAAATCACTTGGTTAGTATAGCAGTCAAATACTATTCTGTCAAATCCATTTTTATTAACAGAATCAATTCATTATCGGTTTTTTTTGTTTTTTTGTAAAGTGCCTTGTACGTCATCAATTTCTGCAAATTTTCCGGCGGGGGGCTTAACATTTTTTTGCGTTTATTGTTACAATAAAACAATCGGGGTGTCGTGGTTTTACACGTCTGAGATTATACCCGTTGAACCTGATGCGGATAATGCCGCCGGAGGGAGCAAATGAAAAAAGCTCATATTTTATTTATTGTTTTAATCGTCTTCGTGTTTTGCGCTTGTTCAAAAAAAGAAAGCGCTTCTTCGGGAACAAAGCTTGTAATCTGGACTTACGATTCATTTACAAGCGAATGGGGGCCGGGAGCGGCCATTGCGCGTAACTTTAAAGAAGAAAGCGGATTTGAAATTCAATGGGAAAGCGCGGGAGACGCCGGTTCTCTACTTGCGCGCCTTCTTCTTGAAGGCAGCGGGGCAAATGCGGACATTGTTCTTGGGTTAGACCAAAATCTTGCGCCGCGCGCGTTAAAATCGGGTCTTTTTGAGGCCTATATACCCAAAAATGCAAAAAATTTAATTGCGGACATAGGTTTTAATGGCGATTTTAGATTAATTCCTTATGATTACAGTTATTTTGCGCTGATTTACGACAGCGAAAAAATAGAGGCCCCGCCGTCAAATTTAGAGGCGCTTTGCGATGCCAAATATAAACAAAAACTCATTTTAATGGACCCGCGCACCTCCTCGCCGGGGCTTGGTTTTTTTGTTTGGACAAAGGCAATTTATGGGAATCAATGGCAGGACTACTGGAAGCGGCTGCTGCCCTCCGTGCTTACAATAGCCGCCGGCTGGGATGAAGGTTACGGGCTTTTTACCAAAGGAGAAGCGCCGCTGGTGCTTTCCTATACGACAAGTCCAGCCTATCATGCCGAATACGAAAAAAGCACGCGCTACAAAGCGGCGCTTTTTAAGGATGGGCATCCATTACAAACAGAGTTTGCCGGACTTCTGGTAAACGCCAAAGCAAAAGAGGCGGCAAAACAGTTTCTTGAATTTATGTTGAGCAGGGGTTTCCAAAAAGAAATTCCTCTTGGAAACTGGATGTATCCTGTTATAGATATTGAACTGCCGGTTTCGTTTAATGAGGCTCCAAAACCGGCAAAGGCAATTTCATCCGCGCCGGTTTCGGATGAAGAAATTAACGCATGGGCAGAACTTGTTCGCTCGGCGCGTTGAATTTTAACTGAATTATAATTCTGCGACAGCCTCGATTTCGCAAAGCGCGTTTTTTGGCAGCGCTTTAACGGCAAAGCAGGAACGCGCCGGTTTTCCGGTAAAATGTTTGGCATAAACTTCGTTGAATGCGGCAAAATCGGCCATATCGGCAAGAAAACAAGTTGTTTTTATAACTTTTGCAAGTGAAGAACCGCCCGCTTCCAGTACCGCTTTAAGGTTTTTTATGCACTGCTCGGCCTGTTCCGCCGCTGTTTTTCCTACAATGTCTCCAGATTTGGGACAAAGCGGAATTTGTCCGGAAGTCCAAAGCAGATTTCCAACAACAAAGCCTTGCGAATAAGGCCCAATTGCGGCAGGCGCCGCGTCTGTTTGAATGAGTTTCATAATATTGTCCTCTTAAAAAATAATTTTTGTTCAGTATAATACTAAACTTTTGTTCAGTCAAGTAATGTTTATTGGGTTTTGGGCGCATTTTTGCCGGTTTAAATCCTGGCCGGATGATTTGGAATCAAAAAAATAAAGTGGAACCGGACGCGGATAGGGCAGTTATGCAAAATATGCCGCCTGATATAAAATTTCTATTGGTCGTTGACACGGTTTCTGCAAAAACTTGACCGGCTATAAAAGAACGGCTATAGTGTCAGTTATCCTTTCAATTCGATGGTAAACTGGTATTGCGGCGCAAAATAAAGCCGCGAAGGAGAATATTATGCTGAACAGGCGGGAATTGGTACAGAAAGTTCTGCGGAACGAAAGCGCGGAACGGGTGCCTGCCGGATTTTGGTTCCACTTTATTGAAAATCCAGAAGGAGCAGACGCTCTTAAAAATCCTGATTTTTTT
The DNA here is from genome assembly GCA_031256815.1 of Spirochaetaceae bacterium. Lineage (GTDB taxonomy): Bacteria > Spirochaetota > Spirochaetia > Treponematales > Breznakiellaceae > JAIRPU01. Next base: position 14,055 of record JAIRPU010000029.1, read on the forward strand.
GCGGCGAACATTGCGGGACACAGAAAGTTTTACACAGATTTTAAGCCGGATTTTGTAAAGATAATGAGCGACGGGTTCTTTATCTATCCTAACGAGGTATTTTTGACGGCAAAAACACCGTCCGATTTTAACCGGGTAAAGCCATTGGGCAAAAATCACCCGTGGGTGGAAAAACAGGCGGAACTTGTGAGCAAGGTAACTTCGATTTTTAAGGGCGAAGTTATGAGTTTTTACAATCTTTTCGCGCCGGCAACCTTGTTCAAGATTCTGCACCCCGGAGACCCCGCAACCGCGCGTGTGCTTGCGGGACTTATCAACGAAGACAAGCGCGCCGCGCGAAACGCGCTTAATGTTGTTGCAGAAGATATAGCGCAGGTTGCGCGGCGGGTAATAAGCGAGGGCGGCGCGGACGGCATCTATTACAGCACGCAGGATGCAGCCGGACTGAACGGCGCGGCGCGGGACGAGGCAGTGCGCCCTTCGGACGAGGCGGTGCTTAAGGCGGCAGGCGAGCTTAGCAAATTCAACATACTGCACATTTGCGGTTACGAGGGGCATCGCAACGAACTGGCGCGTTACGCCGACTATCCTGCGCAGATTTTTAACTGGGCGGCTGCAGTGGAAGGCGTTACGCCTGGCGAAGGCAAAAAGCTTTTTGGCGGGAAGCCTGTAATCGGTGGTTTTGGAAACACAAAAAACGATGTGTTGTATAAAGGCAGCCGAGAGGAAGTAGAGGCGGAAACCGCGAAAATTCTTGCCGAAGCCGGGCGCACCGGGCTGATTCTGGGGGCGGACTGCACTGTGCCTTCAGACATCAATTACGAGCGCCTTGAATGGGTGCGTTCGGCAGGCTTTTAAGCGCCCGGGCCTGCATGGACGGCCGCCGGCTGGCCACCGCGCAGACCACTGCCAGCCGGCCGGTCACCGCACAGGCCGGCCCCCGCGCGTATCGCGCAGTCCGCCGCCAGCCGTCACACCGCACAGACGCTGGCTGGCCGCGCGTATCGCGGTGACCACCGCACAGGCCGGCCTTAACCGGCAGTCCGCGAAAAATCGCTAGTATACGCTTGCGCTGCTTTTGGGAACCCAGCCGGACGACCCGTTTGCCGCTTCCACATAAAGCCAGTTGCCTGAAGCGGAGCGCAGCAAAACAGGAGTTCCCCGGGCAAATGACGAGCTTCCTGCCGCGCCTTGTTCGGGCAAGTCGTAAATCAGCGTTTTATCAAGCACGGCGCGGCGGCCGGATTCAAGTTTTCCGGCAATTATTCCACCGGCCGCAAAAAGGCACAGCGCCGCCCCAAGTATAAAACGTTTTTTTCTAAACCTTAGCGGCTTGTCCAAAATCAACCGGACTATCAAATTTGCAGCGCATAGAACAACAATCAGTAAGCCTAAAATGCCAAAAGCGGCAAAAAGGCGCGGCGGCAGCCAAACTTCGTTGTGAAGCGCGGGTAAATCAAGCGCTTCTTCACATTCCCGCCTAAAAGCGGCAATGGCCGCGCCGGCAATAAAATCGCGTTCGGCTTTACGCAGCACAGACAAACAAAGCGCATAATTGCCTGTTTCCCATAAAGCGCGCGCGCGTTCTGTTAAGGCCAAACATTTTGCCCCGTCAAAAAAACCAGGCAAGCCAAAACTTTTTTGCGATGGAAACTCAGGCGTCTTTACTACCTCTCCGGCTTCGGATTCCGGTAAAGGCTCAAAAAACACCTTGTTATCAAGCGTTTCTTCCTGCGCGCCGGCTTTTCGCGCCGCGCCTGCTACAGAAAGTTTTAATTCTGGAACAACAATATGCCAATCTTTATAGCGCACTGTTCTTGCTTCAAGCCGCACTTCATTGCCGCTTATTGGCAGGACACCGAGTCTCAGCACGGTGCCGCGCAGCTCTTCCTGTTTGGAAATGGGAAGCGTTTCAACAATCGCATTACGCGGAGCCGCAACCGGAATTTTTAGCTCATGCGGATACTTGATTCCGGATTCAGTTTCTTTAACCCGCAGCATGGCTATACCGGTTTCGTTTACGCGGACAGAAGAGGCTCCCGCCCAAACAAACTCCGGCGGAACTTCGCTGTTTTTATCTTTAACCACCACAAGCTGTAAAGGCAAAGTATTTATTGAATATTGCGGAGAAGTTATAGTCCATGAACCAAGCGTAAATTGCCCTTCCTTTGCCGCTACAAGGGTAATTTTAAGCTCCGTCCATTTATGGCTGTCGTCATCTTCTTCTTCAGAATTTTCAGAAAGCCGCGTTCTTTTTCTGGGAACATCAACTATATGCAAAGAGGAACTTAATCTTTCAAAAAAAAACTCTTCGTTAAACGGAGGCGGGTCTATAACGACCTCACCCGGATTTGGATGATTAACAAGTATGCTTATTGTAAAAGGCTTTAGCTCTACAATATCGTTGTTTTCAAGCTCGACCAGCGCCTTTAGCGGCTCGCGGATTTTTAGCGGCGCACCGCCGGCCTGCGCCATTAAAGCAAACGGCAGCATAAAAAAAATCATTTTAAAAACAATTAATGTCCGGCACGGCTTCATTTTTTTTGCGCCTCCAAAGCGCGCTTAAGCTGAATATAAGGGTCGCTCTTGTTGTTCAGTGTTTTTGCCGCCGCTATGAATTCAGGCAAATTGCTGCCTGCGCTTTCGTAAAGCGATTTAAGGCGATCATCTCCTTCGTGATACAACCTGTACAGTTCAAGATATGCATTGTTGATTTTCATTTTTCCTGCAAAACGGTATTGGTTTGTTTTAAAAACAGAATCGTATTCATCCAAAAAACGCTGCTGCGAAGCATTGATTATTTCTTCCTTGCGCCGCAGTTTTTCTTCACGCGGAATATCCATTGAATAAAGCGATTCCAATTCTGTTATAATTGACTTTATATAAAATACAAACATTTTGTTATCACGCTCGTTTTTAGCAAGCGCCGTGTACGCCTCTGAATCTGCTCCGTATTTTTTTTCTATATAAAGCCTTGCGCCTTCCGTTCCAATAAATTCGGCAATTTCTTCGTTAAACTGCGCGTTGCTTTTTAAAAAGAGCGTAGCATGAAACGATTCGTGTATTATAAGGTCGGCAAGACGCGCTTCGGAATATTCACGCATAAACGAATACAACGGGTCATTAAACCAGCCCAATGTGCTAAACGCATCTACAGGCCGCGCTATAACATCAAGCCCCTTTTTTTTAAGCCGAAGCGCTTCGTGTTTTGCATCTTCAATATTAAAAAAACCTTTATACGGCACGCTGCCAACCACCGGAAACCACCATTGATGCCGTTTAAAACTGTCTTTTGCAGAAGCGGATACAATCGACGCAAGATAGTCCCTATCCAGACTAACATATTTTGTATAATTTTTTGTGGCGCTAAGCGAAAGTTCTTCCAGGGTAAAACGCCTTATATCGTTTACATGGCTGACAAACAATGCGGCATCTTCATCTTCATTTGCAATGGATTCAAGAGGCACTGCGCGGTTTAAATAACCAATAAGGGTTATTCCCTGTTTAAGCGTCCAGCAGGCCTGAAACATAATCGAAAGGCTGCCGATAACAACGGCGGCAAGCGCCGCCGGAAGTATGCAATAAAAAAAATGCTTCATTTTGCAAATAACTTTATGCAGCTTTCAAAATTAGAAAGCGCTGAGCGCAGATTCTCTTTTTTTAGTACGGCAAGCTCAAGCACAGCGGCTTCAATAAACGAAAAAATAATTTCGTTTACCGTATGTACTTTAACTGCCCGCAGCTCGCCGGAATTTATTCCATCTATTACTATTACCGCTATTTTACGCCTAAAACGAATTGTACGCCGGCTTATATAATATTTTATACTTGATGTATCTGTGTCTTTGTAATTGTTTACAATAAAGTTTAAAATCACAATTAGCAGCTTGCGGTTTTTTTCCAGCCTTGTAAATACGGCGCGTATAATTAAAATAAGTTTTTCTACAGCGGACTTTGCCCTGTCTATGCCGGTTATATCTTCTTCCAGATGACCCAAAAAATGTTTTATGCTAAAATGAAACAATTCCAGCTTGTCTTTAAAATACTGATACAGTATTGTGCGGGTAACACGGGCACGGTCGGCTATCTTTTGGAATGTAGCGCTCTCAAATCCAACTTCTATAAAAACATCCAGCGCGTTTTCTATTATTCCTTCGCGCCGCTCGTCATGTTCAACAAAACGCGCCATTCTATTTTTCTAAAAGCCGCTCTAACTCGTCAACAAGTCCGGAAAACACAGCGCAGGCGGCGCCGACCGGTTCCGGCTCTGACATATCCACGCCGGCAGCCTTTAGCGAATCAATCGGGAAGCGTGAGCCGCCGGACGACAGGAACGAAAAATAATCTTCGCGCTCATCTTTGCCGCCGCCAAGCACACGTCCGGCAAGCGCCAAAGACGCCGAAATTCCAGTTGAATACTTGTAAACATAAAACGCCCTGTAAAAATGCGGTATTCGCAGCGCTTCAAGGTCGCTGCAAGCTTCCAGCTCAACGCCATCGCCAAAATATTTTTTTAACAGCCCGCGGTAAACAGAACGGAGCGTTTCTATGGTAAGCGGTTCGCCGCGTTCTTCCTGTTCGTGCGTTAATTTTTCAAACTCTGCAAACATTGTCTGCCTGTAAAGCGTAGCAAGAATGTCGTCCGCGCGCTTGTTTACAATATAAAGCATAAGTTCAGGCGAGCCTGACTTCTCTTTTAAATAACGGTAAAGCAGTTCTTCGTTAAATGTGCTTGCCACTTCGGCTTCAAAAATTGAATAATTATAATGCGAAAACGGATTCGACTTTGCAGAATAAAATGAATGCATTGAATGTCCGCCTTCATGGGCAAGCGTAAACACATCCCTTATGGAATCTTCTTTGTAATTCATAAGAATATACGGAGGAGCCGTATATGAACCTGCCGAAAACGCGCCGCTGCGCTTGCCTTTGTTTTCGTATTTATCCGCCCAGCCGCCCGAAAGTCCGCCGCGCAGTGTATTAACGTATTCATTCCCCAGAGGGGCAAGAGCGCAGCAGATAAGCTCTACCGCTTCGTTCCAGCTTGTTTTCTTTTTTACATCCGCGCTAACAGGGGCGTAAACATCGTAATGACACATCCGCTCCAGTTTGAGCGTCCGTTTTTTTAGCGCATAATAGCGGTGTAAAGGCGCAAGATTTTTACTTATTGTGGAAATTAAATTGTCGTAAACAGAAAGCGGAACGTTGTCCGGAAACAGCGCCGCTTCCCTTGCTGAGGCAAAACCGCGGATTCGCGCCCTTATAACATCCTGTTTTACAGAACCGCCGTAAAGCGCGGCAAGCGTTGTTTTATGAGAGTCGTAACAGCTATAAAAAGCATCGTATGCGCGTTTTCGCAAATCGCGGTTTTCGCTCTCCATAAAAACAGACCATGTAGATTGAGAAAGCGGGCGCGGCCCTTCCTCCGTATCTATTGTGCCAAAATCAAAGTCAACATTTGTAAGAACACTAAAAGCATCTCCCGCTATTCCAGAGGCTTCGTTTTGCAGCGCAATTAGACGCTCTTCTTTATCAGTTAAAATGTGCGGTTTCCAGCGCAAAATTATTTTAAGATAAATTAAATATTCGCTTAAACATTCTTCTTTAAGAAAACCGGTGATTTTATCGTTGTCTATAGCCTGAATTTCAGGTATAGCCCACGAAATTCCGGCGGCGGCTTTGGCGCTTGCGATAGTCATTTTGCCCGTCATAACACGCGCTTCGTTTGCGCCTTCGTCTTCGCACTGCCTTAGGTCGGCATAATATGCCAGCCGCTCTTCAAGTATAGAAAAATCGCGGTAAAAATTGAGGTATTCGGCCAGCGAACCGGCGCTTTTACCCAAACTGCCCTTGAAGCCGGGCAGCTTCTCCGCGCGAAGCGCATATTCAGAAAACGCCTTTTCCCACTCGGCATCGTTTGCAAAAAGTCCGGAAAGGTTCCATTTATCATTTTGCGCAATTTGTGAACGTAAAGGAATATCAGCTTTATTCATACTAATAATATGCAGAAGTTTAACCAAAAAGTTAAGCCGCCAGTCTCTGCGCGCAGTCAGAGGCGGTTAAACCCTTGAAACGTCTGCCGCGGGCAGCCTGCCGCGGACAGCCTGCATTTCGCGCCGTGGGCAGCCGCAGGCAGTCTCCGCCAGCCCCGCGCCAACCGATTAGCCGGCGGCAGGCGCTTTCTTAACAAAACTGTTGACGGGGGGGGGGGGGTAAATGTTACGCTAAAAGGAAACGCTGCCTGCATGAAATTATGCGCAGCAGAGTTTAACACTATTAAAAATGGACGGTTTATTATGGTCAGTTTTGTGATGCTTACATGGAACAGAAAACAGTTTGTTGAAAAAATGTTTTCTTCATTTTATAAATCCAAAAGCGAAAAATATAATTATGAATTTTTAATTATTGATAACGGCTCAATTGATGGAACGGCATCATTGTTAAAAGAAGCAGAAAAAAATGACCCGCATATTAAGATATGGTATAATAAAAAAAATAAATCATTAAATGAATATAAAAAACTTTTTAACAGAAGCAAAGGAGATTATATAATAATTATTGATGATGATGTTATTGAGTTTCCGAAAGATTTTGATAAAATAATGGTTGATTTTATCAATGTATTTTATGATTTTGGATTTATTGCATTGGATGTAATACAAAATGAATTTACAAACGGAGCAAAACCGGAATTAAAATTTTATAAAGATATTTTAAAGAACGGGCTTACAATAAGTGAAGGGCCGGCAGGAGGCTGGTGTTCGATATTTAGAAAAACTGATTACAAAAAAATAAAATTCAAAATGGCCGGTAAAAGACTTGATATGAAAAATGGTGAAGACGGCGTATTGTGCTACCTGTTTGAGAATATTCTTGGACTAAAACAAGGGCTAACAAAAGGAATAAAATGTTTTCATGCGTGCGGCCCCTGGTATTCAAAAGAGTTTGGATATTTAGACCGTGATATACAAAAGTATAAAGCTTCCGGTCTCGATAATTTTGTGGAATTATACAATAAATACAAAGCATAACAAGGCAAAACTCCGGCTGGCAATCGGAAAAAGAAGACTGGTTTTGATATTGCATTTTATTTGGAAACAAAGGCGGCTGCAGACACTCGCGCAAGCGATTGAAGCGGAATTTGCAAGCGAAGCAAAGCAAATTGTAGCGGAAAGCGCGGTTTTTGCCGGAGGCGACCGCGCTTCGCGCGGCCTTATCGCCAGACACGGCCTGCGCCTTATCGCCGGCCCGCGGCCTGCGCGTTGCGCAGGCCGCGTAACAACGGCCGCCACACCGCAGACGCGGTGTGGCGGCGTACGGGCTGGCGAAACCGCACGCGGTTTCGCCAGCTTGCCGGTAGAGGCCGCCCGCAACGCCGTTTCGCGGGCGGCCTCTACCGCAGCGCTTCTGCCTCCGGCACAAATGCGCCCAAAATACCATAAATACATATACCCTGATGATTGCTGCCGCGGACAGCCTGCATTTCGCGCCGCCGGCAGACGCGGACAGCCGCAGGTAGTCTCCGCCAGCCCCGCGCCAACCGATTAGCCTGCGGCAGTCTCCACCAGCCCCCGCGCCAGCCGATTAGCCGGCGGACTCAAGAAGCCGCTTGACAAAAAAATTGGACTGCGTGTATCATAATAATGCGCTGATGAATCGCGCATTCCACCCTCGAACAGGGTTTTACCATTCTTTTATTAACTATTCCATGACGGAATAAACACGGAGATGAACTCCCAAAAACGGGCATTGCGCCCATAAAAAGCCATGCCGGCGGCGTGGCGAAGGAGTTTATATGTTTATTTATCTTAGAAGCATTTTAACCGCAAGATGCATTTTTGCACTGGCGGCCGCGTTGGGCATGAGTTTGAGTTTCGGCTCGTGCGCAAAAAAAAGCGCCGGAACAGGGGCGCCAGACCAGCTGATACTGGCTGTAGGCGGAGAACCAGACGAAGGTTTTGACCCCTGTACCGGCTGGGGACGTTACGGTTCACCTCTCTTTCAAAGCACACTGCTTGAATTTGACAAGGACATGAATTTTTCTTATGACCTTGCAGAAGACTATTCGGTAAGCGCCAACGGGCTCGTGTGGACTTTTCGTATCCGCAGAGATGCGAAGTTTACCGATGGCACGAATGTTAACGCCCGTGATGTGGCATTCACCTACAACACGGCAAAACAAACCGACAGCGAAGTTGACCTTACCCGTATGAAAGAAGCCAGAGCAGTCAATGATACAACCGTTGAATTTGTGCTGAATACCCCTATGTCCGCCTTCCCGTATATCGCGGTAACTCTCGGTATTGTTCCAGAAAATATATACACGCAGAATCCGCAGGCCTACGGACAAAAGCCGGTTGGCTCCGGCCCCTACAAGTTTGTGCAGTGGGACAAGGGCCAGCAGCTCATTGTTGAACGCAACGATGATTATTACGGGCAAATGCCCGCCTTTAAACGGCTTGTCCTGCTTTTCTACGACACCGATGCGGCGCTTGCCTCGGTTTTGTCAGGAGAGGCGGATATAGCGATGACGGTTCCGGCGCTGGTGCGCGACATACCCGGCTATACCCTGCTCCGCTGTTTAAGCGTTGATAACAGGGGCGTAAGCTTTCCCGCAACAAAAAGCGGTACAAAAAACGCCGATGGGCTTCCCGTTGGGAACGATGTAACCAGCGACATTGCGATTCGCAAGGCGCTTATCTACGGAATTGACCGGGATGCCATTGTAAACGATGCCCTGCGCGGTTACGGCAGACGCGCCGATTCAGCCTGCGATAACCTGCCCTGGTGGAATCCGCAAACCCGTATTAGCGACAAAGATGCCGATGGCCAAAAAAAGGCGCTTGACGCGGCAGGCTGGATTGAAGGCAGCGGCGGTATTCGCGAAAAAAATGGCCTGCGCGCCTCATTCGAGCTTATGTATCCCGCAAACGACAGTCTTCGCCAGGCTATAGCGCTGGAGTTTGCACGCCAGGCACGGGCGCTCGGCATTGAGGTTAAACCACTTGGAGGAAGCTGGGACGACATTGGCAGGCGTATGTACGAAACACCGGTAGAGTTCGGCTGGGGCGCTCATAATCCCATGGAAATATACAACCTCTACTACGGCAAATACGCCACCGACGGGTATAACAATCTTACCAACATGGTAAATCCCGCCGTAGACCGCTACATGGATGCTGCCCTTGCCGCGCTCAGCTACGAAGAGGCGATAAAAAACTGGCGGCTTGCCCAATGGGACGGCGTAACCGGTTTTTCAAGCCTGGGGGACGCGACCTGGTGCTGGCTGGTAGACATCGACCACCTGTACTATGTCCGCTCAAATCTTGATACGGGGAATCAGCGTATTCATCCGCACGGCCATGGCTTCCCGATTATATCGAATATCAAAGAATGGAAGCGCAAGTGAAAGCTCAAGCCCTCCGCGCCTTTACATTGAAAACCAATGCCCTCCGCGCCGTTGCCTGGTTTTTCTGCAAAACACTGATGCTCTTTCTCGCGGTAAGCCTGGCGGCATTTACGCTGCTGCGCTTATCGCCAATTGACCCGGTACAGGCGTATATCGGGGCGGACGCCTCAGTTTCCAATGAACAAAAAGCCCGAATCGCCGAACGCTGGGGGCTTAACGAAGCGCCGCACCGGCAGTACCTCAAATGGCTTGGTAATATATGCCGCGGCGATTTCGGAGAATCGGTGATTTTCCGGCTGCCGGTGCTTACCGTTGTCAAAGAACGCGCCCTGGCATCTTTTGCGTTAATGGGATTCGCGTGGCTCTTCTCCGGCGCGGCGGGTTTTTTACTTGGCGTGCTTGCCGGCACATTCCACGGCAAATGGCCGGACAAACTCATTACAACATGGTGCCTGATTCTGGCAAGCGCCCCAACCTTCTGGCTTGCCCTGGTTTTATTAATCATCTTTTCGGTTAGTCTGGGTATTTTCCCGCTAGGACTCGCCGCGCCCGCCGGAAAACTTGCCGCGGAGGTTAGTTTTGGCGAACGTATCCATCATCTTGTACTGCCCTGCCTTGCGCTTGCCCTCTCCGGAGTTTCATATATTGCAATGCAAACAAGGCAGAAGTTGTGCGAAGTTCTTGAACAAGACTATGTTATTTACGCGCGCGCCCGCGGCGAAACTCAACTGCGGATTATTCTTCGCCATGGGCTTCGCAATATCGCGCTGCCGGCGCTTACCCTGCAATTTCTTTCTTTTTCCGAATTGTTTGGCGGCTCTGTGCTTGCCGAACAGGTATTTGCGTATCCCGGACTTGGACGCACCGCAGTTATGGCGGGAATGCAAAGCGATGCGCCGCTGCTCCTGGGAATTACGCTTTTTTCGGCATTATTCGTATTTACAGGAAACACCATAGCAAACTCGTTATACCACATCATAAATCCGGAGGTAAAAAAACATTATGATTAAAAAAATTACGCTTCCACTGCGCAGGCGTATCGTCATCACCCTTGGTTTATGCGCCATGCTCTTTGTACTCGTTTTTGCAAAAGGGCTCACCATGCCCCCAAGTGCATGGGATGTCGACTTTAACGCGATAAACCAGCCGCCATCGTGGAAACACTTTTTTGGCACCGACTGGCTGGGACGCGATATGTTTTCGCGCACAGTAAAGGGGCTTACAACAAGCATCGTAATAGGACTTATCGCTTCGCTTATAAGCGCGGCGCTTGCCGTTGTGCTGGGCATTGCCGCGGCAAGCCTTGGCAGGAAGGTGGATGCCTTTGTAAACGGCATGGTAAACGTATTTTTAAGCGTACCTCATTTAATCCTTCTCGTTTTAATCGCAATAGCCTGCGGAAAAGGATTGCAGGGCGTATTAATCGGAGTAGCGGCAACACACTGGACTTCTCTGGCGCGTATAATCCGCGCAGAAGTGCTTGCACTGAAAAACGCCCGCTACATTTCCTGCGCGCAGGCATTCGGTAAAAGCAATTTATGGATAGCGGGCGTTCACTTTTTGCCGCATATAATTCCACAGTGTATAATCGGCGTAGTGCTGCTATTTCCACATTCAATACTGCACGAATCATCGGTAACATTTTTGGGTTTTGGGCTTTCTCCAGAACAGCCGGCAATAGGCGTAATTCTTTCTGAATCGATGCGCTACCTAAGCGCCGGCCTCTGGCACCTTGCCGTGTTCCCCGGCCTTTCGCTGCTGATAATCGTAATGCTTTTCGATATTGCAGGCGAACAGCTCCGCCTTATACTGAACCCCGGAACGGCGCATTTGTAGGAAAAATATATGTTACAGGTAAAAAATCTTTCTATAGCGTTTAACCGTTACACCAGCACGCTGCTTGCGCGGGAAAAACTCGAAGTAATTTCTTCGTTAGACCTCGAAGTAAAAGCAGGAGAAGTACACGCCATTATCGGTTCCTCAGGTTCGGGAAAAAGCCTCCTTGCCCATGCGATACTCGGTATTTTGCCGCCCAACGCCGAAGTGCATGGCGACATTATCTATAACGGAGAGCCGCTTTCCGCAAAACGCCTTAACAAGCTGCGCGGAAACGAAATAGCGTTTATTCCGCAATCGGTGAGTTTTCTGGATCCAAGTATGAAGACCCTTGCCCAAATTGCCGGCGTAAAATATTCCGAAGCGGATGTGCGCGCAATTATCAAACGTTATTCACTTGACGAAAGTGTGCTTGAAAAATATCCGCATGAACTTTCGGGAGGCATGGCGCGGCGCGTACTTGTAGCCGCTGCCGTGCTTGGCGGGGCAAAACTTGTAATTGCCGATGAACCAACCCCCGGCCTTTCCGAAAATCTTGCCCGCGAAGCACTCGGCCACCTTAGGGAACTTGCCGATTCAGGCTGCGCCGTGCTGCTTATTACCCACGATATTGCGCTTGCGCTTAACGTTGCCGGCCGTGTTTCCATTTTTTACGCCGGTCTTACCGTTGAAACAGCGCCGCGCCCGGACTTCAGCGGAGACGGCGAAAAACTGCGTCATCCTTACAGCAGAGCGTTATGGAAAGCTATGCCACAAAACGGCTTTGTTCCGCTTGCCGGCGTCCAGCCTTACGCCTGCGGAGACAAACAGATATGCCCTTTCTACTCCCGCTGCGCCTGCGCCGCGCCGGAGTGCCGTGCGGAAATTCCATTGCGTCCTCTGCGCGGCGGTTTTGTGAGGTGCGTCCGTGAAGCTTGAAGCAAACAACCTTGGATTTTTTTATACCAAAGACAGGTGGATTTTCCGCAGTGTAAGTTTGAGCTTTTCATCCGGCTGCCGCACCGCGCTGCTTGGCGAAAGCGGCGCTGGAAAAACCACGCTGGCAAAAGTGCTTGCCGCTTATGAAAAACCATCCGAAGGCGCCGTGCAGATTGACGGGACGCCTTTTACAGGCAAAAAGCGCGAATACCGGAGCGTTCAATTAATTTCGCAGCATCCGGAAAAGGCAATAAACCCGCGCTTCAGGATGAAGGATGTTCTTGCCGAATGTTACGGGAAGACCAATATAGACACGCTGCTGGAAAAACTCGGCATTGAGCGGGAGTGGCTTAACCGCTATCCCGGTGAACTTTCCGGCGGCGAACAACAGCGTTTTTGTATAGCCCGCGCTCTTTGCGAACAAACACGCTTTATCATTGCCGATGAGTTAAGCGCTATGCTCGACCCTGTAACGCAGGCGCAGTTATGGGCAGTCCTGCTTGATGAATGTAACAGGCACAATATCGGTCTTATCGCAATAACCCACGACGCCGCACTCGCGCAAAAGATATGTAACGACTTTATCAATATTGAGTCCCTGTTTCTTTATAAATCGACAGCGGACTTGCCGCATTTTTTAACTGGAGAATAAAATAAATGGCCTTAATGAATATAAAAAGGAACATAAAAATGAAAATTATTAAACGATTTTTTTCAGCGTCCGCACTGGCTGCAGCGCTGCTTGCCGTGTTTTCGGTTTCCTGCGAAAAGCCTCAAAAGGCGGCGCAGGAGCTGGTAATTGGCGAACAGTTCGACCTGCAAAGCATCGACCCAAAAGAAGGTATGCTTGATGACACGCAGATTCTCATCTACAACGGACTTATCGAAATCGACAGTAGCTTTCGCTTAACGCCGGCGCTTGCAGAATCGTGGACTATGAGCGATGACGGGCTTGTATGGACATTCAATCTCAGGCGCGGCGTAAAGTTCCACGATGGCGAAGCCTGGAACGCGGCGGCGGCGCTTGACAACTTTAAGCGGCTTGACGGTTACCCCGGTCTTGCCGATGCCGCCGACGTTGACGCCCCCGATGATTACACGCTCGTCCTAAAAATGAAGCGTCCTGTTTACAATTTGGCGTCGAATCTTGCGCGGACTATGATGAGCATGGTAAGCCCAAAAGCGATAAACGCGGACGGCAGCCTTGAATATGAAGCGGGAAGCGGCCCCTACAAACTGACATCATGGGAGAAAAACGCCGAATATGTTTTTGAAGCCTTCGATGAATTTTGGGGCGGCAAACCGGCGCTGCGAAAAATCACTTTCAAGGTTATACCAGACGCCGCTTCCCGCGCCCTCGCCCTTGAAACAGGCGATATCGATATGATGAGCGGCTACCAGTCGCTTGCCGCGGTAAAAAAATTACAGAACGACCCGCGTTTTCAGATTATCAAAAAGACGCAGAATACTTCCGAATTTTTGTTATTCAACATGAAGAAAAAACCGCTTGACGATTACAATGTCCGCGCAGCGATAGCCTGCGCGCTCGACTTTAACCTCATCGTAACACAACTGCTTCCAGGTCTTGCCTCGCCGCCTTCGGGGTTTTTCTCTCCAGCATACAGCGAACTTGTTAATCCAAATGTTAAAAATCCGCCTTACAACCTGGAAAGCGCGCGTGAGCTGCTTAAAGGAAAACAAATTGCTGTTTCGCTTACATACAACGCGGCAAACAGCGAAGACGCGCTGCTTGCGCCGGTCATTCAGGATATGCTTGCCAGAGCGGGCATTACCGTTACGCTCAACGCGGTAGACGGCGGCGCTCTTGATGACGCGCTGGAAAATAAAACATTCGATATGGCGCTGGCAGGGCAATCGTTTATTCCAACTGATGACACACTGTTTCATTACCGGCAGGGATATTGGCATTCGCAAAGTTATTACAATATGTATTCAAGCGATAAACTTGACGCGCTGATAGACGAACTTGCCGGAACAATGAACGCCGAAAAACGCAAAGAATTGAACTGGGAAATTCAGCGGGAAATTGCCGCGCAAATTCCATTCGTAATGGTCTTCCACCGGAACAGCGTCCGCATTGCGCAGGCCGGCATACATAACTTTGATATATCAGCCGGAGTGTGGCACATCAACAGAGCCTTAAAAGACGCGGTAATTGAGCGTGGTAAAAAATAATGCCGCTGCGTTTTATTGCGCAAAGATTACTGCAGTTTATACCGGTCTTTTTTGGGGTAACATTTCTTTCGTTTTTATTGATTCGCGCCGCGCCGGGAGACGCGGCACATTTTTATCTTGCCGAACGCGGCGCGGATTTGTCGCATGAGGCGCTTGCACAGGCGCGGCGGCAGCTCGGTCTTGATAAAACCATCGCAGGACAATACGCCGCGTATCTTCGCGCAATTCTCAAAGGGGATTTCGGCAATTCATACATAACAAAAGAACCTGTAAGCGCCGAACTTAAGCGCCGTTTTCGCGTAACGCTGCTATTGGCGCTGGCAACGCTTCCCGCAGTGCTGCTCATCGCGTTTCCGCTCGGCGCATTTTGCGCGCTAAAACACGGCAGCGCCTTTGACAAGGCGGCGCGGGCACTTTCTACAATTTTAACTTCATTGCCCTCGTTTTGTGTTGCGTTTTTATTCATATTGATATTCGGCGCAGGGCTGCGCCTGCTTCCTGTTTTTGGCGCGTCTACTCCGGCGCATTATATTCTGCCATGCTTAACACTGGTAATTTCGTCCTCGGCATATTACACGCGCTTTATCCGCGCCGCCTTTATTGAAGAATTTTCAAAAGAGTACATAAAAGCCGCAAAATCGCGGGGGCTTTCGCTTTTTGCCATTGTACGTTCTTCGCTTAAAAATGCGATGCTGCCTGTGTTTACTTCGCTCGGAATGAGTCTTGCTTCTCTTTTGGGCGGTCAGGCAATTATCGAAAAAATTTTTGCGCTGCCCGGCATGGGCAGTTTTTTGATTGACGCAGTAATAAAACGCGATTATGCCGTTGTAGACGGCTGTGTTCTCCTTTACGCCGCGCTCTTTGCGTGCATCAATCTTTGCGCCGACATTCTTTGCGCGTATCTAAATCCGTTATATGAAAAATAAGTTTACAGGCAAAACCCCGCGTTTTGTTTACGCCTTATGTGCGGCGGCGCCTGTCATTCTTTTGAGCGCGGCATTTTTCGCGCCGTTCTTTGCGCCGCACAATCCGCTTGCCGTATCGCTTGAAAACACGCTCGCTCCGCCATGCGCGGAATATCCATTGGGAACAGACGAACTCGGACGCTGCATACTTTCGCGGCTTATGACGGGAAGCAGAACAACGCTTGGCGCGGCGTTTATCATCGAAATTATTATTCTTGTCTGCGGAATTTTTACCGGAATGTTTGCCGGATTTGCAGGCGGTATTTTTGACGCTGTTTTTATCAGCATAATTGATATATTACTTGCGTTTCCATCGGTAATTTTCGCGCTTGTACTTTCCGGCATTTTGGGCGCGGGGCTTCATAATGTTATGATCGCGATGATTTGTGTATACTGGGTTGAACACGCAAGAATTGCCCGCAGTGCCTGCCGCGCTCTGCGCGAAAAAGAATTCGTCCTTGCCGCGCGCGCAATTGGATGCTCAAATTCGCGTATCATTTTTAAACATATACTGCCGGAAATAATTCCGGGTATGCTTGTTTTTTCAACGCTGCATATAACGCATATTATCATAGCGCTCTCGTCTCTTTCGTTTTTGGGTCTGGGCGTCCGTCCGCCCGCGCCGGAATGGGGTGCCATGCTTTCCGCACAGCGCAACTATCTGCGCGAAAATCCTGCCGCCGCGCTTGCCGTTCTTGCGTGCCTTGCCCTCTCCGCCGCCTGTTTCCAGTTTGCCGGCGAAAAACTCCGCGATGTACAAAACCCCCGCAATGACAGGCGGATTATCAGGATTAAATAATCAAAGGGGGGAAGTCTCCCCCATCGCTTCCAAGCCTGCGCTCCGGTCGAAAAGGCCTGCGCTAAGCGCTTTGCTTTGCTTTTACAACAGTTTTAAAAAATCATCTAACTCAATTCCGGCTTGTATTAATATGCTTTTTAAAGTTCCTCTGGCTACGGTATCATGCGCCGGAATGACCGTTATTCTGCGCCCGTTGGAATATTTCACGTGGCTTCCTTTTTGGCTTTTATAAACAAATCCTTTTTTAGATAAGGCCAAAATAATTTCATCCGGTCTTAATAACGGATATTTATGCCCCATTTTATAAAGCCATTTCCAATGACGTTATAAAAATCGGGTCGTTTTTAATAGCGTTTAATTCTTCTGTTTCATCTTCATAATACAATGTAATAGCCTCTTTTAAATTGAGGATAGATTCGTCAATTGTTTTTCCTTGTGAAGCAATATTGTTTTCAAGGCAGGTTGCCACAAACAATCCATCTTCTTGTTTTATTATTATAGTTCCCCTAAAACTCATCGTATCCTCCCCAAAATTTATACTTAAACAATACTTTATAAAAAAAGGCTGGGCAAGGCTCCATAATTTTAATTTCATCCGCCGTTAAACCGCAGCGGATTATCAGGATTAGATAATCAAAGGGGGGAAGTCTCCCCCCTCGCTTCCAAGCCTGCGCTCCGGTCGAAAAGGCCTGCGCTAGCGCGGCCATTCTCCCTCCGCTTGCTTGTCCGCTACCCCCCTCAACGGGGGTGCTGCCCCCGTAACGCCCCCGCCGGGCTATCCGAAAATCGTCCGCGAACCGAAGCGCTGAGTAATGGCGTCCCGCGTGGCGGCGTCCAGCGAAACGCAGCCCATGAACGCCCCGCGCTCAACCTTTCGCAGCCCTGCCGGAAACGTTACCGTTGTGAGGGATATGCAGCCATAAAAAGCGTTGCGGTCTATATCCCGCAAACCGGCGGGCAGGGCGATGGTTTTAAGCGCGGCGCAGTCCGCAAACGCGCCTTCTTCAATCTTTTCCAGCCGCTGAGGCAGGGTAACGGCGGCAAGCGCCGTGCAGCCGCGGAAAGCGTCATCGCCGATTTTCCGCACCGAGTTGGGAATAGTAATTGACGCAAGGCTTGTGCAGCCCGCAAAGGCGCGGTCGTCAATATCGTCTATACCTTCAGGCAGGGTGATTGACCTAAGCCCCGTGCAGCCAGAAAAAGCGCCTTCGTCAATATCCCGCGCCGCCTTAACGGTAACAGAGCGGATAGCCGTCTTTCCCGCAAAAGCGCCCCGCCCGATTTTGTCAACCGGCACGCCGCCTATGGCCGCCGGAACAACCACATCTACGGCGGTTCCCGTGTAGCCTGTGATGCTAATATAGCCATGCCGGTCTGTGTAGGTCGTAAAATCCGCCTCAGTCTGGGCAAAGGCCCCGCCCGTGCCGAGCGCCAGCAGCGCCGCAAACAGCCCCGCTTGTAATCCTGCGTTTTTCATAAAGCCTCCTATTTTTTCACCACATAGTGCGCTTCAATTATATACCGAAACCCGTGCCTGTCCACCTCGCCGTAGATGATAATGGTATCTTCCGGGCGGAAGGCATACCAATGATGGTCGTCAATCTCCACGGTAACGGTATTCTTGCCGTCACT
>JAIRPU010000067.1 GCA_031256815.1 Spirochaetaceae bacterium
TGAAAACGCGTACCGGTTTGCCTTAAAGAACGGTTTTTTTGTGATAATACCTGCCGGGGACACATTCAACATCATAGCGCCGTCCGGCGAATATAGCCCGCGTGAATGGTAGCGGGGGCTGCCGGTGGGTGTGGCGCGGTGACTGCGTGTTGCCCCTGCCTGCGCAGAGGCGCAGGCAGGGGCATTAGGTGGGAACGGCGGTATGCTTTGCGTGCAAAGCATACCGCCGCTCCCAACTCACGCCCCGCCCTGCGCAACGCGCAGGGCGGGGGCAACGCGCAGATGCCGCGCCACATCCATACCGCGCTGCTACCATTCACGCGGGCTGTATTCGCCGGACGGCGCTATGATGTTGAATGTGTCCCCGGCGGGTATTATCACAAAAAAACCGTTCTTTAAGGCAAACCGGTACACGTTTTCATTTACCACCATTCCCGCTACTGCGCCAAGGTATTTTCGCTTGTCCCCATGCAAATCGGCGTATTTTCTCATCTTTCCCATACGCTTTATATGATACTTTATGTCTTCTATAGACGGCTTCGATTTTACTTCGACTATCATTACTTTGTCGCCATTTTCCAAAATAAAATCGGCTTCGGAGATTATGTTGTTTTCTTCGTCTTTTATCGTGGTATCCTGATGTACTTTTGTAAACTTAAAACCGAGTTCCTTAAATTTGCTTATAAGATTGGGTTTGACCATACACTCAATCATTTCACCGAATCTGCCGCCGAGTTTGCCCAACTGTTTTTCAAGTTCCGCATGGCGTTTGTCGGCTTCTATCTTCTGTTGTTTAAACAGTTTTTCGGTTTCTGCTTGCCGTTTTTCGGCCTCCGCTTGCCGTTTGTCGGCTTCCCGCTGGGCTTCCCGTTGAGCTTCCCTGAGTTCTTTCATGCCCTGGATATTTTCCTCGACAATTGCCCAAACCTCGTCAAAACTGAGATTTTTGTTTTTTCTTTCCGCTAATGTCATAATCACACCTCTAATAAATTATACGATATTAATATTTGGAATACCATACTTATATAAGGCGTTGACCATGCGTTTTGATTCAAATTGTTTGACGATTTTGCCGTCAGGCTGCGCGCAGGGCTGCCTTATCGCAACCGTCCGCTCTGCGCATCGCGCAGGCCCGGGCAAACCACAGCCCGCGCCCGCGCAGCGGGCGCGGCATTGCAAACGTGCAAGCGATTTAAGCGGAAAGCGCGGTTTTTACCTCAGGCGCGTGTGCCCGCCGACAAAAGCGCAAAACGCTTTTGTCGGCCTGTGTAAAAGCCGCGCCCCGGCCTGCGCAGGCCACGGGAACAACGGTCGCCACACCGCAGGTGCGGTGTGGCGGCTCCGGCGGACGGTCGGCTGGCTTCCGGTTGAGGCCGCGCGAAGCGCGGCTGGTCGCTATGCCCTGCAAAAGCGCAAGCACTTTTGCAGGCAGCTTCGCAGGCGGCGGTTTTGCGTGCAAAGCATACCGCCGCTTCCACCTAATGCCACGACCTGCGCAGGCCGCGCGGAACAACGTTGGCCACACCGCAGACGCGGTGTGGCCGCGCAGCGGACGGCTCAGCCGGAAAAGCGCGGAGCGCTTTTCCGGCTGCCTGAGTTTGCCGCCGCAGGCGGCAAAGCATAACACAGCTTCCACCTCACGTCCCTGCCCTACGCTTCGCGCAGGGCAGGGACAACGCGAAGCGGCGCGGCCACAGCCAACCCAAGCGCGGCTGATCGATCTGCTCCTGCTTTATATATCCTTGTTATATGTGGAAACGCACTCAATAGTTTTGAAAATTAAGTTAGCTTATAAAGAATTTTATTTCTTATATCTTTCTGCTATATTTCTATATATTATAGGAATATATTTATTCATAATCGGATCATTTTTTTCCTGGTTTCTATCATGGTCATAAAAATCTGAAAATGGTCTTTTATCATCTATAAAGTCAGCTTTGCCTCTTTGGCGTTTTCTAAGAAATTCCTCATACGATTTAGTAAAATAATGATTTATTCTTAGTTTGTTAAATACGCCATAAGAATATGGTGTCGATTCTATTTTCTTTTTATCTGTATTTACACAAAATTTTCGAATTACGTATGCGGCATAATGAACATGACAAACGGACAGTGTATATCTTGGATTTACTATTGTTTTTATACATGTATCCTTATTAAAGTCATTTTCGTGGTCTTTAAACCTCTCAATTACAAGACCATCTTTTTTAATCCGCTGACCGCCGCTTCCATACATCATCCAATTAATACCCAATCCGCCGTAACCTTCAAATTCTTTAAGTATAGATGAAACAGTTTCCATTAAGACTGGAACTATAAATTCATCGCAATCAATATTAACGACAGGCTCAAACAGGCCAGGCTTACCTTAAAACTCTCTCAAAGGGCCTTTTCCAAAGGTATTTTCCTTAAAAGCGGAGGCTACTACGGGGATATTGAAACTCACAGAAATGAAGTCAATGAACGTGTCATAGAGTTGGTTTGCAGTGTTTACGGGGTAAATAAGATATGGCTCAAGACGGGCAAAGGGGCGATGTTTGACAGAAAAATAGACGGCCAGCTTGAGGAAATGACGGTTTTATTCAATCAGTTGAATCCCCATTTCAAGGGGTATGTGTTAACCCAGATAAAGCATTTGATAAAGCTTCAAAATATAAAAGACGGAGATAAGCCGCTATTGTAAGGAATTAGTAGAGTTTATTTAAAATTTGACAGCTACTAGCGCATTATGAAGAAAAACCTTATGATTTTTTTCGTAAATCCGATAAATGGATAGGATATGTCCAGTAGGAAGTTTATTGTGTGTGTAATAAATACCAAAAAACTAATAGCAATAACCATTATGATTTTGGCAACGGGAACGGCTGTCTTCGCCTCCGGTGCAAACGACCCGGTAATAGGCGTAATTACCGTTGGCGATAACGCAAGACAGGTTAACTTTAACTGGAACCGTGTAAAAAACCCGGAACGCGCCCGCTACGGGCTTTATCGCGCAAACCGCGCCGACCAGACTTTCGAGCTTGTAAAAGAAGTAAATATTATTGACGCCAAAGTCGTTGATGAAAACCTTGTTCCGCCTCTCACCAACTATTTCTATTTTGTGCATCATGTTGAACTTGGGCAATCTCTTGACGCGCCCATAGCGCTGCGGGACGGCAGACGTATTACAGACGCCGAAATTGCCGCTCAACACGAAACCATTCCGCTGAATTTACGAGGCGGCGATTTTGACGGATACGGCACAAACGCCGGTATGACGTCAGGCGCGAATCAAAAACGCGCATCTATGCTTGCGGACGGTATATATCTTGGAATTGCGTTTTTTTCGGATAAAGTTGACGCGCCTGCGGCGTTAATCCCGCTTGACCCTTCCGGCAGAAGAGAAGCGCTGGAACGGCTTAATGTGAGCTTTTCTCCCTCCAGAACTACAGGAACGGCGCTTTACTATGCCGAACATACCGTTATTGAAAACTTAGCTTCGCTTGAAAAAATGGGATATTTGCCGCAAAATATTGATTCTGTAAACATTATTACGTTTACAGACGGACTCGACACCGCTTCAACCGATATTGCGCTGCCCGCCATCGCCGGAAATGTAAGTTTTGCCGGTAAACAAAGCGCTTCTTATATGAATTATATCAGCCAGCAGCTTCGTTCACGCCGCATTGCCGGAAAAAAGATTGATTCATGGGCGATTGGGGTTCCCGGACGTGATGTAATTTCTGAATATGATTTCGCAAAAACGCTGGAATCCATAGCCAGTTCGCCTGAACACGTCTTTCAATTGAATAACCTCTCTCAAATTGAAGAAAGGCTTAACATCATTGCAAATGAGCTTAATCTCTGGACGCCCGTTGTTAATTTTACTTTTACCGCTCCGGCATATTCTATTGGAACCCTTGTCCGGCTTACCTTTGACGAAAATTATTCGTCAGCGGAAGGAGCGGCGCGGTATATTGAAGGCAGAATAAGCTACGATGCGTCAAAACCAAATTCCGGTTATTCGCTTAGCGCTCTTACAGCCAATGGGATTAAGCTTTCTTCTCGACATTCAATAGAGGGCCGGCGGACGGCGGATGGCATTGAGTATGCCCTTATATTAAACGAAAATATTAATGAATCGGCTGTTAAGCAATGGTATCTTCAAACCGGATATAATGAATGGCTTTTAAACAGTGAATTTAAGACACGTAAAATAAATGATTTTACAAGCGCAAGAAGGTCATCGATTATATATCTTGTACTCGATTGTTCCTCTTCGTTAAGCGAATCTCAAATTGCCGATGTTAAGCGTTCGGTAACAGGTTTTATTGAACGGCTTTACAGCACCGCTTCCGGCGAAAGAAGTTTCCATGAAAACCCGCCGTTAATTGCCGATAAAAAGACCTTTCCGCAAAATCCGCCGGCAGCATCCGCGTGGCAGGGAAGCGGCGAAGCGGAATTAAATAAAACACAAACAGCCACGCCGCCTGTAAACAATCCGCCTCAATATAACGAACCTGCGCCGCAGTATACGCCGCCTTCGGCGCAGTATCAGAGTTCGCAGCAGTATCAGCCGCAAACACCGCAGCGCGCGCCGCATTTTAATTACGCCGAAGGCGCGCAGAATCAAGCGCAGATTACTATAGACATTTATGACAAGCCTCAAACAGCAGCGCCGCAAAATCAGGCATGGAACTCCACGCCGCAATATGCGCCGCCTGCCGCGCAGTACCAGTCTCAACCGCAGTATACTCCGCCTGCGCAGTATCAAACCCCGCAGTATGCGCCGCCACAGGCTCAGTATCAGACTCCACAGCAGTATCAGACTCCGCAGCAGTATCAGCCGCAACAATATTCGCCGCCTGCCGCGCAGTACCAGTCTCCGCCGCAGTATACTCCGCCTGCGCAGTATCAAACCCCGCAGTATGCGCCGCCTGTAGCGCAGTACGTGCTGCCCCCTCCCGCAACTAAAACTATGCTATTTGTGCCTGCGCCTACAATAAATCTAAACGAACCTTACTCAGGTTTTTGGGTGCAGGTTGGTTCATATACAGATATTCGCTATGCCCAGGACAGCTGGCGAAAATTGTTTCTTTCTAATTGCGTAAACACCGAAATTTTTGGAAAAGTTCTTAACGGCATCATGTACTACAGAGTTAAAGTCGGCCCTTACCAGGACCGTAATGACGCTGTTTCGGCGCTTAACGTTATAAACGCCGCAAACATCGGGTTTAACGATGCTTTTATTGTACGCCAATAAATGTTAATAGGTCTTACAGGACTCTGTTGCGCAGGTAAAAATTATATAGCCTCACTTTTGGAAACAAATGGATTTTCTGTACTCGATGTTGATAAGCTTGGACACAACGCGCTTGACGAAGCGGCAGATAGTGTCTTTGCGCGCTGGGGCAGCGTTGTTGCCGGCGAAGACGGGCGTGTGCTGCGCAAAAAGCTTGCGGAACTTGTATTTGGCAAACAAAGTGAACTTGCCGCGCTGGAAGCGATTGTTCATCCTGTAGTAAACCGTCATATAGAAATGTGGATAAATGAAGCGGCCGGCAAGACGCGGTTTATAAACGCGGCGCTGCTCCATAAATGCGAGGCCGTAAAAAAACTTGACGCTGTAATTGTTGTTAAAGCGCCATTTATCTTGCGCATTATTCGTGCAAAAAAACGCGATTCAATTTCGTTTTGCGCCATATTACGCCGTTTTATCGCGCAAAAATCTTTTTATAAACATTACAAACGCTTAAACAAACCGCTTTATTTTATAAACAATGGTTTTTTTAAACGCTCCCTCTGCCGCAGCCTGGACAAACTTCTAATATCCATGCAGGCAAATAAAAAAACGGCTGCTTAAAGCAGGATTATGTTTTTTCGCAGCGCGCCAAAACGCCGTCCGGTCAAGGCTTTTGGCGCAGGCGGGCTTTCAGTAGCGCTCCCACGAAAAAGCCGCATAGCCAACAAAAGAATCTGGCAATGAATCGCCTGCGGCGCGCAAAACATCGGCGCTGGTTGTATAACCCAAAAGGCGCGGGCTGCCGCCAAATATGGAAGCAAAACCCTGTGCGCATAGCACCGCTCCCGCCGAACACGCGGCACGGCGCGACAGCCCCGCGTCAAGCACCGCTTCCGCGCTTCCGGAAAGCACAGCGTCTATAAAACTTTTGTCGTTTACCGTTTTTACCCAGTTTAAAGCTTCTTCGCCATAACCTTTTACAGTAAAATTGAATGAAGCTCCGTAATGGCTAAGGTCTGTTGAACCAAGCAGCGCAGCGCGGCGGCCAAGCGCCACGGCGCTTTGCGCAATTAAACGCCCCGCTTCAAATGAAGAAAGCGCGGGCGGAAAACGCGCCCAAACGAGCTTTGTTTTTGGAAAAATATATTTAATCGCCGGAAGCAGTACCTCCACAGTGTTATCCGCCGCATTATCGCTCTTTCCTCCAAGCTTGTTTTGTAAAATATCGCGCAGTTCAACATCAATTTCGTAATTTCCAAGCGGCGTTTCTACTGCGTCTTCGCAGGCAAAAAGCACAGGCGAGCCGGAATGAAGATGCCCTCCCGCTACAATCACAGTTTCAATTTCCGGGGACAGCGAACAAATTGCCTTTGCCGCAAGCGGCAGCGAAAAAAACCAGCCTGCGTGTGGAAGCACTGCCGTAAGCGAAGCTGCGCTGCCGGCTTGTTTAAAACCAGCCATAGCGCCGGTAACCTCTTCCGCGCTTGTCGGATACCATCCTGGGGGAAGCGCCCGTTTACGGATTTTTATCTGCAATTTTTAACTCCAGCCTTATTATAAAACTAAAATTTAACTGCGGGCAAGATTGTAAAAGCGGCAGACAAAAGAGCTTTTATGCCAAACTCCGCGCGGATTATTAAACGCCCAAACCGTGAATACCGTAATTTAATACCTGTTTTGCATCTTTTATTTTCCGGCTATGTGGACGAATAGAGTTTTATAGTTTATAATTATTATGTGGGCAAAACATTCGTTTTTGTAAATCAAAAAGGCGGAGTCGGAAAAACCACTTCCGCAATAAACATAGGCGCGTATCTTGCCGAAGCCGGTAAGCGCACACTGCTTGTCGACTTTGATTCGCAGGCCAACCTTTCAGGCGGTGTCGGTATAAAGCCGGATAATAAAGGTATTTACGAAATACTTGCCGGTAAAATTACCGTACAGGAATCAGTACGCCGTACCATTGTTGAACGTCTTTTTGTAATAACGGCAAATATTGATCTTTCCGGCGCTACTGTTGAGTTGATTGGCAAAGCGAATCACGAGGTATATCTAAAAAAAGCGCTGGAGCCTGTAAAAAACAATTTTGATTTTATCCTTATAGACTGTCCGCCTTCACTTGGAGTGCTGACAATAAACGGGCTTGCCGCGGCAGACGGAGTGCTTATTCCAATGCAAACTGAATATTTTGCGCTTGAAGGGCTAACGCTGCTGCTTCAAACTATAAAACGAATTCAGCAGAGCCTTAATTCTTCTTTGAACATAGAGGGGATTTTTTTTACAATGTATGATGGACGAACCAGACTGGCCCAGGATGTGGTAAGGCAGGTAAGCGCCTATTTTAAAGATAAAGTTTATTCAACAATAATTCCGCGTAACGTACGGCTTTCCGAAGCGCCTTCTCATGGTTTGCCCATTTCGCGTTACGACCCTGTATGTCCAGGCGCGCTTGCGTATCAGAGCCTTGTTTCCGAAATATTAACCGGAAAAGAAAAGAACCCGCCTGTGGCGGGCATTTTGGAGAATGTAAATAATGTAACGCAGGCTACAAAACAATCACCCCTTTTGGAGGAAATTCTATGAGAGGCAGGTTAAGCGGACTTGGTAAAGGATTGGACGCGCTCCTTCCAATAAGCAGCGACAAATTGCCGGATTCTGTTAGCTCAGGCGGTCAGGCGGCAATTCCTATAGACAAGATTAGCGCGAATCCCAATCAGCCCCGTAAAAACTTTAGCGAGGCGGCTTTGGATGAGCTTGCGGCGACAATAAGAAAAAATGGCGTACTTTCGCCAATTCTTGTAGAAAAAACCGGCGAAGATTCGTTTGTGGTTATAGCCGGCGAACGCCGTCTTAGGGCGGCAAAAATTGCCGGACTTACTGAAATTCCCGCAATAATAAAAAAGTTTAGCCCCGAAGAAAGTTTTTTGGTTTCCATTATCGAAAATTTACAGAGGGAAGACCTTAATCCAATAGAAGAAGCGGCGGCATTTAAGCAGCTTATGGAGATTTCCGGCCTTAATCAGGACGGAGTAGCGGCAAGAGTTGGCAAGAGCCGCGCCGCAGTAGCAAATGCTGTACGGCTTCTTAAATTGCCGCCGGCTGTTCAGGAGGCCTTAAAAACCGGACTTGTATCGCCAGGCCATGCGCGCGCACTGCTTTCAATCGAAAATACGGTTTCGCGTATAGCGTTGTTTCAGGAAATAATATCGTCTTCCCTTTCTGTGCGCGAAACCGAACGCCGCGCGGCGGAGCTTGCAGGCAGAACAAACGATTTTAATAACACACATCAGGAAAACGAAATCCCGCCAGACAGCGCCATTACTTATGTAACAAATGAAGAGAGTTTTGAACCTGACGTAATGGAGCCGCCGGTTTCAAATCCGCAAAAAAAATCAGGCTTTGAACTTAAAGACCCGGAACTTAACGCGCTGGAAGAAAAATTTATAAAAGCGCTCGGTACAAAAGTTAAAATTGAAGGCAGTATGGAAAACGGCACCGTTAAAATAGAATATTTTAATGCGGACGATTTGCAGCGGCTTTGTGATATTTTTTTGATGCAGTCATCCGAAAGAACTTAACTGAACAAACGGCGGGCGGCTTTTGCGCGGTGGCTTAAACGGTTTTTTTCGACTGCGTTAAGTTCTGCAACAGTGCGGCCTAATTCAGGAATCAGCAATAATGGGTCGTAACCAAAGCCGCCGCCGCCTTTTGGCTCATACACAATTTCTCCTTCAAGCGTTTCTTGTACCAGAATAAATTTTTCTTTATTAAAAAGCAGTACCATAGCGCAGACAAAACGCGCGCTTCGCGGCAGATTATCGCCAATTTGGGCAAGAAGCAGCGCGTTTCGTTCTGTAGAATCCAACTTTTTGCCATTTTGCATACCGTATCGCGCAGAAAAAATTCCGGGCGCGCCGCCAAGCGCGTCTACACAAAGTCCGGAATCATCGGCTATTACCGGTTCATGCACGATTTTGTTAAGCGCCCTGGCTTTTATAAGCGCATTTTGGGCAAAATCCGCGCCATTTTCTTCCGCGTCAAAGCAGATTTTTGCATCTTTAGGGAGCTTTAGTTCTATTTCCGGCGCAGCTTCATTTAAAATAGCGGCAAGCTCTCCGTATTTGTGTTCATTACTTGAAGCAAACCATAGTTTGTTAAATTCATTTTTATAAAACATTCTATCTCAGGTTCCATGAGAGAGTTTTGTATGCAGGGCATTATAAAAAGCGCTGCGTCCGGAAACAATAAGTTGAGTTTTGTTTAACGCGGCGCTTACAAATACAAAATCACCGTTTTCAAGCGCCTCTGTAACCTGCCCGTCTATTGTAAGCAGGACTCCGGAACGCTGCTCATGTTCTATATTAATTTGAACAGGCTCTGTTATGGGCAGTACAAGCGGTCGTTTGAACAGAGTGAAAGGGCAGACGGGGTTTAGTATAATTGCTTCCATTTCCGGGTCAAGTATTGGGCCGCCCGCGGAAGCGCTGTATGCGGTTGAACCTGTAGGCGTTGCGGCGATAAGCCCGTCTGAACGGTATCTTGCAATTGATTGGCCATTAAAATGGACGCGCAGCCTTATTGTTTTTGCAATACCGGAAGCCGAAATAACGGCATCGTTCATTGCAGGAAGTTCAAAAACACGTTTGCCGCGCCGTTCAACGGCAATTTCAAGCATAAGCCGCTGCGAAAACACCGCTTTGCCGGCCCGCCAGATTTCGAATGCGTCAAGCCAGCCGACAGGCGGGACGGACGCTATAAAACCAAGCGTACCCAGGTTTACAGGCAGAATTGGCACCTTCCGCGCGGCAATTGTACGCGCTGTAAAAAGCACTGTTCCATCGCCGCCTAAACTAATGGCAAGCTCAAAATCCTCCTGCGGCAGCGCTTTGTCTGTCCACGAAAATGAGTTAACCGTTATGCCGCGTTCTTCAAGCTTTGTTTTTATCTCCAGCGCCAAAGTTTGAGAGGCCGCTTTTTGCGGATTTACAACCAGCAGAACCTTCATTCAGTAGCGCTCTTAAAAAAATAAATAATAAACGGAGTCTCTTCTTTTGTTGCTACAATTGCGTCTTTTATGTGTGCCGCAGGCAGATATTCAAAACTAACAACGCTTTCAGATTCAGTTTCTCCGCCAATTTTGTACAAAAAGTGAACATCTTTATCGGCGCTGCCTATGGTTTTAAAACTTAAGGTTAAAACACCGGTGTAATATTCGGCAAACTCATCACTTAAATTGTAACGAATTTCTATTTTCCCGCGCCCCAATACCGAAACGGGGATATAATCCGGAACCAACGGGTCAAAACCTTCCCACAAAAAATCTCTTTGTTCAGTAAAAGAAATATTGCCGAACATAGCGCTCATAAAATCCGGCCCTGCGGCAAATAAATCACCGTAAAGCGCATCGCGGCGGTTTTCTTCCTGCGCTATAAGGTCGTTAATCTTTACCGGAAGCGCGGCAAAATTTGCCTGCCTGTTCATGCCGTCGCGGTCAATAAAATTAATCGAAAGCAGGGTGTCTGTCAACATGGTCATTGTAAGCGAGGTGCCATCAAAACGCCATGCGCGTTCTCCTATTTTTCGTATAGAACTATACTGAAAAGAACGGTCTATATCCTGTGTAAACACATTGGCTACCCCTGTGTCTTCGCCTGTTGAAAAACTCCAGTGCGCCTGAAGCGCCTCCAGGTCGAATTTTTGGGTTTCTATCATTTCTTCATAAATTTGCGCCGACCATTCTTTTGATTGAATTTTCTGCAACAGCGGGTCATCTTCTGTTTCGGACGCATTTCCGGCAAATTGAAGCGAGCCTGAGCCGTGGTCAAAAAGCCTCAGTCTGTAAGAAAAACAATAGCCGGTTGTACCGTCTTCTGTTCGGACAAAGTACCAGTCGCCGGGCAATGGGGTACCGGTTGTTGAAATTGCGGGAGCGCCTTCGGCACGGCCAAGCACTTTGATAAGTTCGCCCAATCTAAGCCGGTAAACGCGCGAGGCGCTGTTATCCGCTTCTTCGCGCACAGGCAGCCCGTCCTGCATTGTTTCGGCATAAATAAGCGCGTATTCGGCAAATTCAGCGGCGCGTTTGCGCGCGGCGCGTTTTGAATCAAAAAATTCAAGCTGAGCAAGCGGTATTTCGAGTTTGCCGTTTTTTACCGCTTCTGTGCGATACTCTTTGGGAACTCCAACAATCCATTTTTTTTCTATGTTTGATTTAACATATACCGGCAGGACGGTTCCAAATGGCATACCTGTATCAGCATTTGACCAGAAAATTACACCCCAGCCTAAACGCCGCTCACAAGCATTAAAAAAGAAAATAAAGAATACAAAAATAAAAAGTTTGTATCTGTGGGAAAAGTACATTTAATAATATTAGGATAGAGGCGCTGTCAATGCCAAGCGCCCCTATCCCTGCCGGTTTAGGCGTTAAAATAACGTTTTAAAAGGCCCTTAAACCCGGCGCCATGGCGCGCTTCATCTTTGGCCATCTCGTGAACCGTATCATGAACGGCGTCAAGATTGGCTGCTTTTGCGCGTTTCGCAAGGTCCAGCTTACCGGCGCAAGCACCGGTTTCCGCTTCCGCGCGTAACTGCAGATTCTTTTTTGTATCAGCATGAACCACTTCGCCTAAAAGTTCGGCAAACTTTGCGGCGTGTTCGGCTTCTTCAAGAGCCGCCCGGTGATAGAATTCACCGATTTCCGCATAACCTTCCCGAATGGCCTGCCGGCTCATTGCAAGATACATACCAACTTCTGTACATTCACCATTAAAATTGGCAACAAGATCTTTTTTGATGTCTTCAGGGACATCCCGCGCTTCACCAATTACGTGCTCACACGCAAAACCGCCGCCGGCAGTTTGTTCTTTAAATTTAGAAGCCGGCGCTTTACACTGAGGACATGCATCCGGCGGTTTATCGCCAGAATGAACGTATCCACATACTAAACATACCCATTTTTTCATGTATGCCTCCACTATTAATAATAGTTCCTATTATCTGGAACTTCGTTTTAAATTTGCTATAACTTTGTCGGTAATGTCAATCGCCTGACTATACCACGCTATCATCCCCTTGCTGTTTTGCAAGTTCAAGACCATAACATAACCTTCGCTTTCCGCGGCAAGCCGCACAGCATTGTAAACACGAGCGGCAAATTCAGGAGTTTGTGATGAACCCACTTTAGATTTTGCATCTTCGAGTTTTTTGGTTTCAACATCGTAATAATTCTTCAATGTTGCTATCTTTCGCTGTAATTCACCTTCCAGACGCTTCGCGTCCGCCGTATTTTTTGCATTTACGGCTTCTGTATAGCTTTTTTTGAGCTCGTTGATTTCCGCGGTTCGCTTATCGACTTCTTCCTGAATCTTTGCCGCCTGTGTTTCAAGCGACTGACCCGCCTTCCCATCGCCTTGAAACGCCGCATTCACACGGGCCATATCAACAATGGCAAAACGTGTAATCTGCTGCGCTTGTGCCAGGCACAAAGACGTAGCGCAGAGTATAAGCGATAAACAAGCCTTTTTCATTCTGCTCTCCTTCAGATCTAAATTAAGTTATAGGCACCTCTCATTATATAAAAATAATTTCTAAAAAACTAGTGTTATATAATTTTTTTATTATTCTTTATAAGCGCCATCATTTTTGTAAAATTTTTACCTTCACGGCGAAAAGAGCCAAGCCTTTTGTCTGTAAAAGTTGAATTTTTGCAAACAGAAATATTTTTAACGCCCGCCAAAGTCAGAATAGCGGCATTTGCCGCCTGCATATCAATAAAGTATTTTTTATACTTTTGTTTGACCGGCGGCCCAAGCGGGCGCGCTCCATTGCCGCAATCAAACTCCGCGCTAAAAATAGACGCGCGTTCATAATCAACCTGATAGTCCCAAACCTGAATACAGGGCCCCAAAAGCGCCGCAACATTATCCGGTTTTGTTCCAAAATGCTCCTTCATAATATTCAGCGCGTTAATTGCTATGCCGGTTCCCTTCCAGCCGGAATGACAAATCGCAAAAGCGCCGCTAACCGTATCGTAAAGATAAACAGGAAGACAATCGGCAACGGTTACAGAAAGCGCCGCCCCGCCTGTGCCGGCAAGTCCGTCCGCATCTACAAGCCTTCCATCGCCTTCCGCAAGGGCTACAACCCTCGAATGTGTCTGCCGGCAGCCAAACAAACGCCTGTGTTCTACGCCAAGCGCGTCAAGCAACAGCGTCCGGCAGGCGCTTAAATTACCGGACTCAACTCCCATATTACCCGCCGGACATAATGAAATAACGCAAAGAACCTCTTTTAACTCTATTCCATTAAAAAAGAGGGGCAAGCGCTGGAAGCGTTTTATTTGGGCTGCCAGATTTTTTCTTCGCTGCCCATTGTCCACTTGTGCTCTTCAATAAAAATGGGAGTCTTTGTAGCCGGGCCATAATGAGCGCCTTCTATATGACGAATTACCCAAAGATACCACATTGCATATCCGGGAGCGGTAACCTGCGGGTGAACTTCGCCTTCGCGTATTAAAATTGTGTCTTTATCCTGAATAATATAGGCGGTTTCGCCTATGGCGGTAAGCCCGAAACCCTGCTCCGGCAAAAACCTGTAGTGATAAATTTCCGGCTGCGGGTGGTGATGCGGCGGATAACTGGACCATTTTCCAGGTACGCCTATAACCTCGCCTATAACCAAATTCGATTCAGGACGGTTTGTATCGTCAAAAACCGTACGCACCACCCGCGTTGAAGTTTCGCGCATTGTGCCTTTGCCTCTAAGTTCGCTGGCACATTCCTGCGGCGTCCAAAGTTTTGCGGAAAATTCTTTTGAATTTTCTGTTGCCATATAATAAAACTCCGCGCCGCCGGAAAGCGCTTTTATAGAAACCTTAAAGCCCTTTGGAACGGAAAGCGTCCACGGGTTTGCGTCGAAAAGATTTTGACGCGAAATCTGTTTTGATTCGCGTTTAGCGCCGTATTCCCATGATATTTCGGCATTTCCACAGGCCATAAGCCAGCATTGTTCGTCTGAACCGGAAAAAGATTCATAACTGCTTCCAGAAGAGAGCTTAAGAACGCCAAAATCCATAAGCATATCCGCAGTTGCTCCGCTTCGCGGCGATAATAATGTTAATCCATAATTAAAAGGAGGTTTGTGTTTTATTTGCATATCGTTTAACAGTAAAAATAAACATACCCGCTGTCAAGTGGGTGTACATTATCACTACCTATAGGACACTTGCCGGAGGCGGAATGGATAGGTTGATGTTAGCGTGGAACTGTGCAGGAGTCAAGAAACCTAGCGCGGCACCGCCTCATTTCTCCGCGAAATCTTTTTTTGCGAACAGCAGGGCGGTTGCCGCTACAATGTACAGGACTTGCGGCAGAAGCCAGACCGTGAGATTTTTGAACGACAGGGCCACCATTACGAGCGAAAGGATGCCCCACCATATTGTGAATGTTCGCGCCCAAATTTTGGTAAAGAAAAGCCCGGCGGTAACAGCCGACTCTACCGCGAAAAGGATGCCGAGAGAAAAGAGAATGTATGCCGGCGAAAGTTCGATGCCCATTTCCGCCATTCCGAAAAAGGCGATACCCCGCGCACCGTCCGGGTCGCTGAAGTAGACATAAGCAAAATTGC